>NZ_JBNGOZ010000001.1:0-470208 GCF_050589825.1 Carboxylicivirga longa | reverse complement strand
GATCCAAGAGGTAAAAATATTAACGGCTCCACGGAAAAAGTGGCTTAAAAACTTGTTTTTAAATAGAGTATATAAGTGTTGATAACCAATGGTTTGAACTTCAACTTTAAAAAACACACACCAACATTCAGATTACCGCTAGGGACACTGAAAACAATATATAGCAGCACTATAATTTGTTATGAATAGTTGGCTTCTAACCGTAACTCAACTTAGCCAATCATTTGTTATAACTACCTCCCTGGTGCATAAATCAAAAAAGCCCCACTGAAAAATCAGCAGGGCCTATCTTTTGTTTCATTTAGTTCTACTCGTAAGAGGAGAAATACCGCATAAACTGCGCTCTTTCATATACGGCAGGGTTTTCTATCTTTCCGTAATTCATCAGCCCCCTGAATTCATCGATATGAGTATAGCCTTTTTCATCCATCCAATTCTTAAGGGTAGCCAGCATGGCCGTGATGATTTCCGGACCATTTTTATATACGGCTGAACAGGTTTGCACACTGGTAGCACCCGCCAACAGCTGCTTAATAACGGCCTCGCCATCATGCACCCCGGTAGAAGCCGAGATGTCGATATTATGCACTTTATCAGAAGTGATGGCCACCCAGCGCAAGGTTCTGCGCATATCGGCCGGCGAACTGAGTACCTCGGCCGCAGTTAAGGACAACTTATTAATGTCAATATCGGGCTCATAAAAGCGGTTAAACAACACCACCCCTTTGGCACCGGATACAGAAAGACGATTCACCACGTTTACCACGTTGGAGAAATAAAGTCCTAACTTGGCAGCCACGGGAATACTTACAACTTTGCTCACATTGCTTATCACATCAATGTAAAGCTGCTCATAAGCAGCTGATTCACTGTTCTTATCGGTGTTTAGCACAAAAACATTTAACTCTAAAGCATCCGCCCCGGCGGCTTCTATCTGCTGCGCAAAATCAACCCATTCGTCCGACGAGTAGCAGTTGATACTGGCAATAACAGGGATATCGTATTTTTCTTTGGTCTGCTTGATTAGCTTTAAGTACTCTCCAACAGAATTATCACGGGTATATCCTTTTACATAATCTACTGCTTCAGGATAATCAAAACCCGAACCCTTATAAATAATATTATTAACCTCGTGATTAATCTGCTCTTCAAAAAGCGACTTAAGCACGACTGCACCGGCACCGGCATCCACGAGCTCACCAATCTTATCAACACTGTTTGTCAGGCCACAGCTACTGACTATTATGGGGTTCTTAAGCGTAAGACCCAGATATTTAGTTTCTAAATTTGCCATCGGGGTAATTATTTTTCTAATCTTGATAAGAACAAATATAAACAAAAGTCATCCATACCAAGGCTTCCGTTGTATTTTATTCTTAGCCTGGGCTTATATAGAATGGTTTTAATGATAATTACGAGCACCAAAAATAGAGCTTCCCACACGCACCATGGTACTTCCTTCCTCAATGGCAATCAGGTAATCACCCGACATGCCCATACTGATCTGACAGAAACGATCGCGATTCGCGAATACTGAGGCCTTCAGGTGATCAAAAACCCCTTTGAGTGCCCTGAACTCCTTCCTTATCTGCGCCTCATCATCGGTAAAGGTAGCCATGCCCATTACTCCCTGCAGATCTACAAACTCCAGCTCTTCTATGAAGGTAGGGTTGAGCAGCGCCATGAGCTCGGCCTGTGTAAAACCAAATTTGGTACTCTCCTCGGCAATGTGCACCTGCAGCAGGCAGGGAATTCTGCGCCCACACTTCCTCCCCTCTTTATTAATGGTCTTAAGTAGTTTTTCGGAGTCTACTCCATGAATCAGGCTTACAAAAGGTGCTATGTATTTCACCTTATTACTTTGCAAATGACCAATCATGTGCCACTCAATATCTTTGGGTAGCGCTTCGTACTTAGCTACCAGCTCCTGCACCTTGTTCTCGCCAAAAATACGCTGACCAGCCTCATATGCCGCCATCACATCAGCATTGGGTTTGGTTTTAGACACCGCCACCAGGCAGGCCCGATCATTCACTTGTTCTTTAACGGCTTGTAAATTATCTTGTATTGACATTGTTTCGTATTTTAAACCACAAATTTAAGCAACCGCCTTTATAGTACAAAAAAAGCCTCCTGCTGAAGGGAGGCTTAAACGGATATTTAGCTAGTCTGAATTATTAACCTGTGTTTTATTTAACTGTAAACTCAGATTATTGGGCAAAGACTATTTTGATTCTAATTTATGAATAACAAGGCCGGAGCGTAACTTAGGCTCAAACCAGGTAGTTTTGGGCGGCATTATATTCCCGGTGTCGGCAATATCAATAAGCTGCTGCATCGATACCGGATACAGGGCAAAGGCCACTTTCATTTTACCGCTATCTACGCGTTTTTTAAGTTCACCCAGACCTCGTATTCCACCTACGAAATCGATGCGTGTTGAACGACGCAAGTCTTCAATACCCAGCATCTTATCCAGCACATGATCCGAGAGGATGGTCACATCCAATACGCCAATAGGATCCTCATCATTGTAAGTTCCCGGCTTGGCATTGAGCTTATACCACTTGCCCTCCATGTACATACTAAACTCATGTAACCTGGCCGGACGATACTCCTCTTCGCCCATGCACTCCACTTCAAACACATCTTCCAGTTTTGTAAGTAACTCCTGAGGAGTAAGACCATTCAGATCCTGAACAACACGATTGTAATCAATAATTTTCAACTGATTATCGGGAAAATGCACAGCCATAAAGAAATTATACTCCTCATTGCCTGTATGGTTGGGGTTCTGGGCTTTTTTCTCCTCACCAATGCGTGCAGCAGCAGCGGTGCGGTGATGTCCGTCCGCCACATAAGTAGCAGCTACCTTATCGGCAAAAAGCATCTCAAGGCGCTTATTCGTTTCGGCATCGTTAATGGCCCATAGGTGATGACCAAAGCCATCTTCGGCAGTAAAATCATAATCAGCGGCCTGGTGCTTCACGATATGATCTACAATTTCGTCGATCTCAGGCACTGCTTTGTAAGAGAAGAATACAGGTTCTATATTAGCATCAAGGTAGCGTGTTAATATCATGCGATCCTCCTCTTTATCCGGACGCGTCAGCTCATGCTTCTTGATGACGCCATTGGCATAGTCTTCGCAAGCTGCTGCCCCAACAATACCATACTGCGTGCAACCATCCATGGTTTGTGCATAAATATAGTATTTGGCTTCCTCGTCCTGCGCCAACCATCCTTTTTCCTGGAAGGCCTTGAAGTTGGATACAGACTTTTCATACACCTCATCAGCGTGTATATCGGTACCGGCCGGACAATCGATCTCGGCACGTGTAATATGTAGTAAGGAGCAATCTTTTCCTTCCGCCATCTGCGCTGCCTCCTCGCTATTCATTACATCATAAGGTAAGCAAGCCAGATCCTGCGCAATATTTTGTGGTGGTCGTAAGCCTTTAAATGGTTTGATAATTGCCATCTTCTCGTTATTTTGATAGATTAAACTTTGGATTGTTGTCCTGAGCCCAAGCCGGTTGCTCAATCACGCCTTTCACAGCCATTCGCTCAGGCACAAATGTAAGTAATCAGGAGTTCCCAATTAGGTGACATTCGTCAATGTCGGAGATGATTTTTGCTGTTTTAAAGCAGGTATTACGCCTGCTCATAAAGGGCAAAAAATAGCAGAGTACCGAGGCACCCTGCTATCTTTAAAATTGGTTTATCGTTTACAGCCAATTACTTGTTTACCCGAAAGGTTTCATCACCTTTCTCAAGGAATGCGATAATTTGTCGGGCAGCTGCCACTCCGGCGTTAATGTTCGCCTCAGCCGTTTGGGCACCCATCTTCTTGGGAGTAAAGAAAAAGCGTCCTTCAAATTGAGCTTCAAACTCGGCTTTATTATCGGGTGCAATGTCAGAAATATATGTAAAGTCAGGGCGATCAGCCATCAACTTCAGAATTTCTTCTTCATGAATTACTTCCTTACGCGCTGTATTCACCAGCGTAGCGCCTTGCGGCATTTTATTCAGTAAATCATAATTAATCGACTGCTTGGTGTGCTCATTGGCCGGTATATGCAACGACACATAGTCGCAGCTTGCATACAGCTCTTCAACCGAAGCCAGGGGTGTAATGCCGGCAGCCTTAATCTTCTCGTCAGCTACAAACGGATCGTAGGCATAAACTTCCATACCAAAACCCTTAGCAACTTCAGCAACATAATGCCCTACGTTGCCGTACGCATGAATACCGATTTTTTTACCACGAAGCTCGGTTCCCGCAGTGCCATTGTAACCATTACGTGCTATAAACACCATCATACCCAGCACCAACTCGGCTACAGCATTGGAGTTTTGACCGGGAGTATTCATGGCCACAATACCGTGATCGGTGCAGGCTGCCAGGTCGAGGTTATCGAATCCGGCACCGGCACGCACCACAATCTTCAGCTGAGGTGCTGCTTCCACCACTTCGCGTGTCACTTTATCAGAGCGTACAATCAGCGCATCGGCATCTTTTACCGCCTCCAACAAAGCCGCTTTCTCGGTATATTTTTCCAGCAGAGCCAATTCGTAACCTGCCTCTTTCACCACCGGTGTAATGGCATCAATGGCAGCTTTGGCAAAGGGTTTCTCGGTAGCTATTAGTATTTTCTTCATCGTTTTTTTCATTAAGTGATTAAAAAAAAAGAGGCGACCCAAAATTCATCGGGACAGCCTCTATAATTTTAGTGCTTCGCTTCAAATTCTTTCATGGCATCCACCAGGGCCTGAACGCTTGACTTTGGCATAGCGTTATAAGTTGAGGCGCGGAAGCCACCCACCGAACGGTGCCCCTTGATACCACTCATTCCACGAGCCGTGGCAAAATCAAAGAATTCCTTCTCCAGCTCTTTGTATTCATCATTCATAATGAAGCAGATATTCATTAATGAGCGATCTTCCAAATCGGCCACAGGAGCCTTAAATAAACGGTTACGATCGATCTCATCATAAAGCACAGCAGCTTTTTCGATATTCAGCTTCTCCATGGCAGCCACACCACCTTGTTCCTTCAGCCACTTAAGCGTTTGCAATGCTGAGAAAACGGGGAATACAGGAGGTGTATTAAACATCGATCCGGCATCGATATGGGTGCGATAGTCAAGCATCGTAGGGATATGACGATCCACCTTGCCCAGTGCATCCTGCTTAACGATGGCAAAGGTAACACCTGCCGGTGCAAGGTTCTTTTGTGCCCCACCATAAATCAAGGTGTACTTAGAAATATCCACCGGGCGCGAGAAAATGTCAGACGACATATCGGCCACCAACGGCACATTCACATCCAAGTCTTTCTTTATCTCTGTACCATAGATGGTATTGTTGGTAGTGATGTGGAAATAATCGGCATCTGAAGGCACCACATAGTTTTTAGGAATGTGATTATACACCGAATCCTTCGACGAGGCTACCTCAACCACTTCACCAAAACCTTTGGCTTCTTTCAGTGCTTTATTGGCCCAGGTACCGGTATTCAGGTACGCTGCCTTTGACTTCATAAGGTTATAGGGTACCATACAAAACTGTGTACTGGCACCTCCCCCTACGAAAACCACTTCGTAGCCGGCAGGAATGTCCAATAATTCCTTAAACAATGCAACTGCTTCGTCCATTACAGCAACAAATTCTTTACCGCGGTGCGATACCTCTAATAAAGATAAGCCTGTGCCGGCAAAATTTAATACTGCCTCGGCAGAGTTCTTAATTGTTGACTCAGGTAAAATAGATGGTCCTGCAGAAAAATTGTGAATCTTCATATCTAATAATTTTTAGAACTGCTTAATTAAACTTTTTGGTTATGATTCATGTTTGAGTGTTTAAAATTAAAAAATATCTTTTCAACACCCATTAAAAATAGAACGAATTACACAAATGGCATCTTTACAACCTTAGCTTTCAGCTTACGATTACGCACTTTAATAAAAATCTCAGTATCCAGTTTTGTGTATCCCTTGTTCAGATAGGCCATACCAATACCCTTCTTTAACATGGGAGACATGGTGCCGGAAGTAACACGGCCAATGCACACATCATTAGCATCTACTACTTCATAGTCCTTGCGCGGTATACCTCTGTCCTCCAGTACAAAACCCTTTAAACGACGACTCACGCCCTCTTCTTTTTGTTTCAGGAAAGTAGCTTTGTCAATAAAGTCGTTCTCCTCATTAAATTTCGTAATCCAGCCCAAACCAGCTTCAATGGGCGATGTGGTATCATCAATATCATTACCATAGAGACAGAATCCCTTTTCAAGACGTAAGGTGTCGCGTGCAGCCAACCCGATGGGGAGAATTCCCTCAGGAGCTCCCGCTTCGAAAATTGCAGTCCATACTTTTTCAGCATCGGCATTATACATATACAACTCAAAACCACCTGATCCGGTATATCCGGTATTGGAAATAATCACCTCTTCGGCACCCGCTAAAGAACCTGTAGTGAAGTGATAATATGGAATGGCAGACAGGTCGATGTCGGTCAGTTTTTGCAGAACAGCTTCGGCTTTGGGTCCCTGTATGGCCAACTGACAGATGGCATCGCTGGCATTTTCCAACTCGGCACCCATGGTGTTTTGCGCAGTCACCCACGCCCAGTCCTTATCAATATTGGCCGCATTCACTACCAGCAAATATTTCTCTTCTTCGAACTTATACACTAAAAAGTCATCTACAATACCTCCTTTCCCATTGGGAAAACATGTGTATTGCGCCTGACCAATGGATAAAACCGATAAATCGTTACTGGTGATTCGTTGCACTAATTCATAAGCTTTAGGGCCTTTCACCCAAAACTCACCCATGTGCGACACATCGAATACACCCACACCATTACGCACTGTGATATGCTCGTTATTAATTCCTGAATATTCTATCGGCATCTCGTAACCGGCAAAAGGAGCGAGTTTTGCTCCTAAAGACTCATGAAACTTGAAAAAAGCTGTTCTTTTCATCACTGTTATATTTTTTATGCTATTGTACTTTTCACTTACCCGACCAACAAGCTGCAATAAGCTGTTTGCCGCTTGAACAAATGTAGGAAATAAATCACCTGACAAAACATGATAATTATCGGGTAAAACACCTAATTTATATCAATGCAAAGAGAGAGAATAATGAATTGAAAGATATTTTTCAACCAAAAAAACTTACATTTGTTAATGAATTTGTAATTTATGCTTAAAAACCTTTTGAACCTATAGTGATATGCCAAACCCCTATACACACATTGACCTGAGCTACCTGGAGAGCATTACCGATGGCAGCCGGGAACTGATAAAAGAGCTGATAAACATATTTATTGAGCAAATTCCGGAGTTTAAAGAAGGCTTTGCTGAAGGCCTGGAGAACAAAGACTGGAGTCAGATAGCTGCACTGGCACACAAAGCCAAATCATCGGTTATGTCAATGGGCATGGAAGAGTTGGGCAATAAAGACCTTAAAAACCTGGAGCTGCTGGCCAAACTTATGAGAATTGATACCATGAACAGTAAGGGTTTACAAAATGATGAGCTTGTACAGCTGCAAAAAAGCATTGACAGCTACCCTGAAGAACGCAGGATATGGCTAAATGATCATAAAAATGAAGAAACCGTAAAATCAATTATTGAGCACATTAACCAAAGCTGCGATGCGGCCGTGGCGGAATTACAAAAAGTATTAGAGAATTAAAATTTGATTATATGTTACAAGTTAAAGAAAAGAATGGGGTGATGTACGGCTCACTGGCTGATACCGACAGATTAACGGCCACCATAGCACAAGAGGTAAAAGAAGCCTTAACACAAGCCATATCGGGCGATGGTGCTAAAATGGTACTCAATCTTTCTAACATTAACTTTATCGATAGCTCGGGCATCGGCACCCTGATCAGTGCCCTTAAAACAGCCCGACAAAACAATGGCAGCTTCCAGCTGTGCTGTATTAAACCAGATGTACTGAGCCTGTTAAAATTGATGAAACTCGACAATGTGTTTGACATCTTCGAATCGGAAGAACAAATAGCATAAAACCAGGCCGCGCAAGCGGCTTTTTTTATGACCTAAAAAATATGCCTGACCAGCGATTGCTAGTCAGGCATATTTTTATTTTATGCTGCGGGTTATAAAAAGTCCTCAAAATAACGGCTCACCTTCTCCATTAAATGAATACGATCCTTGCCCAACACGTTGTGCTCGTGCCGCGGATACGGGAAGTAATCGAGCTGCACACGATTTTCAACACAAGCCCGAACAAAAGCCAGACTGTGCTGCCACACCACCACCGGGTCGATGGCACCGTGAATAACCAGCAGACGCCCCTCCAGCTGATCCACCTTGGTAGTCAGATTGGCCTGCTCATAGCCTTCCGGATTTTCCTCCGGCGTATCCATGTAGCGCTCGCCGTACATAATTTCATAGTATTTCCAGTCGATAACCGGTCCGCCGGCTACTCCTACTTTAAATACCTCGGGATGCTGCGTCATCATTGAAATGGTCATAAAACCACCATAGCTCCAGCCATGCACGCCAATACGTCCGGCATCCACATAAGGCAATGACTTCAAGTAGGCAATGCCTTGCATCTGATCTTCCACCTCAGCCTGCCCCAGCTGACGATGAATGGCCTGAGCGAATTCCTTGCCACGGTTTGCGGTCCCCCGGTTATCAAGCGTAAATGCAATATATCCCTGTTGGGCCATGTACAGCTGCCATCCGCGTGCACCACCCAGCCAACGGTTTTGCACCATCTGCGAATGCGGTCCGCCATACACATACACAATCACAGGATATTTCTTTTGCGGATCAAAGTTCACGGGCAACACCATGCGGGCATTCAAATCGAACTGTCCGTCTTTGGTTTTGAGCTTCAGCAACTCAACCTTGCCGGTCTCAATGTCTTTATAGGGATTATCCACCGTTTGCAAAGTACGAATATGACGTCCTCGTGTGTCGTTAAGGTTAGTTTTGGAAGGCACATCGAGAGATGAAAAAGTGGTTAGTGCATAGCGACCATCCTTGCTGACCTGAACACGATGCACACCGGGCTCACGCGTGATGCGCACCATCTTACCCGATGCCAGACTAAGTTTATACACGTGCCGCTCTATAGCACTTTCCCGGGTAGTTTCGATGAACAAATTTTTCGCTGCCTTATCGAAGCCAAGCACATTGGTCACTTCCCAATCGCCTTGCGTCAACTGCTTCTTTAGCTTACCATCAATACCATAGACGTAGAGGTGGTTATAGCCATCGCGCATGCTTTGCCAGATAAAATCTCCTTTTTTATTGGGGATGAACAAGGCGGGATGCTGTGGCTCGGTCCATCTTTCATCTTTTTCTTCAAACAAAGTAGCCACACAATCGCCCGTTGCGGCATCATATTTTTTCAACTGCATATGATTCTGACCCCTGTTGAGCTCTGCGATCATCAGGTAGCGGTTATCAGGTGTCCAACAAACATTGGTGAAGAAGCGATCTTCAGGCGCGCCAGTCTTCAGATATACCGTAGTCTTCTTTGCCAGGTTATAAACCCCTACGGTAACCTGATGACTCTCCATACCAGCCATAGGATATTTGATATTCTCAAGCTTAGCCACCCGCTGATCCACATCCACCAATGGATAATCCGTAACCATGGTGTTATCCTCGCGGTAAAATGCCAGGCACTCACCATTGGGCGACCAGAAAGTTCCTTTATTGATGCCAAACTCGTTACGATGCACCGTATGACCAAAAATTACTTCGTTATTTTCATCGGATGCAACAGAAATAACCTGTTCGCCCTTATTTATATACAAATTATTATCAACAGTATAAGCAAGGGCAGCCACATCTTTATTTAAATCATAGTTGGCACCTCCTTCGGCACGCGGCACAAACATCATTAGCTCCTCATTAGCAACATCCAGTGTATAATATCCAGCACTTGTAACAAAAGAAATATGACTTTGATCGTCCCAACTCAAACGCGGCAGGCGCTTCAGGGCATCATGTCCGGCCTTCTCAAGAATACCACTCAAGTGTTTGACATCAAATAAAAACTCCTGCTCATCACTGTTGAAGGACTGAGTAAACACAGAATCGCGACGCTGATGTACCAACAAATTAGCATCTCCTTTAAAACCCACATTCAGGGCACGCGGATAATACTTAAAAAAGGATTCGCCCCCGTGTATCACATCCTCTAAAGTCAACTGTGCACTTGCCGAAACCAGCATCATAACAGCGACCATCATTAAGAAAGCTCTTTTCATTATTTGTTTATTTATTGTTATAATAATAATTTACGCACGCACAATTAAGTCCATCTCCCAAGCGTTATTCAAGCGGCGCATAATTGGCAATAATCTGTTAATTAAACAATGACAAAGATAAAATTGGTAAACAGAAATTAAAATTTTGTGATTTATTAGCATAAATAATTATGATTTTTTAATTTTTTTGAGCCGCCGATATTAATAATTAGCAGTTTTTGAATATCTTTCTGAAAATTTTGAACCTGTTAAACCTCAATTAAACAACCTTAAGATGAAGAAGCACTCGCTATTATTCTTGTTACTGGCCTTGCTTACACTAGCGTCGCCACTGAAATTAAACTCGCAAGAAGATGTGTTATTCAGCAATTGCATCAACCAGCTAAAATCTCCTTTTGTAGCCAGCGGTCAACCTTTCAGAGCATTTCTCACCGGCGATGAGGTAGCCGAGTTTCACACCACCTTTTTTTCAGGCAGTTTATACCGTGTGGTGGCGTGCAGCCATCAGGACAATAATATTCTTTTCTCCATTTACGACAAAGATCGCAATCTACTGTTTACCAATGAAGATTATGAAGCTACCGGAGCCTGGGATTTTAAGGTAGAAGGCTCAGTGGAATGCATCGTAGAAGCACGTCTTAACCCCGAAAAATCCACTTCGGGCATTGCCATGCTAATGATTGGCTTTAAAAGCATTGAAGAGGCATAGAAAGCGATGAGCAAGGGTGCCTTACCGCATTACCGAAACCTTAAGTTGATGAGTGTATGAGCGAAGAGATATTAAAAGCCCTGATTCAGCTATTTGCGCTCATCGCCTTTCCTCGCACCGAGATCAAATCACGGCGCATCATCGTTAAGTCATTGCTCAATCAGCAACTGAACTCCCAGCTTGTTGATGAGTACCTTAACCTGTTCGACCGGCTTCAGGAAGAGCATGAGCAGCGCTTATCGGACAAGGATAAATTTCATAAGCGACATGCTGCCAGCTCGGTAAAGGTACTAAAAATAGCCACCGGCATCAATGAGGCACTGACCTATTATCAGAAGCTTATTGTATTGGTTCAGCTAGTTGAGTTCCTGAATATCGACATTGAAATGAGTGACTACGAGCGTGAATTTATCATTACCGTAGCACAAACCTTTAACCTACCTGAGGACGAGTACCAATCCATAATAAAATTCATCACCCGTCCTTTTTCTGAGCTACCGGAATCGGGCAATATACTCCTTGTCAACAGCAATCCCATACCCCCTGCCAATGTAAAGCATCTGTATTGGGAAAACCTGAAAGGCGAGCTGCGTGTGATCCACCTGCAATCAGTCAATCTTTTTGCCTTTCGCTTTAAGGGCTACATGGATTTAAGCATGAATGGCCAGCTGATTAACGAGGGGCGCGTTCAGATACTGAATCCTGGCAGCTCACTGCGCAATAAGCTCATAAACACCATTTTCTACAGTGATATTTTCAGTCAGTTTGTGCGCGATAACGCTGGGAATGAAATTGACTTTCGCTGCGAAAACGTAGAGTATTATTTTAGCAAACGTGCCATTGGCCTGCACAAAACTTCCTTTGCCTCCAAATCGGGTAAGTTAGTGGGCATCATGGGCTCCAGCGGCGCCGGTAAAAGCACACTGGTGAATGTATTGAGCGGTATCAACAAGCCCAGCAACGGTCACGTTTACATCAACGATATTGATGTACACAACAACCTGGATCGGACCAAAGGCCTTATAGGCTATGTGGCGCAGGACGATTTGCTAATGGAGGACTTAACCGTTTACGAAAACCTGTATTACAACGCCTGCCTTTGCTTTGATAACCTGCCGGAATACCAAATAAAGCGCAAAGTACTAAAGCTATTGCAATCGCTGGGACTTTACGAGATACGATTTATGAAGGTGGGTAGCCCACTGAATAAGAAGATAAGCGGTGGACAACGCAAACGACTTAACATCGCCCTGGAGCTTATTCGTGAGCCGTCTATCCTCTTTCTGGACGAGCCCACCTCCGGTTTATCATCGCGTGACTCGGACAATATTATCGACCTGCTCAAAGAATTGTCCATTAAGGGAAAGCTGGTATTTGTGGTGATTCATCAGCCATCGTCCGATATATTTAAGATGTTTAATCAGTTGATTGTGCTCGACACAGGTGGCTACCTGATCTACAACGGCGACCCGGTGGAAAGTGTGAATTACTTTAAGGCGTGCATCAACCATGCCAACCGCGATGAAAGCGAATGCCCCACCTGCGGTAATGTAAATGTGGAACAGGTGCTAAACATTGTTAACTCCCAGGTGCTGGACGAATATGGTAACTTCACACAAACGCGTCGCATCGCCCCTCATGAGTGGTATCAGCTATTTCATGAGGGATGGGAAGCTCACGAACCCACTCCATCGGAACACAACACGCTGCCCAAAGTAAGTTTTCAGATACCCAAACGACTGAAGCAGCTTTGGATTTTTATGAAGCGTGATATCGCCTCGAAGCTGGCCAACACCCAGTATTTACTTATCAACCTACTGGAAACACCTGTATTAGCACTACTACTGGCCAGCATCATACGCTACTACGATGTGGATCAAAGCAAGGCAGCCATCTATCATTTTTCGAAGAATCCGAATGTTACGGTTTATATCATTATTGCGGTTATAATCGCGCTTTTTGTGGGCCTTACAGTCAGTGCTGAAGAGATTATTAACGATCGAAAGATCAAACGGCGTGAGTCTTTCCTGAACCTCAGCCGCCTCAGCTACCTGCTATCCAAACTATTTATCCTATGTGGTATATCCGCCATACAGTCGGCACTGTTTGTACTCATTGGCAACACCATTATCGATTTGCATGGCATGTTCCTGCAATACTGGTTCATCCTCTTTAGCTGCTCGGTATTTGCCAACATTTTGGGACTTAACATTTCCGATACCTTTAAGAAAACCGTTAATATTTACATATCCATCCCATTCCTTATCATCCCCCAACTTATTTTAAGCGGGGTATTTATCAGCTTCGATCGCCTCAACCCAAGACTATCGAGCCCGGAAAAAATACCTTTATATGGCGAAATAATAACCGCCCGTTGGGCTTTTGAAGCCCTTGCCGTAGAGCAATTTACCAACAATGCCTATGGCAAAACTTTTTATCCCTACGAAAAATTAAAAAGCCAGGCCAAGTACCGGAAGGACTTTTGGATACCAGCCTTATACAATCATCTTCAAAGCATTGCCAACAACAAAACATTGGACAATGACAGCATTACAGAGCGTCGCAACTACTCGCTACACTTGTTTAACAAAGAAATTGAAAAGCACCACACACTCTATCCGGGGCGGGTTGCTGATAAGGTACTATTACCCACGAAGGCACTGGGCGATGAGGATCTGACAGCCGCCTTTGACTATATCGAAACCTTAAAAAATTACTATAAGGCACTGTATAATCAATCGGATCAGCAGCTGGATGATAAGATTAAGGAAATGACAAAAACAGATGCTGAACGCCGTGCATTTATTGCCAATAAAAACAAGCATCACAATGCCGACCTGGAGCGCTTTGTTACCAACTCCAATAATTTTTTCTCCAATAAGATTATTGAGTACAATGGGGAGCTGTGGCAAAAGATGGATCCTATCTATCAGGATCCGCAAAGCAAATGTTTAAGGGCACATTTTATATCGCCCACAAAGCGCATCGGCCAGCACCACCTCAGCACTTTTACCGCCAATGCCATTGTTATATGGCTGATCAACCTCTTTTTGTTTGCAACACTTTACCTGCGGGCACTGCCAGCCCTCTTCTCTGCCAAAACAAAGGCTGGTTGGTACTTTAAGGACAAGAAAAAAGGCTGAGCAACACAACGGTCACCCAGCCTTTTTCAAATATTATTCGGCGTATTATTCTTCCATCTCAATCATTTTAAAGGGAATATTGATAATTGACTGATAATCCTCACCAGCCTCAAACATATCTTCATCATCTTCTTCGTAATACCAGTTGATCTCCACCGGATGACCCTTTTTATGAATCAGCTCAAGGCGTTTGAAAATATCCAGGATACATTTTGACGAACTGGTGTTAAAATACTCCAACTGAATATTTACATTGGTTTCATCTGACGGTGAATCACCAAACTTCTCCAGCCAGTCGATGATTGGCTTGTAAAACTCAACAGAATTTTCAGGAATAGAGCGGCCCTTTATTTCAACCACTCCTTTCTCTCCGTCCAGCCTTACAAAAGGTGTTTTAGGACTTCCCTCACGAATTATTGTTTCCATACTCGTAGCTATGCAGTTAACTAATGTATACATCTAGCGAGAAAAAGATGTATTCATCATCAAATTGATAAAAATAATACTCTAACTTATTGCCTGTTTTCCTAACAATATCAAGCATCCCCAGGCCTCCCCCGCCTTTATCAGAATACTCATCGTTATTTAAAATATCCCTGTATAACATACGAACTTCTTCGTCGGACAGGGAATTAACCTGATCAATACGATCCTTAATGTAATTTAATTTTTCTTTTTTTACAAAATTGCCCGTTGAAATACGGTAAAAAGTACCATCCTTGCTCAGTATGATAATTCCAAAGCGTGGACTCTGCTCAACCTGAGCCGAAACCGGAGGATAATCAACATGATGATACAAATTCTGCAAACTCTCTATAAAAACATTATATACTTTTTTTCGAACGCGATTTTTTTCATTTTTCAGGTTCAAACTCTTCTCTATCGATTCCAAAGCCTCCGCAATAACTTCCGGCGTAATACTGCCGTTATATTCTAGTATAACATCGCCTTGCTTCTTCTCTAAATACCAATTTTTTAATTCAAAAGCCATTTCAATTGGTCTAATTGCCTACAAATATATAAAAATTATGATTTCTTCCGATTTCTCGCAAGTTTACATTAAATACGGCATAAATCGTTTAATTGATATACATATTTGGTAAAGACAGTAGAAATGCTGATAAAAACCTTATTTCAGGCGATTTATCAGATGCCTGTACCTTCGTTAAACAACAGATCGCGGTGCTTAAACTGTACTATTTTCGTACCGGCAGGCACCGTATTGGTCACCCATACGTTGCCCCCAATCACTGCATTAGCACCTACGGTAATGCGCCCCAGGATAGTTGCCTGGGCGTAGATAATCACATTGTCTTCTATGATAGGATGGCGCGGAATACCCTTAATCGGATTCCCGTCCCCATCCAAAGGAAAGCTTTTGGCTCCGAGGGTAACTCCCTGAAACAGCTTAACATTATTGCCAATAATGGAAGTGGCACCAATGACCACACCGGTGCCATGGTCAATGCTAAAATAAGTGCCAATGGTGGCGCGTGGATGAATATCAATTCCTGTCTCGGAGTGTGCCATCTCGCTGATCATACGGGGAATAAGTGGTACTCCGATGCGCAGTAGAGCGTGCGCTATGCGGTAATTCGTAATAGCACGGATGGCCGGATAACAGAATATAACTTCTCCCTTACTTTGGGCTGCAGGATCGCCCAGGTAAGCGGCTTCCACATCAGTCACCAGCATACGCCGTATCTCAGGCAGCTCCTCAATAAATTGTCCGGCATAGTCATGGGCTACCTGACGGCGCTCATTCAGGTCGAATGATTCCGGTGTATCACACACAAAACACAGACCCGCAAATATTTGATCGGCCAGCAGGGAAAATAAATTTTCAGTATTCACACCGATATAATAACGCAGGCTATCGGGGCGTATGGAGCTGTCACCAAAATATCCCGGAAACAGGATTTTGCGCGAAAGCGACACAATTTGCTCCAGTGCCTGAATCGACGGCATTTTGTGATCCTTGAAATGAGGATGACATACACCTTTAAAACTCTCTTCCCTTGACAAAGCATCAATGGCCGTTTTTATCCTTTCAAAATCTTGTTTACCCATAACTGGCTACTATCTTTAGGTGTTGATAAATATGCTGTAAAGCGGCATCTCGCCGTGCTTCTCCCTGGCCCCGTACAAGGGCATAATCAAAACCATAATGCTTCAATTCCTGCTCGTAACAGGCATACAAATAATGACGCTTATCCTTGTTCTCGCGCACCCCATCATCCACCCAGTCAATATCCGGATAACACAAGAGGTGCAAATCCACATGCATGGATTGCAAGAAAGCATCAATCCATTGAGGCACCTCACCATACACCTCCTTCATCCATATTTTGGTGATGATCAAAAAGGTATCAAAAACGATCACCTCCTTTTTGCTTCGCAAGGCCTCTTCATAAGCTTCTTTCTGGAGCTTGGCAATGGCTTCCACATCATCAAAAGTATAGGAACGGTTTAAACCTTCCACATAGGTACGGGCATGCTCGGGCACCCAGAATGCATTCAGCTGATGCGCCACCGCTTTAGACACCGTGGACTTGGCCGTTGACTCGGGTCCGGTAAAAACAATGACATAGGGACGGTTATACTGCATCGCGTTTCATATTGCGTTTCCACTCGAAATAACCCATTGCGGCACCAATGGTATAGACCAAAAACAGGAAACTATAAAAATACAAGCCTTTGTAAATATACATCCCCATGGAAACCAGATCAACCACAATCCAAAACAACCAGTGATGAAGATACTTACGAGCCAGCATCCAGGTAGCAATAACCGATGCGGCCGTTGTAAAGGCATCCAGATATGGCATATCTGAGCTGGCAATATGCACCATGGCCGGTAGCTTTAATAAGGCCCACAGCAGCACCAGATAAATGGCTGTACCAATCAACAGTAGCTTAAGCAATAAACGGCCACCCACAGGCCTGATCGGCACATCGGAAGCGCCTTTTCCGGGCTGCCCACTCATCCAGTACCACCAGCCATAGGCACTGATGGACACATAATAGAACTGCAAACCCATATCGGCATATAGCGCCGACTGATAAAATACCAGCAGCGAAACCGCCGAGGCAACGATACCCCAGGGCCACAGCCATACTTTTTCACGGATTGAATAAAAAAGATAAACAAGAGAGGCCACAGTACCCGTTACCTCAAGACCATACTGACTTATTAATTCACTCATGAACAGTTACAGAGATGCTGTTTTTAGTTAAGATGTTGCGAGTAATCGCGTTTTGACTCCACAATGTCGATGGCTTTATTAAAGGCTTCAGACATAGGATTGATGCTTTGAAAATATTCAGACGAACCAAACAGATCGCGGGCGATCAGGGCATGAATCTGTGCCTTAATCATTGGGCGCGACACCTCCAGCTCTTCAGCATTAAGTGACACATCGGCCTTCTCACCTTCCTTGATCAAGCGCTCCATAAGGCTTTCATCCACCTCAAAGTGTTTATTGTAACGTTTAAAATCGCTGAAGTCCGCCTGCAGGGCTTCACGATGATGATCCACATAATTGATTACCATCCGATTGAGAGCACCACTGGCAATCAAGTCGCGATAGTAGTTGGAGTACATACTGGTATCGACCCCCACAAACACATCGGGCATTATACCGCCCCCGCCATAAACGGTTCGGCCACTCACTTTGGTTTTGTATTCCAGGGCATCGTCAAAATGTATGCTATCCACATTGGACAGCTCTCCATGCTGATAACGCTCGCCCAACTCTTGATAATAGGCATCAAATCCATCATTGTAATCCTTTTGGATGCAACGACCCGCCGGCGTATAATATTCGGCTATGGTCAGGCGTATCATCGAACCATCAGGGAAATCAAAGGGACGCTGCACCAGCCCTTTACCAAAACTACGGCGACCTATAACCAGTCCACGATCCCAGTCCTGCACGGCACCCGAAACAATCTCACTAGCAGAGGCAGATCCTTCATCAATAAGCACCACCAGGTTACCCTGTTCAAACAAGCCCTTTTTACTGGCATGATGATTACGGCGCTGACTGTTTTTACCCTCGGTATAGACCAGCAGTTTATCATCATCAAGCAACTCATCGGCGATGTCGATGGCTGCTTTGAGATAACCCCCTCCATTACCACGAAGGTCGAGTATCAGGTTTTCGTAGCCCTCTTCCTCAAGGGTCTTCAGAGCCTCTACAAATTCATCGTGTGTATTAAGTGCGAAGCGTGATATTTTCACATAAGCCGTTTGTGGTGTGGCCATATAAGCTGCTTCAACGCTGTGTAAAGGTATTTTATCGCGTACAACCACAAAGCGCAAGGCTTCAGCGGTTCCCCTTCGCATGATGCGAAGCTCGACCTTGGTACCTTTCTTTCCCCGAAGATACTTAAAAACATCGCTGTTTTTAATTCCCACGCCAGCCACATTTTCGCCATCGATGGCCACAATACGATCACCGGCACGTATACCCACTTTCTCTGAGGGGCCACCAACAATGGGGTTGACCACCATCAGCGTGTCATCTAAAATATTAAACTGAACACCCACGCCTTCGAAGCTTCCATCAAGGGGTTCATTCATGGCAGCCACTTCATCGGCTGAGATATAAACAGAATGAGGATCGAGACTTTTGAGCATCCCCACGATGGCCTCCTCCACCAATGCTTCATTGTTAACCGTATCCACATACAGCGAGTTAATCAACTGGTAGGTCAGCTGAAGCTTTTGCACATTTTGATCAAAGCCCTGTGCACGGACTCCTCCCACCATAGCCATTAAACCTACTGCAAGTGCTATCAAAGGTCGTTTACATCCCATCGTATCCGTTTTTAATCAGGACCCATTTGGCAGATCCATTATTACAAAGATACACAAAGGCCGGAAAGAAAAAATTCTAACCGGCCCTGCTCCTATGCTTTTTTGCCTGTGGCTTACTCCCATTCAATGGTTGCCGGCGGCTTCGAACTGATGTCGTACACCACGCGGTTAACCCCTTTTACCTTATTAATAATATCGTTCGATACTCGTCCTAAGAAGTCATAAGGAAGATGCACCCAATCGGCTGTCATACCATCGGTTGATGTTACGGCACGCAAGGCCACTACCTTTTCATAGGTGCGCTCATCGCCCATTACTCCTACCGACTGTACCGGTAGCAACATAGCACCGGCCTGCCACACCTGATCGTACAAATTATTATCTTTTAGGCCCTGAATAAAGATGTGATCCACTTCTTGCAGCAAGGCTACTTTTTCAGCTGTTATATCACCCAAAATACGAATGGCTAATCCCGGACCCGGGAAAGGATGACGACCCAAGAGGTTCTCATCAATGCCCATGGCACGACCTACACGACGCACCTCATCTTTAAACAGCAACTTGAGTGGTTCCACGATCTTAAGGTCCATCTCTTCGGGCAATCCACCCACATTATGGTGGGATTTAATGGTGGCTGATGGTCCATTTACCGAAACCGACTCAATCACATCAGGATAGATCGTACCCTGTGCCAACCATTTAACATCTTGTATTTTGTGTGCCTCAGCATCGAATACCTCAATGAAGACACGACCAATTATCTTACGCTTAGTTTCAGGATCAGATACTCCATCCAATTCACCCAGGAACTCTTTCTTGGCATCAACACCAATCACATTCAGTCCCATGTGTTTGTATGAGTCAAGTACTGCCTCAAACTCGTTTTTACGCAGCAAACCATTATCTACAAAGATACAGGTAAGATGTTGTCCGATAGCCTTATGCAATAACACACCGGCCACGGTACTATCCACCCCACCTGACAAACCAAGCACCACTTTATCGTTGCCTAGCTTTTCCTTTAGCTCAGCCACGGTTGTTTCAACGAATGAGTCGGGTGTCCAATCCTGGGTACATCCACACACACCCACCACAAAATTCTTAAGAATCTGTGATCCTTCGGTGCTGTGATACACCTCGGGGTGAAATTGCATGCCATAGGTTTGCTCAGCTTCTATTTTATAGGCTGCTACTTTCACATCCTTTGTACTAGCCACAATCTTATATCCCTGGGGCAGATTAACAATGGTATCGCCGTGCGACATCCATACCTGCGAATGGGCACTTACACCGGTCATTAGCTCACTACTGCTATCAACAAACTCGAGGTTAGCACGACCGTACTCACGGGTTTTAGAGGGCTGCACTTCGCCACCGTAAAACTGCGACAGATACTGGGCACCATAGCACACTCCCAGCAAAGGCATCTTCCCTTTAATAGCAGTCAGATCGGGTTTTGGTGCTTCTTCGTCGCGCACACTGTAGGGGCTTCCACTTAAAATAACACCTTTAACGGACTCATCCAGTTCAGGACAGTTGTTAAAGGGATGTATCTCGCAATACACATTAATCTCGCGCACGCGTCGGGCAATCAACTGCGTGTACTGCGAACCAAAATCCAAAATAATGATTTTCTCCTGCATTAATATCTGCCTTTTTATTCTTGGCTAAAATTATTGAACATATTCTTGACTACAAACAGTCAATCAGCATATTTCACTCACTTTAACCAAGGGTTATACCTTTAGAAATTTTGCGCAAATATACGATTTTAAATTTTATTATGGCGTTGATAAGTACACAGAAAGCATTAAAACTTAATCCGCGAGAGGCTTACCTCCCGCTCCATATCATCGCGTCGAAAAACAAATGTTAAGCGCTCTTTACTGCGTGTGGTATGTTTCAGCGAACGATAAATATCACAAGGGGCTTGATTGGCAAAATTAAACCCTTTTATATCCACCAACACATCACCCTTTTGAATACCCGCACTATCGGCAGCAGTGTCCTGCCATACACCATTAACGACAAAGGTGTCGTTATACATAATAAAATCCAGCCCAAAGCTGCGGATTAACAAGTCCACGCATTCCTTATTCGCAGCAATGAAAAAGCGCTTTTGAGGATAATCCATAACAAAATCGCCCCGCTCCAACACCTGCATGCCAATTTTCGACTTACCGGCTCCGGTCTCAATAATAGGCCCATAAAACTGCTGCCTACCAACAGTCATGCTTTCCAAATTGTATATATCAGCAGCATAACTACCGGCTCCCCACGCACCATGCGAATTGGTGCCGTTTGATTGATAAACAGGCGCTGCCAAAACACCTTTTTTACGCAACCAGTTGGCCGTGATATGATACAAGGAAAATGAATCACCGCTACCCGTATCTAATAGTACCCACTTGATATCCTTACCATTCACCTTTACCTTAACAAAGGGTGAACTCTGCTGCTTATTAACCCGCATTTTACTGCCTGCTGATGCATGCATGCCCAGGGTTTGATAATCTTTGGCAATAATGAGTTTATGCGCTGCCCAATCGACTTTAAAAGCTCCAAAACGCAATAAGTTACTGCCAATAATACCTTTGTAACCCAAACACTTAAAAGGACCTTTAAACACATCGATATATAAAGTTGGAATGCCCTCATAGCGCAAACCACCAATTTCAATCAGGGGCATATCTACCACACTGGCCATCTGCTTCTTACCCGTTGCATCACCGATACGCAGCTCCCGTGCATTGGGAAAATCATGAACCACAGAGTCTTTAAACAGAATACACATGGCACCCGTATCCAGCAAATAGCGTCCTTTTACGCCATTTATGGCAGCCTCCACAACAATGGCATCATGCACATAGTCAAAGGGTATTTCGGTATAAAATGCATCACTTACCATACGCCCCCCATTAAACTGAGCCAACACTCTACTGCCCGGCAATAGCATCAGCACTAAAATCATTATTTTACATCTGTACATTATGCAACTGCTTACGTTCATATTCGGAACACTAAAAAAATTATCATCACTACTGATCAAATATGGCTAATTCGTAGCACATTTTTTATTACTTTCGTTTTTAAAAGTAGTCATTTTGGAAAAAAATCAAGTTAAATACTGGTACGCACTATATACAAAGTCGAGAGCCGAAAAAAAAGTTTACGAGCAGCTTAAAGCGCTGAACATAGAGACTTATCTACCCTTAAAGAAGACATTACGGCAGTGGAGCGATCGAAAAAAATGGGTTGAAACACCCGTGATCAGCTCTTATATCTTTATTAAGATACCACGTCGCGATTACGAGATGGTTTTTGAGGTACCCGGCGTTGTTGCCTATGTGTCGTACAAAGGACAAGCCTGTATTATACCCGAAAAAGACCTGGTTGCTATGCAACGAGCCATTGAGAGCAAACTGGACTTTAGCGTGGAGACTAATGAAATACAAAAGGGACAGGAAATAACCGTTACATCCGGACCGCTGGAAGGCGTGCAGGGTGAGGTTATGGAGGTGCAAGGCAGTAAAAAAATCATCCTGCGCATAAAAGAGATTGGCTATACCCTGATTGTGAACCTGGAGGAGTCCACTTTTACTAGAAACCCGAAAGCCTGAGGCACCTAAAAGCAAGAAGACCTCGCCCAAACACCTGATCCGCCATAAGCAAAAAGATAAAACACTGCCATAAATGAAAATATTAATTACAGGTGCCGCCGGGTTTATTGGCTTTCACCTGTGCAAACAACTGTGCAAAAGCGGATTCAACATCGTGGGCATTGACTCCATCAACAGCTACTATTCGACCGCTCTAAAGGAAGATCGCCTGAAGCAGTTGGAAGAATATACCAATTTTCGATTTTTAAGAATTGATATCTGTGACAAGAAGAGTCTGGACGATTTATTTGAAAAAGAACAATTTGAGACTGTCATCAACCTGGCAGCCCAAGCCGGCGTGAGACATAGCATTGAGCAACCTTATGCCTACATCGACAGTAACCTCATCGGCTTTATAAACATCCTGGAGGCTTGCCGTCATTTTCCTGTGAAACACCTGCTGTACGCCTCTTCCAGCTCAGTATATGGTAATTCCAACCAGACACCCTTCACTACTTCAGCCGCCTGCAACGAGCCCGTTTCCTTGTATGCCGCTACTAAAAAATCCAATGAGATGATGGCGCACAGCTACGCCCACCTCTACAAGGTACCGATTACCGGGCTTCGTTTCTTCACTGTTTATGGCCCCTGGGGACGCCCCGATATGGCCTACTTCTCCTTCACACGCAAAATTATGCTGGGAGAAACCATTCAGATATATAACGAAGGACAAATGGAACGCGACTTTACCTACGTGGATGACATTAGCACAGCCATTGAGAAATTGATTGATTTGCCCTTTAACAAAACAGAAGAAAGGGATAAACCCTACCGCTTATTCAATATTGGCAATAACAAACCGGTTGAGCTGATGCAATTTATTACTACCCTGGAAAAGCACCTTGGAAAAACAGCCCGTAAAGAATTTATGCCCATGCAAAAAGGGGATGTATACCGTACCTATGCAGACATAAGCGCTTTGGAACAGCGTATCAATTTTAGGCCTGTAACCGGTATTGAGGAAGGACTGAAGAGATTTACCGACTGGTATAAAACGTATTACCAATAAAACACAACAACATGTACGAAGAAGATTTACCCATTGAAGAATATATCTATACCGAACCCTTAAAGGAACGTCACTACGATACAGAACGCTTTAGAGCATTGATTGCACTTAACGACAGCAACGATGAAGAGGCAGCCACCGAACTACTATTTGTAAGCAAGCGCCTTTTTTATAATCACCATGGCCTTGACCAAATTATGGCAGCTCGCAATACTTTGCTGCATTTTTTTGATGTGGAAACCAACGACGACATCATACCCAACTCCATGAATGGTGGCATTGCCGAGCACAACGAACTAATTGAAACAGTGCTAAATGCCCTGAATGATACGGAAGATCTAAAAAAACTTAACCCTAAAAAGCTGGCCAATCGCTATCCGGAGGTTGCCTTCTTATCGCTGGTTAAGATCATTCTCATGGAGATACAGGAAGAAGCCCCTAAAAAAATCATGCAACAGCTTGAAGATGCCCTGTCTATCTACCCCGATGACTTACTGCTGCAATTGGAAAAAGAAGCACTGCTCAATCGCCAGGGAAAAGAAGGCTCACTTATCAAGCGGAAACTCCTTGAAGAACACACGGCAGCACACCTGTTTAAGCGCAGCATGCTCCACTCCTTCGAGCTAATGAGTCTTCACACCGCTTTATTTGAATACCTGGTTACCCAAAAGGATTTATTGCACCTTGATGCATTTATCTTTGCCACCCAAACACTCTACCCTGAGTGGACTGAAACCTGGAGCGACAAGGAGCTGTACAGCGAAATTATGAAAGTTGAGTTTTGCAAAATGATCGTTTAAGATAACAGTAAAAACCTGCAAAGCCACCACCAAAGAGGTGAGGTACAAAAATAGCTTACCACATTCAACACCTAAGGCGCTTTCCCTTACCCATGCGAGAAAAAGGAAGCGCCTTAGATATTTTACCCACTAAGAGCCACTGGTATTAAACATTTTCACATTTTGATATAAACCCGCAGCCCTATAACAGATTCTTCTGCCATTCTCAAAACATTAGCCGGGCATTTCATTACTAAAAACCAACTCTCCGTCCTGAACATCAATTGATATAATTGCCGACTGACTTAATTCGCCAGATAATATCTTCTTGGACAAAGCATTCAGCACCATACGCTGAATCACGCGCTTAATGGGACGGGCACCGAACTGCGGCTCATAACCACTTTGCGCCAGCAAATCAATGGCCTTATCACTCACACGCAGCGTCCAGTTCTTCTGCGCCAAGGTCTTTTGCAAAGAAGCCATCTGGAGACTCACAATTTCCTTCACCTCTTCAACATTCAAAGGCGTAAACATCACCACCTCATCAATACGATTCAGAAACTCAGGACGTATGCTCTGCTTAAGCAATGCCAATACATCCCTTTTGGTATCCTCCACAAACTGTGCACGGGCATCCATATTAAGTCCTTCCAGCTTACCCTGTATAATATGAGCACCCATATTCGAGGTCATGATAATGATGGTATTCTTAAAATCAGCCACCCGCCCTTTATTATCCGTCAAGCGCCCTTCATCCAGCACCTGCAACAAAATATTAAAGGTATCAGGATGCGCCTTCTCAATCTCATCGAGCAACACCACCGAGTAGGGCTTACGCCGCACCGCTTCGGTCAACTGTCCACCCTCATCATACCCCACATATCCCGGAGGGGCTCCTACCAGACGACTCACCGCATGCCGCTCCTGATACTCACTCATATCGATGCGCGTCAGGGCGTTTTCATCGTTAAAAAGATAGTCAGCCAGGGTTTTGGCCAGTTCGGTCTTACCCACTCCTGTAGTACCTAAAAACAGGAAAGAACCGATGGGTCGCCGACTATCCTGAAGGTCGGCACGCGAACGCCGCACAGCATCCGACACCACCTCAATGGCTTCGTCCTGACCCACTACACGGCGGTGCAGTTCATCTTCGAGCCGCAATAGCTTTTCGCGCTCACTACTCATCATCTTAGAAACCGGAATACCGGTCCAGCGTGCCACCACCTCGGCAATATCATCGCTGGTCACCTCCTCTTTAATCAAGGCATTCTCCTGATTTTCATTCACCAGCCGCTGCGCCTCATCCAGTTTACCCTCTTCTGTCTTAATCATACCATAACGCAACTCGGCCACACGACCAAAATCACCTTCACGTTCGGCGCGATCTGCCTCCTGTTTAAGCTGATCAATACGTGTTTTTATGGCCTGCACATCTTCGGCAGCCTTGCGCTCGGTCTCCCATTTGGCATAAATACTATTGCGTCGCTCCTTTAAATCGGCCAGCTCCTTTTTAATCTGTGTAATCTTCGGTTTATCATTCTCCCGCTTAATAGCCTCCAGTTCAATCTCAAATTGCATAATGCGACGATCGAGCACATCCAACTCCTCGGGTTTGGAATTCATCTCCAAACGAAGCTTTGAGGCCGCTTCATCCATCAGGTCAATAGCCTTATCGGGCAGGAAACGATCACTGATATAGCGATGCGACAGCTCCACAGCCGAAATAATAGCACTATCCTTTATCCGCACCTTATGATGTTTCTCGTAGCGATCTTTAATGCCGCGCAGGATAGAGATGGCACTTTCCTTATCCGGCTCGTTCACCATCACCTTCTGAAACCGGCGCTCCAAGGCCTTATCCTTCTCAAAATACTTCTGAAACTCATCAAGTGTAGTGGCACCGATGGCACGCAACTCACCCCGCGCCAATGCAGGCTTCAGAATATTGGCCGCATCCATGGCCCCCTGACCACCACCGGCTCCAACCAGTGTATGTATCTCATCGATAAACAATACTATACGACCTTCTTCCGACACCACTTCTTTTACCACAGCCTTCAGGCGCTCCTCAAACTCTCCTTTATATTTAGCCCCGGCAATCAGAGCTCCCATATCCAGAGAGTAAATAATTTTATCTTTCAGGTTCTCGGGTACATCACCGCGCACCAAACGATGTGCCAGCCCCTCAGCAATGGCTGTTTTACCGGTACCAGGCTCACCTACCAGCATAGGGTTATTCTTGGTACGGCGCGATAATATCTGAAGGATACGGCGTATCTCATCATCACGACCTATCACCGGGTCGAGCTTTCCCTCATTGGCCAACGCATTCAAATTGCGGGCGTATTTCTCCAGGGACTGATAGGTCTCTTCCTGCGACTGAGAAGTCACACGCTTACCTTTGCGCAGCTCATCAATGGCTGCCATCAGCTCTTTCTCGGCAACACCACTGTCTTTCATCATTCGGGCCAACTCATCTTTAGCACTTAACATGGCCAGCAATATATGTTCGATGGATACATATTCATCCTTCATAGCCTTAGCCTTAGCAGCTGCCTTAGTAAGCATCTCGCCCGCCTGACGCGACAACATGAGATCACCCCCCTGCACCTTTGGGTAACTTTGCAGCACACTATCCAAGGTATTCTGAAAAACACCGGTATTTACTCCGAGCTTATTAAGTATGAAAGGCAATACATTTTCGTCAACAGCAAAAACACCCTTCAATATATGGGCATTTTCAATTTGCTGATGCTCCAGGCCCTGCGCAATCTGTTGCGCTTGCTGAATGGCCTCCTGCGATTTAATTGTATAATTATTGAAGTTCATGGCTTGTTTAATTTTAAAAAACTCAGTCAAAACCCATGCCCGATGATAAAGCACGCCACACCGACATACTAAGCAAGTACAAGGGAGTCATTTTGTCGGTATTTCATTGTTTTACATGACAAAAAATCACATATGAGCTGTTTTTTTATTCACTACCCCACCCAAATATTATGCCTCACCACAATTAATACCTAGTAAAAATCACATACTTCTTCAGGGTAAAGGGAGCTATATTGCAACCAGATACTCAGATATAGCTTCAAATTAACACAAGCAATGCGAATAAGCTTGCATTTTTCTACCGAATACTCTTAATCATTAAAAAAATGATTTTCATCGCATTTTTTCTCGCTTTGATTATAAAAATACTTAAATTTGAGAGAGTAATGGAAGATTAACACCTCACATACAAGCACTAACAAAAGTCCATTTTTACGGAACTGTTCCCGAAGGGAGTCACAATAATAATCATTGCAAGAAAAGAAAGTAGGCCAACATAAACATTGTATAATCCAGCAATTACCATTTGCGTATGAGTTACCTTAAATTTGATAAAGCACAACTGGTCAACACAGAGTACTCGCTACAAAGAGAATTTTTACGAACCAATAAAGCGGGATCTTTCGCCAGTTCAACCATAATAAACTGCAATACACGTAAATATCACGGCCTACTCATCTGCCCAATCAACACTTTTAACGGACAGAATCATGTGCTGCTATCATCGGTCGATGAAACGCTCATACAGCGAGGTGCCGAGTTTAATCTGGGCATTCATAGATATCCGGGCACCTATCAGCCCAGAGGACATAAATATATTAGCGAATACGAGGTAGACCCCACCCCGGCCATCACCTATCAGGTGGGGGATATTAAATTAAAGAAAGAACAGTTACTGGTAGAAAAAGAACAGCGCATATTGATTAAGTATACTCTTTTGGAGGCTCAGTCTCCCACAGTAATCCGCTTTCAACCCTTTGTTGCCTTTCGCAATATACACGACCTTACCCGCGCTAACATGACTGCTAATACACGCACCGGTAAAGTCAATAATGGCATCAGCCTAAAGCTTTACGAAGGCTTTCCAACCCTTTATATGCAAACTTCGCGCGAGTCTGAGTTTATTCACGTACCCGATTGGTACCACGACATTGAATATACAGAAGAGAAAAAACGTGGATACGACTGCCATGAAGATCTTTTTGTGCCGGGTTACTTTGAGCTGCGCATGAAAAAAGAAGTACCCATTATTTTTGCAGCAGGAACCAAAGTGGCCAACCCAGCATTTATGGTACGCCAGTTTAATGCTGAAATAAAAAAATGGGTCAGTCGCGATAGCTTTGAACGCTGCATGGACAACGCAGCAGAGCTATCCATTGCGCGCAAAGGGAAGGCGACCAGCGTCATCAACGGACTGCCCTTTCTCAGCTATAGCGAACGCAACACATACCTGGCGATTCCGGGCCTATGCCTGGCCCGCAACGATGAAAAAACCTTTCTAAGCATATTGGATGCCACTAGCCAAAAGCTGCTTCATCGTTTTTCGCCCGATCCAAGCCTTAACAATGAACGCACCTCGGTGGATGTGCCCCTTTGGTTCTTCTGGACCCTCCAGAAATACATTGAATACGGTGCTGACAAAAAAAATGTATGGCAAAAATATAAACGCACATTAAAAACCATACTCAACACGTATCAGCAGGGATCTCACCTACCTATTGACCTTCATGACAATGGCCTTTTATGGGTTCGACAAAAGGGAGTTACCTGGATGAAGGTAAGAAACAACGGCACCTTTCTGCAACAACGAATGGGTTATTTAGTGGAGATCAATGCCCTTTGGTACAATGCCGTTTGCTTTACACTGGAGCTTGCAGCCACCACGCGCGACCGCACCTTTATCAGTAAATGGAAAGATCTGCCTGAGAAAATCACAAACAGCTTCAATGCCGTTTTTTGGAACGCCGAAAAGGAGTATCTGGCAGACTACGCAACCGATGACTATACCAGTTGGAGCACCCGCCCCAACATGCTTTTTGCCGCCTCCTTGCCCCATTCCTGCTTACAAGCAGAGCAAAAAAAGACCATCCTTGATAAAATCGAACGAGATCTGCTGACGCCCCGCGGCCTCCGCACACTATCGCCCGATAATCCAGATTATGTGGGAATCATCAATGGCAACGAATATGAGCGCAACAAATCTTTTCACAATGGCTCGGTGTTTCCTTGGCTATTTGGTCACTATGCCGATGCCTATTTATCACTCTACAAAAATTCGGGTATTGCTCATATTAAGCGATTATACGAAGGATTTGAAGACTGCGTTAATGAACACGGCATCGGCTCAATATCACAGTTATACGATGGCAATCCTCCATACAAACCGAATGAAGCCACCTCCTATGCTCTCAGCGTTGCTGAAATCATCAGGGTGGGTAAAATGATCGATAACCTAACAAAAGAACTGAGCGAATGAAAGTATTAATGTTTGGCTGGGAGTTTCCTCCTCACATATCCGGTGGACTGGGCACCGCTTGCTACGGTTTAACGAAAGGATTATCACAAATCAACGATCTCGACATCATTTTTGTGGTACCTAAAGCTTATGGTGATGAAGATCAGCGCAAAATGAAACTAATTGGCGCCAACAATACGCATATCAAGCAGGTTCAAAGCCACATACAGCAATTTAAGAGCAAACACACCTATTTAGAAGTGGATTCGAGACTGATTCCTTACAACGACCCCGAAGAGTATTATTCCTTTCGCGAAGCCGATGTATTTGGGAAAGATAAATTATTCAAGGTCAACACAGAAGGAAAGCTTGAATTTTCTGGCACCTACGGCACCAATCTTATTGATGAAATTTATAAATACGCCTATGTAGCTTCAACCATCAGCCACGATAATGAACATGACGTAATACATGCCCACGACTGGCTATGTTATCCGGCTGGCATTGCCGCCAAAGAAATATCAGGTAAGCCCCTGGTGGTGCATGTACATGCCACGGATTTCGATCGCAGCGGCGGCAACGTTAACCCCGCGGTTTTTGAGATTGAAAAAATGGGCATGGATGCTGCCGACCGCATCATTGCGGTGAGTAACTTAACCCGTCAGATAGTGATAGATAAATGCGGACAAGATCCGGCCAAAGTAGAAACGGTTTACAACGCCGTAGAACCGGTTAACGCAACACAGAAGAACAGCATTAAAAAGGGTGTACGCGAGAAGGTAGTGACCTTCCTTGGTCGAATCACCATGCAAAAGGGCCCTGAGTATTTTGTGGAGGCTGCACATGCCGTGTTGCAACGCACCGACAATGTCCGCTTTGTAATGGCCGGCAGTGGCGATATGCTGGAAAAAATGGTAGATCGTGCGGCTCAGCTGGGCATTACCGACCGCTTCCACTTCACTGGTTTCCTGCGGGGCGATGATGTATTTAAGATGTTTACCATGAGTGATGTTTATGTGATGCCCTCAGTATCTGAGCCTTTCGGCATTTCACCACTCGAAGCCATGCAGTCCAACGTGCCGGTCATCATTTCCAAGCAATCGGGCGTATCCGAAATACTCACCCACGCCATTAAGGTCGATTACTGGGACATCGATGCCCTGGCCGACGCCATTTATGGACTCATTAACTACAACTCACTATCGGCCACCTTTAAGGAAAAAGGCAAAGAAGAGGTGGATAACCTTAAGTGGACCAATGCCGCACGACATGTATATCAAGTCTATACCCAGGCCATCAACATTACTTACTCATCCCTAAAAAACTAGAATACAATGAAATCCATTTGTCTATACTTTCAAATTCATCAACCTCTGCGCCTTAAAAGATACCGTTTCTTTGATATTGGCTACGACCATTATTACTACGATGATTTTACCAACGAATCCATCATTCGCAAGATAATTAAGGAGAGCTACCTGCCGGCCAACAATATACTTTTGTCGCTACTGAAAAACCATGACAAGCAGTTTAAGGTCAGTTTTTCCATCACCGGCACTGCGTTGGATCAGTTTGCCTCTTACGCACCTGAAATGATTGATAGCTTTAGACAATTAGCCAACACCGGCGGGGTTGAATTTATTGCCGAGACAGACGCTCACTCATTGGCATCGCTTAAAGATCAGGAAGAATTTAAGGCCCAGGTAATGACACACAGCCGACGCATTGAAGAATTATTTGGTCAGAAACCCAAAGTTTTTCGAAATACAGAGTTGATCTATTCCGATGAGATAGGTAACACGGTTGCCAGCATGGGCTTCAAAGGTATGATTACCGAAGGAGCTAAACATATACTCGGCTGGAAAAGCCCCAACTACCTATACTGCAACGCCATTAATCCCAAGCTAAAACTACTGATGCGCAACTACGCGCTGAGTAATGATATATCCATGCGCTTTGGCCAGCAGGAATGGAACGAGTGGCCCCTTACTACCGAAAAGATGATGAACTGGCTGAAGCAGCTGGATGCCAAGGAAGAAATTGTGAATATTTTCATGGACTACGAAACCTTTGGTAATCACCAAAAGAAAGAATCGGGCATCTTTGAGTTTCTAAAGCACCTACCGTCAACAGTACTGGAGGAGGGCAGCTTTGAGTTTACCACACCATCGGAAGCCATACGCACGCTGCAACCCATTGCAGCAGCACACGTACCTCATCCTATCTCCTGGGTAGACGAAGAACGCGATCTGTCAGCCTGGCTGGGTAACGCGCTGCAGGACGAAGCCTTTGCGAAGCTTTACCGCTTACGCCAGCCTGTGGTCGAACTAAACAATAAGCGCATCAACAAGGACTGGAATTACCTGCAATGCAGTAGTCACTTTTACTACATGTGCACCAAATTCTTCTCAGACAACAATATACATGCATATTACAACCCCTACAACTCGCCCTACGATGCCTTTATCAACTACATGAATGTGCTGAGTGATTTTGAATTGCGGGTTAAATCCCTGCTTGAGGAGAAAGCACAGGCTTCCAATCAGGAGAGCGAGCTTATGAAGAAAGATAAACAGATAAAGCAATATGAAGCGGAGATCAGAAAGCTACAAAAACAAATATACCCACACTGAAAAAATGATGAGTCAATACAGATATTCATATATTCGTTGGGTAACAAACACCATCTAAGCTAATTAGGGTTCAGCACGTGGGGATGTGCGATGATTTTTTATAATATCTATTAATTTTAAACTTGTGGGTATGAAAAAAATAAAGCCAACGCCGGATTTTATTTTCGAAGTTAGTTGGGAAGTCTGCAATAAGGTAGGTGGCATTCATACGGTCATCTCTACCAAGGCCTTAACTCTTAAGCAAAGCTTTAAAGACAATATTATCTATATTGGTCCTGATTTCAATGATAATGAGCAGATTAATAAAGAGTTTAGTGAAGACCCTACGCTCTTTCCTGAATGGCGACAAAAAGCAGCCAAACTAAATATCCCCTTTCGCATTGGGCGATGGAAAATACCTGGCGAACCCCTGGTGATACTCATTGACTTTAAGCCCCTGCTGAAAGACAGGGATGCCTTTTATGCCAAAATGTGGGAGATATACCGTTTAGAATCACTCTATGGCGCTGACGACTACCACGAACCCACCATTTTTGGCTATGCAGCCGGACAGATTATTGAGAGCTTTGTGAAAGAACGCATCTCGGTGCGCGAGAAAGTAGTGGCACACTTTCACGAGTGGATGACAGGCGCAGGCTGCCTGTATATTGAGCACCGCATGCCCGAGATAGCCACCCTCTTTACTACCCATGCCACCATGCTGGGACGGGTACTGGCCAGCAATAATGAAGCCCTTTATGATCATCTCTATCAGTTTGACATACAACAAAAAACCTCTCAATACAACGTATCGGCCAAATGCTCGCTAGAGAAAAAAGCAGCCCTGGCAGCCGACTGCCTGAGCACGGTAAGTGAAATTACGGCACGCGAGTGTAAACAGTTTTATGGTAAGGGCGTTGATGTAGTAATGCCTAACGGTTTTGAAGATGATTTTGTACCAGAAGAAACACTCCTGCAACAAAAGCGAACCACATCGCAACAGCTGCTAAAAAACGTGACCGAATGCCTGCTGGGTCATTCTTTGTCCGATGACGTCCTACTACTGGGCACCGGTGGGCGTTATGAATTTAAGAACAAAGGACTCGATATTTTTCTGGATACACTGTCACACATCAACCACGACAAGGTTCATGAGCGCGAAATGGTTGCATTCTTCTTTATACCCGGCGATCAGCGCGGTCCTCGTAAAGACCTATTGGAAAACCTATCACAAAACAGAAAAGATGAAATGCTGGTGTCACCTTTCATCACCCACTACCTGGGCAATGTAGATGACGACCCCATACTCAATAAGATTAAAAGCCTGGGCTTTACCAATAAACCCGAGGACAAGGTAAAGGTCATATTTGTACCCTCCTACCTTACAGGGCAGGACGGAATCTTTAATAAGCCCTACTACGACCTGCTGATGGGTCTTGATTTGTCGGTGTTTCCATCCTATTACGAGCCCTGGGGCTACACACCCATGGAGAGCATAGCCTTTGGTGTACCTACCATCACCACCTCCCTGGCCGGTTTTGGCAAGTGGGTAACCCAAATTGATGAACAGGGCAAAGGCGGTGTTGAAGTAATTACCCGCAGCGATGCCAACAGCCATGAACTCATTCTGAATATGAGTCATTATATACAACGCTTCGCCCTCCTATCGGACGACAACATTCAGGCCTACCGTGTAAATGCTCGCTCAATTGCAAACAAGGCCCTCTGGAAAAACTTTATCGGATATTACTACAAAGCCTACGAAATAGCCATTAAAAACAATATGAACAAGGGAAAAGATAAGCACGAAACCAAGCACCTTAAGGTTGCAAAAAGCAATCAGCTACAGTGGCGCAAATTAATCGTTGAATCGAATCTTCCGGCCTCTTTGTTGGGACTTGAGAAACTATCGAAAAACCTGTGGTGGTGCTGGAATTATCAAGCCATCGACTTGTTTGCTTCCATCGATCCGATTTTATGGCGCAAGGTTAAGAAAAACCCGATCGCATTGCTCAAATCAATCAGTAGTGCCCGCCTAAGGGAGTTGGAGCAAGATCAGGATTTTATTGAACACTACAAAGCTGTTTACCAGCGTTTTCAAAACTACATGAGCGACAAACCCGATGAAAATCAGCCACAAATCGCATATTTCAGTATGGAATACGGGCTTAGTGACACCATGAAAATATACTCGGGTGGTTTAGGTATCCTGGCCGGCGATTACCTGAAAGAGGCCAGTGATTCGAAAGTAAATATGGTGGCCATCGGCTTCCTTTATAAGTACGGCTATTTCACACAACGTCTCTCGCTCAATGGGGAGCAACTAGTGGAACTAAACGCACAGAAATTCTCTTTTCTACCCGTTACTCTGGTGCGCGATGCAGCCGGCATACCCAAAACCATTAATTTTCACCTGGAAGGACGCAATGTAAAAGCCCTCATCTGGCAAGTAAATGTAGGACGCATCAAGCTATACTTGCTCGATACTGAAACTGACCTAAACAGTAAACAAGACCGTACCATCACGCACCAGCTCTATGGTGGCGACTGGGACAACCGCATCAAACAAGAGATTTTACTGGGTATTGGTGGAATACGCGCCCTGGACGAGCTGGAGATTGCCCCCGACCTATACCACTGCAACGAGGGACACGCGGCCCTGATTAATGTAGAACGCTTACGACAGTTAATTATAGAAGGTTATTCATACGACGAAGCACTGGAGATTGTGCGAGCCACCTCCCTCTTTACTACGCACACGCCCGTGCCGGCAGGTCACGATACCTTTGCGCCCGATATGATTCGTCATTACCTCTATTACATACCCGATGAGTTGGGTATCAGCTGGGATAAATTCCTGGCACTTGGCCGGGCTAACCCACTTGACAGTAAAGAGAAATTCTCCATGAGCAACTTGGCAGCACACACCTCTGTTGCCATGAATGGTGTAAGCTGGCTACATGGTAAAATATCGCAGGAAATGTTTAACAACCTATATGATGGCTACTTCCCCGAGGAACTCCACATAGGCTATGTAACCAACGGGGTACACTACCCCACCTGGACTGCCAAAGAGTGGCGCACCCTCTACGAAGAAGTATTTGACAAGGACTTTATCAACGACCTGTCGAACCAAAATCATTGGCAAAAAATACACAGCATTGCTGACGAAAAGATTTGGGGCACTAAAAACACTTTGCGTAAACAGCTGATTGACTATACCAAGGAGCGCTTTCATCGTAACTGGATACGACGCTTTGAGGATCCCAGGCGCCTGGTGGACATTATCGACACCATTAATGAAAACACGCTTACCATCGGTTTTGCCAGACGCTTTGCAACCTATAAACGAGCACACCTTTTGTTCAGCGACATAGACCGCCTCTCAAAAATCCTGAATAACCCGGATAAGCCCGTTCAGTTTATTTTTGCGGGCAAAGCACACCCGGCTGATAAAGCCGGTCAGGATCTGATTAAACTGATTGTGGATATATCACGTCGACCCGAGTTTGTAGGTAAAATACTCTTCCTTGAAAATTATGACATGGAGCTGGGGCAAATACTGGTAAAAGGAGTTGATATATGGATGAATACACCCACTCGACCCTTAGAGGCTTCAGGCACCTCAGGTGAAAAAGCCGTAATGAACGGAGTGATGAATTTTAGCGTGCTGGACGGATGGTGGCTCGAAGGTTATCGCAAGGGAGCCGGATGGGCACTAACAGAGAAACGCACTTATGAGAATCAGGATTACCAGGATGAATTAGATGCACAAACCATCTATTCTATGCTGGAAAACGAAATTGTACCGCTGTTTTACAAACGGGATGAAAACAACATCCCCCATGACTGGGTGAAGTATATCAAAAATTGCATTGCTGAGATTGCGCCCGATTACACCACTAAGCGCATGATGGATGACTATAAAAAACGCTATTATGCGCCCATGTATGAGCGCATCCTGAAGCTAAGACAAAATAGCTTTGAACAGGTAAAAAGCATAGCAGCCTGGAAGCAGAAGGTTCTGTCGGCATGGGATACCATTGAAGTAGTATCAGTAGATGCACCGAGCACCCCCAAACACAAATACCTATCGGGCGAATCGTACCACCTGGAAGTAGCTCTGGATCTTAAAACACTCATTGAGGAGAATATTTGTGTTGAGCTGGTAATTCGCACCTCCTCTGATAATCATCAGAAAACACCCATTACCACCCGCAAATTCAAGCAGAAACGCAAGGTGGACACCCTCGCCTTTTATGAACTGGACCTTGAATTACAAGACCCGGGTATTTTTGATTTTGGCCTGCGTGTGTATGCCTGTAATAAGGCTTTACCACATCGCCAGGACTTCAATTATGTAAAGTGGATTTAGCCGAAAGAGGCCTTAATGGAATTAAATGAGTGTCGCCAATAAAGGCGACATTACGCACGGCAGTATAAGCCTTAAATAAACGCCAGAAAGCAATAACACACGGCTTCTGGCGTTCTTTACATTTTTTTGCTAACGCCTACTATCACTCTATCGAGTGAATAATAACGACAATTTAAGGAACCACAATTTTACTCATCAAACAAACCACACACTTTATTGCTACCATACCCTTTGCTTACCAACAAAACCAGCGCCACGCACCTCTAATTGCAGGGTTTATTATATCTTTGCAGCGACTATCAAGCTTGAAAAGTGAAAAAAAAATTAGAACAGGTACTTGAAGAAAAGCATTTTGATTCGGTGGTATTATATCGTGCCCCTTATCAAAGTGATTCACAGATTATTCTTGGTAATGCTGAGCTTATACACAACGGCATCAACGAGCATCATCTGACCAGCGATGGCTTTGTATTTGAGCCCTTTGACAACACCATCACCCCAGGTATTTTTATCCCAACACATTTTAGTGCCACCTTTACACAACTCGCCAAAAATGAGCAAAAGCTGATTGGGTCACTTTTTAAAACAGAGAAAAATCGTGCCCCTCAAAAAGCAGATGATTATAGCGACTATGTAGCACATTTTGATAAAATGCATAATGCCATTACCAATAATCAACTGTCGAAAGTAATTCTATCGCGCACGGTGAAAGGACCCCATCTACCTTCCAACAGCGTACCCCGAGTGTTTGAGGCGCTGAGACAGAAATATCCCCACGCCTTTGTTTATGCCATCAGCACACCCAATGGTGGCACCTGGATGGGTGCAGGTCCCGAACTACTGCTCAAACACGATGGACAGCGACTGTCAACCGTATCGCTGGCCGGCACCCTGCCCAATACACCATCGGCTAAGTGGTCGGAAAAAGAACTAAAAGAACAGGGTCTGGTAACCGAATTTATTGAGAATGTACTGATACACCATCAGGTAGACAGCATTGAATATAAAAACGCCGAAACGATTAGCGCCGGACAAGTCAAACACTTATGCTCCCGCTTTCAATTTGAGATGCAAAAAACTAACGGTAATCACATCGGCATTTTATACGATTTGCACCCAACGCCTGCTGTATGTGGGTTGCCCAAAGAAAATGCCTTCAACCTGATTACTGACACCGAGCAGCATGAGCGACGATATTACGCAGGTTTTCTGGGGCCGGTAAAGAATGGCCATTACGAATTTTATGTTAACATACGCTGTTTGAGCCTTACCGAAGATGCCACCTGCCTTTATGTAGGCGGAGGATTGACCATTGACAGCGTAGCTGAAAAGGAGTGGCAGGAAACTGCCCTTAAGGCCGAGACACTTTTGTCGGTTATAAAAAATATTTAACCTTTGCATTGCTATGAATAAAGCCGTTTCTGATAAAAAAGTTGTTAAAACATTAATTGATATATGCCTGACTGAAGGACTGCGCGAAGTGGTCATTTCACCGGGTTCTCGCAATGCGCCACTAACCATCACCTTTAATGCCTGCCCCGATATTCAATGTTTCAGCATTGTGGACGAGCGCAGTGCCGCATTTTTTGCCCTGGGCATGGCGCAGCAAACCGGACGACCTGTTGCGCTCGTATGCACAAGTGGTTCAGCCTTACTTAACTATGCACCGGCCATTGCCGAAGCCTATTACCAAAACATACCCTTATTGGTAATCAGTGCCGATCGCCCCATGGAATGGATTGATCAGGGCGACGGACAAACCATACGCCAGACGGGTGCACTGGATAATATTGTGAAATACAGCTGCGTACTACCAACCTCTAAAAATGCCAACACCTGGTATGTTAACCGACTGGTGAGTGAGGCCTTTTTCCATTGCCGCCACAACATGGCCGGACCGGTACATATCAATGTTCCTTTGGACGAACCCCTCTATGGCAAAACCGTACACCCTGAGGAACATAAACCTCCTGTAAAACAGCTGAGAGCCACCGGATGCATTGCCGATCAGGATATGGATGAATTGTGCGAGGCATGGCACAAGCACGACAAGGTATTACTCATTGTAGGGCAACAAACTCCTAATGATGCACTTCAGACAATCGTAGAAAAGCTGGCTGACCTTGAACAGATTGTTGTGCTGGTCGAGAACACTTCTAACCTAGTTGGTGGTAAAATAATAGCAGGAGTAGATAAAGTAGTATCGACCATTACCGAAGACGAAGCTCACTTTTTTAAACCCTCCCTGCTCATCACCACGGATGGTGCGGTAGTATCAAAAATGATTAAAAGCTTTTTGAGAAGCTACAAAGCCAAGGAACACTGGCACATCAGCCCTGTTCATCATCACTTTGATACCTACCAGCAGTTGAGTATAAGCATACAGTCCACACCGCTCGACTTTTTTAAGCAACTGCTACCCCGCGTTAGCCCGGTGAAAAGCCGTTATGCTAATACCTGGCATAAACGAAACGAGCGATCGGTTCAACACCATGATGAATACCTGTCTAAAACAACCTGGAATGACTTAAAGGCACACGCTGTGCTGGCCAAACAGCTACCCGAAAACTGGCAGCTTCAATGGGGTAACAGCTCTACCATACGTTACGCCCAGCTATTTACGGCCTTCTACAACCGCAATAGCTTTTGTAACCGAGGCACAAGCGGCATTGACGGAAGTCTCAGCACATCCGTGGGTGCCTGTCATATCAGCCAGCAGCCCACACTTCTGATCGTGGGCGACCTTTCCTTCCTTTACGACAGCAATGGACTGTGGAACAAATACATGAGCAATAAGTTGCGTATTGTTGTAATCAACAACGGCGGGGGAGGTATTTTTCGTTTTATACCGGGCCCATCAAATACTGATGAGCTGGAGACGTATTTCGAAGCTGCTCACCAACTAAACATGAAACCACTTGCCGAAATGTATGGGCTGAAATACTTGCATGCCGACAGTGAAGCATCCATGGACGATTGTCTGCAACAATTGTTTGCTGATAGTGAGCAACCCATTCTATTAGAAGTAAAAACACCAGCCAAAGAAAATGCGGGTGTACTTAAATCGTATTTTAAATGCTTAAAAGAGGAATTATGAGTCAACGTAACTGGACATCAGTAAAAGAATATGAAGATATTAAATTTGAATTCTTTGAGGGCATAGGTAAGATAACCATCAACCGACCACGCGTTTATAATGCCTTTCGACCCAAAACCGTAAAGGAGCTGATTGATGCCTTTGACATCTGTCGCGAACGTCAGGATATTGGCGTTGTTGTTCTCACCGGAGAAGGTGATAAGGCATTCTGCTCGGGCGGCGACCAAAATGTTAAAGGCCATGGTGGTTATATCGACGAAGGTGGCGTGCCCCGCCTAAATGTACTTGACCTACATAAGCGCATTCGCTCACTACCCAAACCAGTGGTAGCCATGGTGAACGGATATGCCATTGGCGGTGGTCATGTTCTGCATGTGGTATGCGACCTCACCATTGCAGCTGACAGTGCCCTCTTCGGACAGAGTGGTCCCAAAGTAGGTAGTTTCGATGGTGGATTTGGTTCATCGTACCTGGCGCGCCACGTGGGGCAGAAAAAAGCCCGTGAAATATGGTTCCTGTGCAAACAATATTCGGCCAAAGAAGCAGAAGACATGGGACTTGTTAACACCGTAGTGCCTTTGGAAGAACTGGAAGATACGACGGTAGAATGGTGCAAAACGATGCTTCAACGCAGCCCTATGGCACTGCGCATGATTAAACGAGGCTTAAATGCCGAGCTGGACGGACAAACGGGTATTATGGAGATGGCTGGTGATGCAACACTAATGTTTTACCTGATGGAAGAAGCCCAGGAAGGACGTAATGCTTTCCTTGAAAAGCGTGACCCTGACTTTCAGCAGTTTCCTAAATTTCCTTAACCTACAGGAAATATCGTACTCATCATCAATGATGAAAAAATTAAGAAAGGCTGTCTCGCATGAGATGGCCTTTAATATTATATCTACTAGAAAAGATACTCCTGCCCTACCCAGATGCTGAAAGCCAGCACCACCAATACAATAATGGTACTTCCCGCAATCTTATTGATCCAAAAAAGGCGTCTTAAGTTAATTCTGGAGCGAAATAAATTAATCAGAGAACTTAGAATCAACCACCAGGCAGCAGCCCCGGCCATTACCCCCATGATGAGCAGAAGATTATCAAAAGCTGTATTTTCAGTACCCACAACCCTAAAGCTGGCAAAAAATGCCAGGAACAGAAACACAGCCAATGGGTTAGCTATAGTAAGTGCAAAGGTAGAAAGAAAATCCTGCAGCAAACTGGTACTTTTCTTCTTCTGACGTCGCAATTGAATAGCCGGATTGGTATAAAATATTTTAAGCCCCAGCAATATTAAAATGATAGCGCCAAAAATCTGAATCCATAACAATTGCGATTCAACAAAACCAATAATAAAAGATAGACTAAAACCGGCAATAATGGCATAAATAGTATCCGAAAGCGCCGCCCCCAAACCTGATATAAAGCCTGAAAGATGACCTTTGTTAAGTGTACGCTGCACCACCAAAACACCAATAGGGCCCAGAGGTATAGACGCTAACATGCCAATTTTAATACCCTCAATTATATTTCCAACACTCATTCAATCCATTTTTAAAGACTGCTTTCACCTCTTTAAGATAAGCATCATCTACAAGTTTATCACTTACTTGCCCTATTTTATTGCAAAAGTAGCGCAAAACTACAAAAAACCTTTTAAGATATGAGGACTCACTAACGATAATAACACAGATTTATTCCCTCGCACATATCCTCTGTATAACTAGCCTAATGCCTTTCAGCTCTTGAAAAAGTAGAAAGAATAGCCTAACTTAATGAGCGTTAACACAAAGTTAACATTCACCTAATATTAAATCAACATCAGGCAGCACAGTACATGGTTAGTTTGCCGCGCAAAAAAACATTAAACTACTTTTCTGATGGAAAATATATATTTAGTATTGGTCGCAGTACTTTTTGTACTTGCCATTTCAGACCTGATTGTTGGAGTAAGTAACGATGCGGTCAACTTTCTGAATTCAGCCATTGGCGCTAAGGCAGCACCATACAAATATATTATGATAGTAGCTGCTGCAGGCATCCTGTTTGGCGCCACCTTTTCGAGCGGCATGATGGAGGTAGCACGCAAGGGTATTTTCAACCCTCAATACTTCATCTTCTCAGAGATTATGATCATTTTTCTGGCTGTGATGATTACCGATGTAATACTGCTGGATGTATTTAACACCTTTGGGATGCCCACATCCACTACGGTATCCATTGTTTTTGAAATTCTGGGTGCCGCAGTAGCCATTGCTCTTGTAAAGATGTCAAATAACCCGGATCTGAGCCTAAGCGATCATATTAATACCGCCAAGGCATTAGCCATCATCATCGGCATCTTGCTATCCGTAGTCATCTCATTTAGCGCAGGAGCTTTGATACAGTATTTTACAAGGCTTATCTTTTCGTTTGACTATTGGCGACGTCTCATTTATTTTGGCGCAATATGGGGTGGTATCGCTATCACAGCCATCACCTACTTTATACTTGTTAAAGGAGCCAAAGGGGCTTCTTTTATGGATGCTGCCTCCAAAGAGTGGATCAAAAATAACGGCTTAACTATTATAGCCCTCAGCCTGGTTGGTTGGACCGTTATCCTCCAAGGGCTTAAGCTCCTGTTTAAAACTGATATCCTGAAAATTATTGTACTGACAGGCACCTTCGCACTGGCCATGGCCTTTGCCGGAAACGACCTGGTTAACTTCATTGGGGTTCCACTGGCCGGGTTTGAATCATTTAAAATATTCACAGCAACAGGCGACGTGAATACCGGCATGAATGCACTAACGGGAGAGGTAAGTACTCCTACTTATATGCTTATTATAGCCGGTGCCATTATGGTAGTAACCTTATGGACCTCCAAGAAAGCCAAGGCTGTAGTGAAGACCTCGCTCGACTTAAGCCGACAACAGGAGGGCGATGAACGCTTTGGCTCATCCTATTTCGCTCGTTCCATCGTTCGTGCCTCCATCAATACCTCTAATACTTTTAAAAAAATACTGCCAAAATCGCTAAGTCGGCTGATCAGCCGGCAATTTGACGCCACGAACTACGAAGAACGACGCAAGGTACTGGGCAAGGAAGCTCCGGCTTTTGATATGCTGCGTGCTTCAGTTAACCTAGTGGTGGCCAGCATCCTTATCTCCATAGCCACCAACATGAAGCTACCACTTTCAACTACCTACGTTACTTTTATGGTAGCCATGGGTAGCTCACTGGCCGACCGCGCCTGGGGACGCGAGAGTGCCGTTTATCGAATCACCGGCGTATTATCCGTTATTGGCGGCTGGTTCTTCACAGCCTTTTCTGCATTTACGGTAGCTTTTATCATGGCGGCATTAATTAGCACCATCGGCACCTGGTTTGTCATTATACTCATAGCCATCGCCATTTATGTTGTGTTCAGAACCCACCTTACCCATAAGAAAAAAACAAATTCGGAAACCGAAATTGATGAGTTTGAGATTGAGGAAGTCAATGGCGAAATACCTGTTGAAAATGTATTGGAAAAATGCAAATACAGCGTTACTGATATCCTGAAAAAAGCCGAACAACTATACGTGCAAGCCCTTTATGATTTTGAGGCCGAAGACAGACGCAGCCTGAAAGAAATTAATAAAGAGGTGAAGACGCTGAATAAAAAGGTGAAAAAGCTTAAAACTAACGTTTATCCAACTGTAAAAAAGCTTCAGGAGCAAGCCATCGACTCCAGCTTATACTATATTCAGGTAATTGACTACTTACGCGAACTGGCACACTGTCTATCATACGTCACAGAGCCAATCTACGAGCACATCGATAATAACCACAAAATATTTACCCCTGAACAGTTTGAAGAGCTCAATACCACACGCAGCGCAGTACAGGATTTTATGGCTCGCGCTATACTCATCATTAACCAAAGCGACTATGCACAGTTAGACAGCTTAATCGAACAACAACAAAGCATAATCAGCCAGATGCGTGAAAACCGCAAAAAGCAACTGAAACGCATAAAAAACGAAAAAGCGGGCACCAAAGTAAGTCTTCTCTACCTAAATGTGCTGCACGAAACACAAAACCTGATGCTACATCTGGTAAACCTTGTGAAAGCACAACGAGACTTCATCAACTACCCGGGCCAATAAGACGGTGCCTGAACTTAAAGGAGGCATTCTTTAGAGATTGTCTCTTTTTCTTATATTTGACTTCACATAAGGTAACATTTTTAGAAGTATTGCGTAGTGAAGCAAGCCAATGGGCTATGCCAAATAAACCTATAAGCTACGGATAAAAATAACAGGGAAATTATGACACATAAATTAAGGCTATTAATCATACTATTTAGCATACAAACACTTGTATTATCGCAAGAAAACACACCCTTTAAAGCACATGGCGAGCTGGAAGGTCGTCTCTTCTTGAATTTTAATGCTGATATAGTGGGTGATGAGCATGATAAAGCCTTTGAATTAAAGCGTGCCTATCTAGGCTACCGCTACCAGATAACACCGCAGTGGCGTGCCCACCTGCGCGTGGATGTGGGTGGCAGCGAGTTTGTAATTGAGGATGCCCAAGGGCAATATGTATTTTTTAAGACTGCGGCAGTGTATTACGAGCAAGATCAGTGGTTTGCAGCCTTCGGACTTCACGATACCTACCAGTTTAAGCCGCAGGAAAGACTGTGGGGCAAGCGTTACATACTACCGTCAATGCTGGATCGTCAGAAATTCGATTTCAGTGCTGATATCGGAGCATCAGGGAGCTACCGAGGCAATAATTTTACGATTGATATGGCCCTGTTCAATGGAGAAGGCTACAAGCAATGGCAGGCCGATGATGCCTTTCGGGGAAGCCTGGGGGTAACCAGTTGGTTAATTGATCGAAAAATCATCGCCCGCTTGTACACCGACTACTCAACAGCATCGGTTCCTTTAGCTTCCATCACCGGATTTATCGGTTTCGACCTGAAAACCTTTACCCTGGGTGCCGAATATACTTTTCAGAATAACTACGGCTACTTCGACGGGCACGATCGCGCTGCCTATTCCCTTTTTACACAATACAATGTAACAAAGCGTTTCGGCCTGTGGGCTCGTATCGATGGCATGAACTCCACCTTTAATATGGGTAATGCTTTCGATGGCGATGAAGCTGAACACATCGCCCATTGGCAAGAGAGAGATGGAGAAGATATATTTGCCGGCGTAGAGTACCATGTAGTGCCTAAACACATAAAGGCCTCATTAAACTATCAGCACCACCGCACTAACCAGGCCACACCTGTCAATAGTGGCAAGCTATTTTTCAATGTGGAGGTTAGTTTTTAAGTCGATTCCGCAAATCCATGCGGAACGATAGAAAAAGAAGATAGAGCAGCACAAAAATTGCCAAACCGGCCGTTGGTATGGCTGCCTTTTGCCCAAATAGTGTAATGGCCGTCACCACCGCAAACCCTGAACTCTTCACCGTTAGCAAAAGGTTTTCAGACATGGCACGTACAGTATCACGCCCCAGAAAATAACACAAGCGCTCGTATAACAAGCCCATAATAAAATGCACAATAAATAACACCACTGCAATACGCAACAAAATTGCGGGATCGCTAAAAAACACGTTTCTGTTAAGCCCCACAGCAATGAAGATGAGGGTAGCAAAGCCCCAATCAACCACCTTACCTCGAACCTGATCAACCACAAAAAATAATTTTGGCAGAAGAAGAATGCGCGATAACAGTAAGGGCAATACAATGGTTTTGAGCATCAATAGAAACAGATCCCAAGCCGCAATACCCTCATTACCTGTGATCCACCCCACAGCAAAAGGAGTGATCAATACCGTACACAGGAAAGCACCCAATACTCCTTTGATGGCATATTCAACATCTCCTTTTAAAATATGGGAAAAAGGGATAATAGCCACTCCGGGCGGAGTTGTTGCAATCACCACAAAACCATAGAATAAATCCCGATCATCGATGAGCCAGTATGCCAGTCCAATCATCACCAGGGCATAAACCACATAGTTAAGCAGGATGCCCATAAGCATGGGTTTAATAAGCCGTTGCGGCGGATATAGGCTGGTGGTGCGTATGTTCGTCATGGAAAAGGTCATTACAAGCGCCAGCACAAAAATTGTATAATCCTTAATGCTGTGCGCCCACTGACCAAGTGTGAGCCCCATAAGTACGGCAAAAACAAGAACAAAATTTCGGTTACGTAATATATTAATAAGTATTCGCATGGGCATACTCGAAAGGTTTGAACATTAATGTATTTGAACAAACTTACAAATTTTATTTAGAACGGATCTACATTAAAAACATGATTAATTATATATGGCGGCACGCACGGTATTTGTTTACTTTTGCTCACTGTTACAAAAGGGTGCCACAGACAAAGTAAACATAAGCGTGCTGTATCGGGCATCCTCAAAATACGAGACCATGAAAGGTAAGCTATATTTAATACCCAACACACTGGGCGAAAGTCCTATAGAACGAAATCTATCCACTGACACAATTGATCTCATCCGATCCGTCAAATACTTTGTTGTTGAGAATATCCGATCAGCACGACGCTTTCTCAAAAAAGTAGATAAAGCCATTGACATTGATGAGTTACAGTTTTTTGTGCTTGACAAACACACCAACCCCAATGACATACCGGGATTTTTAAATCCTCTCTTTGACGGACATAATTTGGGCTTACTATCCGAGGCTGGCTGTCCGGGTGTGGCCGATCCGGGTGCCGATGTAGTGTACCTAGCCCATACAAAAAATGTGCAGGTGATACCCCTTGTGGGTCCCTCCTCCATCCTACTATCTGTGATGGCCTCAGGACTGAATGGCCAGAGCTTTGCTTTTAATGGCTACATCCCGCTTAAGAAAGGCGAGGTAGGCAAACACATTAAGCACCTTGAAGAGCGATCAATACGCGAAAAACAGACTCAGCTATTTATTGAAGCCCCTTACCGAAACACCAAGCTACTGCAAGAGCTGGTGAATGCCTGTCGCCCCCAAACACGCCTTTGCATCGCTTGCGATATTACGCTAGACAGCGAATACATCCAAACAAAAACCATTGCACAGTGGAAAGGGAAGTTGCCGGATATCAATAAAAGACCCGCCATATTTCTTTTGTTGGGCTAGGCACCTGAGTATTGCTTATCCAACTATTTCAATACCTTTGGCATTAATGCATATCGCTATGAAATGAACATTTTAATTTGATTACCCATTTTTACATGCGGCGAAATAATCAAACTCATTTGTACATTTACCATGGCCTATAAAATTAAATACAATAGCATGAAACAAGTATTGACAAAAATTACAATGGGCAGCATCGCTTTGGCTGCTATCGTTTTATCACCCTCTTGCACCAGCCCGTCAGCACCGGCTAAAATGACCAGCCAGGCCGACAGCCTGAGCTATAGCTACGGCCTTATGATGGCTCGTGAGCTGGCATCAGAAAATGGCTTAGACCCCAACATGGTGGCAGCTGGTCTTCGTGAAGGAATGACCGAGGCAGGACAGCTATCGATGGAAGAAGCCAGCAGCGTGATTGCAGCAAGCAAAGCACAGGTGGGCATTGATTTTTTAGCTGCCAACGCCAAAAAAGAGGGTGTAGTAAGCACTGAAAGCGGACTGCAATATAAAGTAGTGAAAGAAGGTACAGGAGCCTCTCCCAAAGCCACCGATATAGTAACGGTACACTACAAAGGATCACTGATCAATGGGCAGGTATTCGATAGCTCAGAAGGTGGTGATGCAGTTTCATTTCCCCTCAATAGGGTAATACCCGGGTGGACAGAAGGCCTTCAACTGATGAAAGAAGGTGGGAAAAGCATTTTTTACATCCCCTATAACCTTGCCTATGGCAAGCGCGGAGCAGGCCAGGTAATACCGCCTTATGCTGCTCTTATTTTTGAGGTGGAGCTACTGAAAATTGGTGCTGAAGACTAAATTAAATTAGCCTATACAAGCATACAGAAAAAGGATTGGCCAGTGGTCAGTTCTTTTTTTTTCGCTACACCGGAAAAGTAAAATGCTAACAATTAAAAACATAGAATAACCCACTTGAAAAACCTCATTTTTTCTTGCTTTTTTTATTTTGCAATTCAAAAAATTACTCTACTTTTGCAACCGTTATCGAAAGAGATAACACAACAGAATGCCCAACAACAAAGGGCTACAGAAATTTTACCAGAAGCAAAAAGTGTTTATAACACTTCACGCATATCGACTTGGAGAGATGGCAGAGTGGTCGAATGCGGCGGTCTTGAAAACCGTTGTACCGCGAGGTACCGGGGGTTCGAATCCCTCTCTCTCCGCTTAGTTAAATGTCAATAGAAGACAGAAAAGAGACAAATCCTACAATATCAAGATATTGTAGGATTTTTTTATACCCTTTTGTCTGTAAGTACTTTGAAGAAAATGCCAAAAAGCGACATAGTTTTGTGGCTAAATCGTACCCTATTTTTAAAAATCAAAAATAGGTCACAAATTGTCGCAAATTGGCATAGTAATGTCGCGAATTGGCATACCTGCAATCATTTCATTTTGAGATTAATAAACTAGTTTTACAATTCAAAAAATGAAGCAAATGAGAAGTACATTTAAAGTTCTTTTTTACATTAAGAAAAGTGCAAAAAGGAAAGACGGAACAGCACCTATTATTGCAAGAATCAGTGTTAATGGTAAAATGGCGCAATTCAGCACAAAGCAATATATAAAGGTTACTGAATGGAGCGTTAGCCTGGGAAAAGTAAAAGGGCGAAGCTCGGAAGCAATGGCCACAAATAGCCTTTTGGAAGAAATAAAAACCTCCATTCATAAAACATACAATGAACTTATCCGAAAAGAAATCACAGTAACTGCTGAAAAGGTTAAAAACACATTTTTAGGTATCGGACAAGAGCAATTCTTTTTAATGGAGCTTTTTGAGGACAGCAATAACCTCCTAAAGAAACAAGTTGGCATAAGTAAATCTAAAGCCACTTACCAAAAAGCAGAGGTCTGTAAACGACACCTAGCAAATTACCTGAAAACCGAATATAAACGAAACGATATTGATTTAAGGGAAATCAACCACTCCTTTATTGTTGGATTTGAAACTTACCTGAATACACAATGTAGCTGCAATGCGAACACAACGGCTAAGTTTATTCAGAAATTTAAAAGCGTAGTACTTACCGCCCAAAAGAACGGGTGGATTCAAACTGACCCTTTTGCCAATTACAGAATCTCTATCAAGAAAGTTGACAGAGGTTATTTGAACGATGACGAGCTGAAACTCATTATGCAGAAAAGCTTTTGTAGTGAACGACTTGAACGAATTCGTGATATTTTTATTTTCTCTTGCTATACCGGACTTTCATATATTGACATTAAAAATCTTAGGCAGGAACATATCTCTAAAGGTTTTGACGGAAATTTATGGATTAACACCAAACGCCAGAAAACCTCTATTAAAACAGTTGTGCCTTTATTGGATATAGCCCAATTAATTCTTGATAAATACAAAGGCTTACCGAATGGAGTGCTCTTGCCAATTCCGACAAATCAAAAAACAAACCAGTACTTGAAAGAAATTGCTGATGTATGCGGTATAAATAAAAACCTGACTTTTCACTTGGCACGACACACATTTGCTACTACCGTTACCCTATCAAAAGGAGTTCCTATTGAATCCGTTAGTAAAATGCTTGGTCATACCAATATTAAAACGACACAAATTTATGCCAGGATTACAAACGAAAAGATAAGTTCTGATATGCAGGTGTTAGCTGCTAAATTAAAGTATGATGATTTAAGTCAGCATATGGCTTTATAATTCTTAGCGCAAAGCTTGACTAATAAAAAACTCCCATTGATTAATTTCAATAGGGAGTTTTATTTTTGTATCAATCTTCTAACTTAATTGGCTGCACTTTTAAATTAAATATCTTCTGCATTTTACTCCATTCAGAAAGTGTTGCAGAATAAAAATCACTATCTAAGAAATGATTTAGTGTAAAACGGTAATTTTTTCTATCATTTGCGACATCTGTTCGTTTCGCTATGCATATATCGGATATCATGAGTTTACCTTTACCAAAATTCATAGTATCTCTTTTTACCTCACCCATTAAAAGCTTGATATTTTGATTGGAATCAATAGAATCTATATAAGTGATTTCTCTGCCAACAATTGAAAGAACACCTTTAGCATCTTTCCAACCTCCTTTTTTACTCTTACTTAAAATAATATAATCAAACACCCCTTCTTCACCAATTGGTTGCCAGTTAACTCTTTCTCGTATATACAATTCCATCCTTTTCAAATAATCAATGGAATCTTGAGCTGTTCTTAAATAATGTTTACTTGGTTGATTAACAACCTTAAAATCACTCTTTGGATTAGCTTTTATCACAGCCTTTTTTAGGGCTTCTATTTCTTTGGAGTTATTAGCTTGAATACGATTTATTGAGTAATTATCAGATAAACTCCAAATCGCAGTCTGGATGTTATAATCACTAAAATCGTTTAGGTCAATTATTTGAGCAACATCTACCCATCTTTCTTCGATATAACCCATTTTAAACTTACAACCGTAAACTGGAGCACTATCAAATGCTTGGCAGCAATATGCTATAGCATCGAAGCTATATGTTGCCTTAGGTTTAATAGAAAACTGACACTCTTTGACGACAAACATATTCTGAAATTTGTCATCCTCAGGAATCAATTTCCAACCTCTATCTAATTTTAAAAATAATTCCTTATCTGATTGATTGGTAATATTAAAAGTTAGGCATTTACCCATGTGACCGCCTCTACTTGTAATTGAGGTATTTATTATTGTCTTTATTTCATTACTACCCAACGAGATATATTTCAATTCATTTGCAGATCCAAATTGAATTAGAGTAATTAAATATATTACAAATAAAACCTTTTTCATACCCTTTTCTATTTAACCATTAAAACTATTCAGGAATAGCTTCTATTATGTAGACGAAATTCTTAACCATAGATACTTGATTTGTTAAGGGCTTATTAGATATCAAATTTACACTTGGTAATTGTGGCGGGTACTCCAGAGAATTAACTAGATTTAATAAATAACTCACTTTAACAGCATATGATGCATTTTCTGCCCCAGTATGCTTCGCATTTATAATTCCAACAATATTACCTTTCTTATCAAATAGAGGACCTCCACTGTTTCCTGGTTGAACAGGAGCAGAAATCTGATAAGAAGTAATATCACCCTGAAATCCACTTCTTGAGCTAATAATTCCGTCTGTTAATTTAATTTCATCCCCCATTGTTGCTCTTAAAGGATAACCCAGAACAAATATATTTTCACCCACAGAGGAATTAGACATTTTAATACTATAAGGTATACGTCCTAAGCTATTAAAACTATAATCGTCAATTTTTATTATCGCGAGATCATTTTTTTTATCTGTTGTTACAACACGAGCAGAATATGTTCGATTAAAGTTCCCACCAACACCTCTAACATTTATTTTTTTTGCCCCTCTTATTACGTGATTGTTTGTAACAATTAGTCCATTTTTTGTAAGAGCAAACCCAGTACCTGAAGATGGTAAATTTGAATATTGATCTATATTATCACCAACAGATGGGTATAACTTGACATACATATTTTTATCATCTTCAGGATTTAGGACGTTCATTAGACCATTTTCAAAAGAAATGTAAAAATCATTATTCTCAGTTTTATTTGCCATATACCATTTTGCTTTAAAAAAGCCATGTGTGGATGTTTTTTCTAAAACAGCTTTTACTTCCCCCTCAATCCATTCTTGTGGATTAATTGCTCCAGATAAATATATTAAATGATGTTTTCCAGATATCTTTTTTACTGCAACTTTATATTTAGCTTCGTTGCCGCTTGAGCTTACTGTATTTTCATATATTCCTTCAAAACTATCAACGCCATTATTGGAATAAAATTGCTTAATCTTCCGTTCATTCCAACATGAAATTCTTTTTGGTAAAACAACTTTGGCAGATGGGTTTTTAGTGACAGAATAACAAATCTCATTTTTCAATATTCTCTTATATTTTTCATAAGAATTTGGAATATTTATTTCATAATCCCATGTATAGGAATTATTAAAGTCTACAAAAGTAATTTTTGCGGTATTTCTACTTCCTGCATGCGTACTTGCTGCATTAAGAGTATTAAGTACTGCTCCAAGATTATTAGCATTATCATTTTTTACAAAATCAGAACCTTGGTATATTGTATAAACACCTATTACCGTACCTAAATCAACTGTTTTCTTCTCGAATTGCTTTTGTATTGTAACAACATCTAAACCTAAGCCTCGCAAATAACTAATGAAACCTTGCCATGCAAAAGAAGAACTATTCGGCACTGGCACATAAATCTTATTACACCCACTAAGCCTGCGTGATAAGCTTGGTTTTGAAGTGTAATTCTTTCCTTTTATATATTTTATTTCATTGCAATTTTGATTTGTAGATTTATTTTGGACTGGCTTATTACTGCTCTGTATTCCACTTGATTCAAAATATATACTACTAATATACCCATGCTTTCCATTGTACTCAACTTCATAATATCCCCCGTCATTGCCAATAATCCTTACTTCTTTTCCGGCTGGAATCATGCAAAGAACGTCAGATAAAACATCCGGTGTAGATCTCATTTTACCATTGCTCTTAAGCGCCATTGAGCCAAATGTTTTATTATTTAGTGAAACTCCATAAAAGTTAAAAGCTCTTCCATTTTCATCCTCAATTACATCAATTTCATTAACAGTTAGAGGCAAAGCTTTAAAAATCAAATTAAATTCTAAGACTTGACCTTTATATTTAAAATAATGTTTATCTGGTGTGATAGGAATATTATTGGCCTTTATTAAGGGGTATTTTTTATTCGTTCTCTTATCTCTAATAAAAAAGTCTTTATCAATGCGCACCCATGGTCCATAAGATGCATCATGCTTATTAGTATATTTAAAATATACTACTGTATTATTACTGTTTTTCTCAACTTTAATAATATCACATTCCTCTACATCTTTTTTTAAATATGAAGGGTTATTAATTTGACAAAATGAGGAGAGTGTAACAGATAAACTTATTACTACTAGGGTTATAATTTTAATCATTGCTATTGTTATTAAACTTAAATAAATCCAATTTTAACAAAAACTGACTCATTGATAAACTGTTGGCACAAAATTCTACATGAGAAAAAACATATTATACGCACAAGCATAGAATTTGTTATAAATTATAATATTAATTGGAAATATATCAGAACCGAGACTTCCAAATCTCAATTATTCATGATTTGACCTACAACTTGCGTTGCAATTTTTATTGAATTTAGCAACAATTTAAACATCATATTTGGATTAACTTAAAATTGATATGCCTTTTTCTTCGAATAGGTTCGGAACTTTAAAGCTAAATCTATTTTGTATGTACATATTAAATGAAGCTAACTGGTTCTGCATTTCTGCATGTAGTTCTGCTTCGTTTTTGTATCTCTTAGCTTTAATTCGTTTATCGCTAATGTAATATTGATATTCTTCTAATATTTTTTCTAGCTTAATCTCATTTCTAGATAACATTTCATGAATCAAAATCAGTGTTTCAATGCCAATAATTGTGGGCATTTGAATATTACTAATTTTTAATGTTTTGTCTTCAATTAATTCTGTTTCAATTTTAAACCAAACATTGATTAGATTATTAAGCCCAACAATATCTAATTGTCTATTATGCAAGACTATGATTGGATAAATTTTTATTGAATTGCTTTTATATCTTGAATCCTCTCTAAAAGAACCATCTAAAAGGGATCTTGAAAAATTGCATAACTGTTTTACTGCTTTGGGTGATTCTCTATGATTTCTTATGTGGTAATAAAGCTTATCCTTTAGTTCTGATTCATATTTTTCAAAATCGTAACTTTCTTTCACATCAGCATTAATCAATATATCCTTAGACTCAAAAATAAAAACCTTATTACCATTCCTAATATAATAATCTGGTGCTCCAGGAGTAGTCATTTGTTCTCCCCGAAGCTTTAAATACTTTTTTTCAAATGCACGCTCAATAATAGAATACAATATATACTTTTCTGAAAAATCAAAAGTGACCAATTGTCTTAGATTAACTCTATTAGCCCTGTCTAATGTGTCATTCACTTCTTTTAAAAGAAAATACAGCCCGTTGAAATTTTTCTCTAAAACAAATAAGGGGTAAATTATACGATAAGTATCACGGCTTATTTTTATAAGTGGATTTGCTCGAAGTGTTAAAAAATCGGCAGACCTTTCATCATTAATATTGTTAATAGATAGTCTATCTAGAAATGCAGAATTAGAATCGAATTCTGCATCATCATTTAAAACTATATCAATGTTTCCCTTTTGATTTGAAGCAATGACATTAAATGAGACCGGTAAAAGCTTGCCTAAAAACTCTTTATATCCATTAACCTCAAATTTTCTATAAAACTCTTGTAGAAGCATTTGAGTATCTAGTCTACTTTCTAGAAATTCAAGTAAATAAATGGCTTTTACAACTTGTGATACAAATACGGAATTGCTATCATAATTCGTAATGTCAAATGTTGGTAAGGAATTAGCGATTGCTAAGCAAAATATTCTTGAATAAGGCACGTCATCTTTTACTGAACTAAGAACTTTATCATCGTTTAGATTTAATTGTTCATTTATAGCCAGATATATTTTAAATAGTAGAACTTCAAACTCTTCATTACTAATTTCAGATGAAGTATTATCTGATGATAATACACTTTCAAAAAGTGTAAGGCTACTCCTGGCATTTAATATTATAGTTTTATTAGGCAGTGAGTTTATCCTATCGTTGATTTCGTTTGCAAAAGCATTATTGCCTTCGCAAAACCATTGACTTAAAAGTTCCTTATGGTCTTTAGCAATTGATTCTGTATGATAAAAGCTTAATAAATGAGTAGCCGTGTTTATTAATAAATCTCTTGGAATTTCATCTATCCTCGATAAATAATCTTCAAATATTTCATCTTCAAATATTTTAGAAAAACTTAATATTTCATGTAAACCTAACATACAGTAACTTCTTAATTCAAATATAAATAGCTTTAAATCAATATCAAAAAACAGGTTAATTTTAGAATATAATGGAGCGGATCAAGTCTGTTTATTTTAAACTCTCTAAATATGAATGCCCCTCAAATGACAACCATTTATTCTCTTTAAAATTAATCCTAGCATTGAAATACGATTCTCGCTCCCTTAATCTACCTGCAAATGCAATTTCATTTACTTTAACAGAATAAATCAAATCGCTTTCAAGAAACATTTTAATAGTCAATTCTTTTAATCCAGTTCTAGAAAATTTATGCTGAATCGTATCCGTTTTTTCCTTATCAGAATTTATAAAATCAATAATATTTACTCTTGCAAAATCTAAATTCTTATCATTAAAAAAAAAGATATCTCCACAGGCATAATTTGCAAAAACAATACAAGGTAAAGCAAAGGAATAGTTGAAAATACTATTATTATATTCTACTTCATTTAAATTAGCTAAATCTAATACAGCATATGTTTTAGGTGCTATTTGATTAATAATAATCTTACCAATATGCTCAGTTTTGCCAGTAGCAATATTTGTATAAAAGTGTAAACGTTTATTTGCTTTCGAATAATTGTTAGTGGTTTTATAATTTTCGCACAATAAAAAGGCATTTCCTCTTGAACAAGAAATTTTTGATGCCATTGTGCGATATGTTTTTTCAACGGTATCTTTTAATTGATGTAAATCTTCTCCTTTCAGTGGTTTGAAGTTAGAATATGGAATTCTTATACCACAATTTAAAGCTCTAGAATTACTTTTTTCATTGGGGTTTTTACTATCAAATGCAAAGTGATGGATTTGATTAAAACTATTTATAAAAATATCATAAAAAGAATTACACCTGAAAAAAGTTGGGCTAGTTTTATAATTATCATCATCAATAATTGATAATATTTCATTTTTGAATTCGTTAAAGTAATCTTCTTCATGAAATCTTGATAACTGTTTCATACATAATCTATGTTTTAAAGTCAGATATCAAATTTAATACAACTTACTAGACTTCGGTAATATCTTAATAAACAATGTTGTCAATTCTTCTTAACCACCCCTTTAAAAACTTATGGTTCTGACCTTTCTGAGCAATGGTGTTGTAATAATGGATGCGAGCAGATTTAATGGCATTAAACAGTGTTTCCGGAGGACAAGAATTAATTGCTTTAACCGTATTCTTCCCAATTATCCCATCTAGTTTAAGGTTATAATCAAAAAAACGGTTCAATACTTTTTGAACTCCACAGCTACCCCAGTAACCACTATTTACGCACCAATCAAAAATAATTTCCTGCAAAGGATCAGAAACAATATAGCCTATTTTATATTTATCGTAGAAGTTATGCTTGTAGAAATCCTTAACCAATTCCGTTAATCCTGGAATATCTAGCTTTGTATTCCGCTTTATTTCTCCAAACACTTGTTTGTATTCATCAATAAGCTGCCATCCTTCCCAATCGGGATGTAAATTCCGGGCAACACCCATATACGTTTCTCCACCTTTATCTCCAGTTACATTGGCATAATATCCCTCGTGTTTTATTACTCCATCAAAGAGTTCATCAAAAGTCTTCATTTTTACGTTTAGTTTTAAGTTTTACATTGTTTACACCGGAAATTGCACCCCCGAAAAGAAAGTCGATAATGGTGCTGAGTTTTGTAGAAATACCACCGTTAATGCTACTAATAAAGGCTATTTGCCAATCCTGCAATTCAATGGTTTGAAATACAAAATAGTTGAGCATCACGAAGGTCAGACCGCACCATGCAACCAGGAAAAAGATGGCAAAAATCTTTTGCAACCAGCTATCCTGTGCATACATGGTTCTTGCAGAATCACGGTCAGCAACTGCCATTTTAAAAAGCTCCATTTTCCCCTGGAGCTTTTCTTCCTGAGTAGTAAAAATCTCATCAATGAGTTTTGTGCCAACCTTGAGCGTTTCAGCAACCCCGGCATTGGTTAGTTTTCCGAATATCTTTCTCATCGCTCTACAAATTTTAAGATGGTATCCAACTTGTCATTAAGCTGCTTGATGGTCTGATGAAACAATTCCTTACTCACATAGATTTCTTTGGAGCTATCCCTTAAATCTGAAACACGCTTATGCAGTATGGCAAACTTGTTTTCAGCCCCATCCAGTTCTTTTGTCAGGTGCTTAATGTCTTTCTCCAGTAAATCGGTTTTGGCTTCCACCGTTTCCTTGGTCGCATTTTTTGAAATGGCATTGCGGATGATAAAAGAGAGTACCCCAATCGTTAATGAGCTCAATCCGGCTATAACCACCCAATAAAATTTAATTGTCATTTCTTCCATGCTAAAAGACTTTAATGGTTTCTGTACTACCCTCCGGAAAGCGGTTTTTCTCCATCGTTGCACTTTGGTTTTCGATGTGCATGATGGCATCCACAATATGCTCCCACTTAGTTCCGCCTTTAGAGCTTCCATCCCGGTTTGCCTGATTAATGATTACAAATGAGGTGTTCGGGAACTGTTTCTTGAGCTCTTTAAATTCCTCGTGAGAAATATCGGTCGTTTGAGTACTGTCGATAAATACCACATCATAATCCCTGAATAGCTTTGGATTGTAATCCTCGATGATTCCAATCGGGCTGTTGATTCCAAGTCTTACCACTTTCTCCTGCATTGTTCCTTTTGCACCTTCTTCATTGGCTACATACAGGACTTTATATCCGTGCTGTTTTACTAATTCATCGGCAAACATCAGGGCTACGGTACTTTTCCCATGAAAGCGTGAGCCGTAAATCATTATATAGAATGGGATATACAGCTTGCCTAATAGTTTGCCGAACTTTCCCCTGATGGAGATGGTCTTAAAATTCATCTTGGCAAGGTCATTTGCCAATACAACCTGGTCGGGTGCTATTGTTGTGGTTCTGGTGGTGCTTCGTGTTGTTGCCCTTGGCTTTGTGCCACTACTTTTGGGCGTGGAAGTAGTGGCATTTACTTTCCCAATCCGGCAATGCCTTGAAGCCCTTTCAACTGCACATTGGTAACAAGTAGCTTGTCGCTCTCCAGATAATCATGCAAATGCTTTTGGACGTTTTTCACCTGTTCAAATTCTTTGTCGGACTTATTGACCTTACCGTTTTTCAATGAATTGGTAACTGTGGTAAGTAAGCGTTGGGCTTTTGCTTTAGTGATATTGCCATACAAATTGATAAACCTTTTAATCAAAGCAACTGCCGGAGTAACACCGTAATCATCCACAATCTTTTTTAGCTTCGTGTACAATGAATTCGGAACTTCAAACTTGCAAGTACCATTCATATCCTTGTAAGTCTTAATCAGGTCATTGCTGATACTTTTAATTTCAGAAGCATACTTGCTAGTAAGGCGGATGGTCTTTTCGGTAGCAGCCTTTTGAATCACCTTGTACAAAAGCGATACCTGACGTTCTGTTACCTTCTTATTGTGGAAGTTCAGATAACGCCTGATTACTTTTATTTCCAATGGTATTAAATCAACCTCGATGGGTTTACGTTGTGCCTTTTTAGGTTCTGTAGTTTTCTTTGTGGCAGTTCGCTTTGATGAAGCTTTCTTCGTCACATTTTTTGTCGATTTTTGTGACGAGGTAGTCTTCTTTTTCGCTGGTGTTTTCTTGGTTGCAGGGCTTTTCTTTCCTGAATCCTTTAGATATGGTTCAACGATTTTGAAATGATTATCCAACATCTCTTTAATGTCCTTATCCTCATTGTAGAAATCGGCAAATGAATCAAACTCTTTATGTGCTTCCTGTGCTGCTTCCGGCAACTTTTTGAAGTCAATATTTTTGGTGGCTTCCTTGTAGTTTTTGATTGTAAGTTTCATATCACGATATTTTTAACTGTTTTTGTTTAATGCGAATTGCTTTAGCCCTGATTTTGGCAAGTTTCAGTTTGCGTTCTTTTCCCACTATCACACCTTTGTTCACGCTACCTTTCTCGGTCAGGTCGATGTATTCATCGGCTCGTTTGTCGGTAAATGGTTCAAATGATTTAATGGATAAATGCTTCTTGATGGCATAAATCAGGTTGTCAAAGCACTTGTTGATGTAAATGCGTTCCTTGCCTTGTGGATAAACAGGATGAGAAAACATCCCACCCGATACCAGATAGTTATTTACCCGGTCCTTTGCTTTTAGCTTGTCGTACACATAACATTCAAAGCTTCGGGCAAATAACTCTGCAATATCTTTCCAATAAGCACCTTGAAGTTTGGAGTAGTGATATAAGTAGCTGTCTGTTGGACGCTTTTTAGAGCCATCGGAATTGAAATTATCATAGCTCACACAGATACCGCCTTCTGCACCATAATAGCCAAATCGAAGCATGACGATTAATTGTGCAAAGCTCTGATGAAGGATTGTTTTAGGAACATCATCTTCTAAAGCAACCTTTAATATCGACTTGAACCAATCTTTTGTTGGGGATGATTTACCTCCGATGAAATACTTCTTACGATAGCCTAAACTTTCAATAATGGTGTTCAGGCAGCTTTCAGAACGTAATGGTTTGGTTGATAATTCTAAACCATTTAAAAAGTGGTCAAAGAAATGTCCCCACTCATGAGCTACGGAACCGTCACCATTTCGTTTAGTCAAGTTGATGAGCTGTCGTGTTGGGTAATAAGTAGCCATTGCTTTACCACCACGACCGAATGCGCCAAAAGCAATAGCCAGGGCTTCGTTTATGGATAGGTTGATGTCAAGCACCTCGCATAAATCAACGATGGCTGCAACAAAGTGGCGAATGTGTTCCCTGGCTTCATCATCCTTTACATAGTTTCCTAATGTGAGTGATTTAAAATGAAGCTTCTTGATAACCGTGTTTTCGTCCGCTTCTTCAATTAATAAACCGCCTGTGCGTTTGATATACGATAGCGGTATGGCTTCTATTTTAGGCTTGCTGCTGCTTTTTGATTTGCTTGTTTTCTTTGTTTCTGCCCAGCTCCAATCCGGTTTAAATTCCTTGTATGGAAATTGCTCTTTTTTTTGGTCGTATTCCTTTATTTGATTCTTGATAAAACGCAGGCATACATGCTCAACATACTTAATATATTCTGGTATGGTTTTAATACTGCTTAATAAACCACCACTAAATACAAGAGCTTCTTTTTTATGAAATTGCATATCAGATTTTGTGATGATTCGTTTTGCTGATTCAATACATTTTCTGAAAACCTGATTCTTTAGCTCATATTCTGCTCTTAGATTCTCTAAGTTCTGTCGGGCGAGTAAACGGTTAATTCCACTATATTTATTTGCTTCCTTTAGGACATTTTTAGCTTTACCTACATTATATGAATAGCCGTATAGAACAAACACTATATTGCGTAGCTGTTTACCAAATATTATCCCAAAGTCTGTTTTCTCGATAATTTCCCCATTGTTAGCAATAGAAAACAAAGCTTTCAGGTCTCCAATAGTTATGGCACCTTGCAAAACTTTAAAGATTGCCTCTGCCATTAGAACATATTGCTCTCTGGCTTCTTTGGTATTGTTATTTGGTTTAGCCGGGAATGCCTGACGAATTTTTGTTTTCAGGTAAGCACAACCAGCATCTGTTCCATTTTCTTTCTCGGTTTGCGGCTCTATTTTAGGAAATACCTTATCCTTCTTAATGAGTTCGATAGCAGTGGCTTCATCCTGTTCAATACTGCTTAAATCGCTACTTCGAATAAGCTTGTTGTACATCGCTTGTTCTTTGCGTGAGCCATGTACTCGTTTCCCAGCATCTTTAAACTGTCTGTTTTTTTGCTTGTCCCGAAGAGCTATTTCAACTTCTTGGTCAATATCACCTAGGTCACCAATCAACTCAATCTTATTTGCACAGTAGTTCTCATACAAGGTTTTATCATCACTTATAATAAAGAAACCGTCATCAGGATTTGGTTTATAACCTTTCTTTGTTCTATAGCCGTTTCGTCCTTCGGTAAAACCTTCATTAGTTAAAATCCAGACGAAATCACCTTTCCTTGGATTATAGCGTTTACGGACAATGTTTGTTTCTTTCTCAAAGCCTTTGTAAACAGGCAAAGCATTGACATTTACTCCCTCCTTAAATCCATCAGTCAATATGGAAAGTTTGGATTTACCATTTGAGCGAATATCCTTGTGGATAGCCTTGTATTTTTTATAGAATTCCTTTTCTGTCATAATATGGTCCTAATTTTAGGGTGAGAACCAAGACCTGCTACAGCTTTAAGCTGTTTTTGCTTTATCAGGATTGCCTTTGCCCGGAGTTTCACAAGCTTTAATTTCTTTGAACTATCAAGCTTTATGGTTTTGCCTTTGGGGGCAGCTTGCTTTTGCCTGGCCAGACGTTTGGGAAATTCCTTTTTGTCTTGCTCAAACATCTTCATCGCCTCATTGGTAAGGCTATCAGTTGAATAGCCTCGCTTTGTTCCCTTATCCAAAAACTCATCGTAATAATGGCGAGGAATTTTAACCGATAAACTAAACCGCTCACCAAGCAGATTAAGAAGTTTAGGCATCTTACTTTCTTCAACCGAAGCTCTCATATTGCCCGAAACCATTTCAAAACCATCCCGATTATTAACCAGGAGCTTCACCACTTCTTTATCGGTGTAAATGGGAATATGCGTTTTGGTTTTAGGCATAATGACCTTAAAAGTGCCATCATAATGCCTGGCTATTGTAATCCTGTTTTCGGTGGCAATGGTAGCACCATTACGAAGGCTCATAATGTGTTTTTGCAGCTTGGCAATTGGAGCTACAACATAGTTGTCCGCTTTATTATCATTATTGTCGGGCGACCATGCCTCACTCATTAAAATACCTTTCTGAACACCTCTTCCTTTGGTGGTGAAGCTTACCAACTTGCCTGAAAAATCCGCAGAACCTTGAAGTATGTTTCCTGTAACGATGTATCGGATTTGTCGGTCTGCCGTGAAGTCTTTAATGGCTTCATCCCAACGCTCAATCAAACTTTCCTTTTGACCTGTTGTGAGCTGCATACTTCGGCTCATTACACGCTCAATTTCTTTGGCAGTATCGCCAGATGCAGGGAGAACAATATATTTTCTGCTATCAGAAATAGCAAAACGAAGTTTTACCGATGACGGAGCATAAGGATTCTTGCGTTTAGGATTAATGTCAAAACCAAGAAATACGCAATAGGAGTTGGAACTGCTATCGGTTTCAAAACTGACTGCCGGATAGAAATAGCCATGACCGACTTTAAAGAACTTGAAAAAGTTGTTCAGGTAGCGTTTACGATTCTCGCTTTGTGTTTTGGTCTTGGTAATTTCGGCTTGTTTACCTTCCTGAATTTCTTCTGTTCGTTCAGCGACATAATCTCTTTGGGCTGCTTTGTCATATACAGGAATTTTCTGATAGCCTTTCTCATCGGTAATACCATTAAAAAGCTCTTTGTATTTTTCTTCCAACGCCTTTAAATCGTCAGATAACTTGTTTTGCACGAACTTTTCATGTGCCAATACAATTTCTTCAGAAATAGTGTCCGGGTCTTTACTATCCAGGTACTTCTTAATCAGCTTTTCAAGTTCAGCCTTGCCATAGGGCTTTTTCAGAACGTTACATTCGCATTTTTCCAAATAGGTATCGTTACCAAATACCGAACGTCCACCTTTCCCGGCAATCACCACACGCTTTTCAAGGGATTCAGCTTTAAGATTCAATACTTCAACTTCAAGGTCGTACTCATCGGCTTGCTTGAGGTACTCGATGTAATCGTTGTATCGCTCAATTACCTCGGTATAAAATTTCTCCTGTTCCTTAACCGATAAAACAGCCACACGCCCTGTTACCTTTGAAGCATCACCTTCGGATGCAGTCTCATCGCTGTCTTTACCTTCAAATTTGAGTGGATTATCCAAGGCTTTGTTTAGCTCCGGATTCTCCAACATGTACCCACGAACCACTTTGTCACCGTACTTATTTAAAAAGTCATCGGATTCCAATTGTGATTTGCTGCTTTTCTGGTTGGAGGTGGTATTGGCATCCAATGATTTCAGCTTCTTTTTAAGCATCATCATAAACCGCTTTTGTGCAGGGATGGACGAAATAATGTAATCGTAAATCGGTTTCATTATCTGTCCTGTGCGATTGATGCGTCCACGCTTTTGGATTTCGGTATTGATATTCAGTTCTGGTTGGAGTATCACCATTACTCGCTGCTTTACCTTTTCTGCTGGCACCTTGTCTGTTACAATGGCATGTGCCGAAGCTCCTGTCGAACCACTTTGGTTAATCAGCAAACAGTCAATTTCATTGTCGTTGAATTGACGAAACAAGTCGGCTGTGTTTTCCTTTTTTCGGCTCATCACCAAAGCCGTTGTATTCTTTGCTTTAGTGGAATTGTACTGAACACAAAGCTTTCGCCCTGTAACTTCGCCAACCGAATATCCGGCTTCTTTTATCTTTTGGATTACCAAATCAAGCGGACTGATAGTAATGCCAGTTGAAGCCTGTTCGATTCTTCTGATAATATCGTAATAAGCCAATTGAGCATCTTCCGACAAATCGGCAATATTAAATTGCTTACCCTGTGATTCTCCATCAATATCTTTCTCGGTATAGCGAAAAACAGAATCCAAACCCTTTTCCAATACGGTAGAAAAATCACCATTTATCACATCATCAGGTTTTGCCATTCCCTCTAAAAAGCTTCCCATCGTTGAAGCAAAGGCAATGATGGGTTTCTTACCTTCTTTCAATCGCTTAATGGCATGGTCAGCTACATCAGAAGCATTCAGACTAAATAGTAATTGATTAATGACGTTAAAGACCTTTGAGAAATACGGAATATTATCAACCCCGGCTTTCTCAGTTCCTTTGCGTGTTTCAACCTCTTTACTTTCGGCTGCTGCAATTTTATCAAGCTCATCAACTTGTTTGTTAATGTACTTCTCTTGGAATCCGATAATATCACGGATGATTGAGGTTACTTTGTCTGCGGTATCAGCTTGCTCTTTGGCTTTTTCTTTCAGCTCGATGTAGTTTACTTCGACACCTTCAAAAGAGCGTTCACGCCTAATCATTTGCCCCTCTGAAACCAATTGGGCTGCTAATACTTCCTGCAATGCAACACCGCCTTTGGTGATGGCTTCTACCAAATCCTCTTTGCTCATATTGGCATCGCTCATAGAAGTCTTTTGAGCATAAATAGGCATGTTATCAGGTCGTTTTGCAAAGGTGGCAGATAGGAAACAAACGCCTTTGGTTTGCCTTAACACACCTTGCATAAATTCACCTGTATTGGAGCTTCCCGAAGCATTGTGAGCTTCATCCATAATGATGATATTACCGCTACTTGCAGCATTTAAAAACTCTTGTTTGGCTGGCTTTTTCGGCTGATTGAACTGCGAATAAGTGGCACAAACAAAGTTGTAATTGTTGGGTACTTTCTTACCCTTGATAATCCTTTCTTGTGTAGTTTTTTCGGGAGCTGTATAGATAACTTCACCGCTTTTGTCCTTTACATTGGTTTTGCTCTCTTTGGTATTCACGATAAACGGAACTAAAGCAGAACTGCCTATGTCGGATAAATCCCGATAAAGGTCAGTAAATAGATTGGGCTTTTCGGATAAGAACACAGGTTGCATACCACTTTTTACACCATAGCGGATTAAAGCTGCTGCGGTTCTTCCTTTACCGATTCCTGTTTGGTCGCCAACAATAATTCCCTGGCCACGCTTCTCGATATTGTAAATAGCTAACGATACTGCATCAATCTGTTCGCATGAAAGCGACTTAACAAGCTCGTCATTGCTGTAATCGAGTTTCTCGGCAACATAGTCAAACAAAGGCATCCCGATACTTTTCTTTACTTTTCGGATAGCGATGTGCATTTCGTGTCCCATTGAATCGGGAACTGTTGTATCCAGGATAAAACCTTTTTCGGCTGTTGGGATATATGCCATGCCCAGCCCTTTATGACCGAACATTCCTTGTAAATACTCATGCTCGTTCTGAGCCAGCTTTTTAGTGCGAACAAAGCTTTTGTTGTTGTTGGTTTTAAAACCCAATTCAATAAGTCTTGCCGATATATGTTTTGGTGGAACGCTGCCAAACTTAATGGTAATGTTGCTTTTGCATATTTTAATGTCTGATTTCATACTATACTGCTATTGAATAAATATTCTTTGTTGTCCACTGGTCAGCCATTGCATTGGCAATCCCCTGAAAGGTCTTACTGCGAACCCTACGTCTTTCTTCATCGCTTAAATCCCTTGCCTGATAGTACCAAAGTGGTTGCCGTCTCCAACGTTTTTTCTTTTTGTCGTACCAATGCTTGTATTCCAATTGGTCTTCATCAAGCATATCTGTTGGTTCTAGCAGAGGTAAATTCTTTAACCACAAGCAAGTTGATTTCTTTGCGTTGTCACCAAAGAAGTATGGCTGAATAATTTGGTCAGGCTTGCGGATGGCGGTACTGATAACACCAATAGGGTTTTCAATGGCAATTTTATCAATTGGAGCTTTCATCAGTTTGCGGATAAAAGCCAGTGCTTTCTTACGTTCCTTTTGACGTTCCGGGTCATGCATCCACGCATTGCCTGAAACAGTCAGGTAGGTGCATGGAGGAAAAGCAATCATCATATCCCAACCCTTATCCAATTGGTTCAATACATCATCCTGGATGTGCCATTCGGGATGTTTGCCTGTGGTTGGAAGAATGTCACAGCTATAAGCTTCATGCCCCCGACTACGAAGTGCCATTGTAACGGTTTGGCTTTCTTCACAAGCTACCAAAATGCGTAGCGATCGGTTTGCCGTTGGAAGTTTACCAAGTGATAACTGTTTTTGCTTTATCAGAATGGCTTTAGCACGAAGTTTAATGACCTTCACATCTTTGGTTTGTGGCTTTGGGCTTGTGCCTTTGCCTAAACCAACCCTATCCCAAAGTTCTTCATGAGTATTGACAACGGTGCTGTATAATTTATTTTTAAGTGGAGCTGCTCCTTCGGGAACTGCTTTTGCTCCATCAATCAGAATCAATCGGGTATTGATTGAAGTTCCTTGTCTGGAGTAAAGCTTTTTGCCGTTAATCGGGATAATATCTTCAACGTTGTAAAAGTGATAGAGGTAATTCAGGAAAATGCGGTTAGTTCCTGCGGTTACCCGACCGTGTTCGTCCCAAGTGGTGTGACCACCAATGATAATGGCTGCCTTACCATCATCCTTCATGCAACGCAAAGCGTTTAATGCCATTGCATGTTCCAATCGCTTGATTTTAAACTTTCCAAAAAGTTCAGGTTGAGAAAGTGAACCGAAAGGTGGATTCGTAACTATACCATCAAAAGTTCTGTCATAAGCTGCCGGAGGCTTTAACGCATCCCAAGAGCTGACCTTTTCAAAAGGTTGTTCTTTCAGGTTGGCAAGCCTTATATCGTCCAGCTCGTTGACATGGGTATAGTGATAAGGCAAAGCAATGGTTAAAAGTCCGTTTCCTGCCGATGGTTCTAAATACCTTGGAAAGTCTTTTTTATCATTCGTAAGATGAGCATTGCCGACAATTTTCCCCTTAGTACTTCCCTTTACGATATTCTTAAAAGCCTTGTAGCCTAATAAGCTGCCTGATTTTAAGATATAACTTGATGCCAGGAACGAGATGGGTGCCGGAGTGGAATATTGCTGCATCAACACACTCATGCTTGTGCGCATGGAAAGGTTGACCTGTGTTTGATACAGGGCTACAATATCAAGGTATTTTTCATAAGTAGTCAGCGAACTGTCGTGTGCTATCTCTCTTGCGTTAAGGATTATTGCCAGTTCAGTAAATTCTTTCACCAAGTTTTTATTGGCAATACCGAAGCTTTTGGCAATGCTTTCAATAGTGGTTTTAGAGTGCTTACGTTCCGCCTTTAAATCCTTACGTATCCTTGATATGTAGCCCTTTTTATTAATCATCCCTACCAATTCTTAATGTTGAGCCATCCGGGTCAATATCAAAACGGGTTACACCTTCTTCTCCTAATTTCTGAATGAACTTTACAAGTAACTCTGGGATATTCTGCAAGTTGATATCCCAGTCAGCACCGACAGTTGCGTTTTCTTCAATGCCTGAAAGCTTGTCTTCATCAACTTGAGGAAAGCTTCTTTTTTGAGTATTTTCTTCAATAGCTGCTGCTTGTTCAGGGGAAATCGTAACAGGTTTATTCTGTACATTCATTTCCCAATCCGCTCCAACAGTAGCATTTTCTTCAATCCCTGCTAACTTATCAGCATCTACTTGTGGATAGCTTACCTTTTGGGTATTGGCTTCAATGGCTGCTGCTTGTTCAGGAGAAATTGTTACAGGTTTATTCTGTACATTCATTTCCCAGTCAGCCCCAACAGTCGCATTTTCTTCAATTCCTGCAAGCTTATCAGCATCTACTTGCGGGTAGCTATTCTTTTGGCTATTGGTTTCAATAGCTGCTGCCTGTTCAGGAGATATGGTAACAGGTTTATTTTCAATATTCGATTCCCAGTCTGCTCCAGCGGTAGCATTCTCTTCAATCCCTGCCAACTTATCTGCATCAGCTTGTGGATAGCTTACCTTTTGAGTATTGGCTTCAATAGCTTCTGCTTGTTCGGGAGAAATGGTTACAGGTTTATTCTGCACATTTTGTTCCCAATCTGCTCCAACGGTGGCGTTTTCTTCAATACCTGATAGCTTGTCTTCATCTTCTTGTGGGTAGCTTCGCTTTTCGATATTTGCTTCAATGGCTGCTGCCTGTTCTGCTGAAATGGTAACAGGTTTGTTCTGCACATTTGATTCCCAATCCGCCCCAACAGTTGCATTTTCCTCAATGCCCGATAGTTTATCTTCATCGACTTGCGGATAGCTACGTTTTTCAGTATTGGCCTCTATTGCTTCTGCCTGTTCTGGCGAGATTGTTATGGGTTTGTTCTGTACATTTTGCTCCCAGTCTGCTCCAACAGTAGCGTTTTCTTCAATCCCGGCAAGTTTATCTTCATCAGCCTGTGGATAGCTACGTTTATTGTTATTGGATTCAATATCGGCTGCTTGTTGTGGAGAAATCGTTACAGGTTTATTCTGCACATTTTGCTCCCAGTCAGCACCAACTGTTGCATTCGCCTCAATTCCAGAAAGCTTTTCTTCATCGGTTTGAGGATAGCTTCGTTTTTGGATATTCGCCTCAATTGCTGCTGCCTGTTCCTGGCTAATCGTTACAGGTTTGTTTTGTAAGTTGCTATTCCAATCAGCCCCAGCAGTTGCATTTTCTTCAATCCCTGCCAACTTCTCTGCATCAGCTTGCGGATAGCTACTTTTTTTGTTATTGTTTTCAATGGCTGTAGCCTGTTCCGGAGAAATGGTATTGGGTTTGTTTTCCAATTCCTCAAAATTTGAGGTCAGGTTCATATCATTCTCCAATTGTGATAGCTTTGTTGGAATGGCGATATTAAGATTGCCATCAGGGTCGGTAACAAAACCACCATGTACCTCTATACCTCCATTGGGCATGTACACCGGGCTTTTCTCTGAAATTAACAAGTCTTCAACGTTCCCTGCAATTATCAGACCTCCTGAAATCTGCTGAACAATGGTTTTGGGTCTAAAGTCCGGAGCTGATTTTGAACGAGCGATATTAATAAATGAGCCAACCGAAGCCCTATCCAGGATTGTGTCCTGAACATCACGGTTCATCTTGAAGTAAGTATCAGAAAATACAATCTTATTATAACCTCGGTCGAACACACATGATTGATTGACTTTAGCCTCAAAACAGCAATCGTCAATGTTGGTGGTACTGTTCAGGAATGCCAATGCGCCACTTCCTTCATCACTGTACTCGAAACGAATATCCCTAAAGTTGATGGCACTATTGTAAATTTCAATGGCTTTGTCGCTTTGAAAAACAACAGGCTTCACGTAAGTACCGACCATACTATCTACCTTGTTACTTAATGAGCAGATGTTGATTTGATAGGAAAAATCACGAAGTACCAGGAATGTTCCCAAATCGTTAATAAAAGTACCATCCTCGAACATGATGCTGATATTCGCATTTTCGTTGGTATGGTATTTTAATGCCTTGGGTAATGAGTCAAATAAAAGCTGGAGCTTTGAAAACGGTGTTCCCGTTGGAATGATAATTGCTTTTTGGTCAAGGTCGTATTCAAATCCTGCAATCTGCTGGTCTTTACTCATATCAAACACGCCCTGAAATACCTTGTATTGTTCGTGTTCCATTCCCAAATAAGCGTACTGGCCATCGGAAGCCCATTCGCCCTTTTTCAGTAACGGTGGGGTTGTTCCCCTAAACATCTTGATTGTTCCCATATATTATTTTTTTAGTATCAAGTATTGAGTATCAAGATTCAAGATGATTTACATGATGCTTAGTCTTGTGTCTTATATCTTGATACTTGTGTCTTTAAATCAAATCATTGAATAAGCCCTGTCGAACAGTTCATTACTGACGTAACTGCCACCATTCTCAACCCTGGCTATTGAAAGCACCAAAAGGCGAAGTGTATTCTTGGTAGGTAGAAGCTTAGCTGTTTTGCTAACTTTTAAATCCTTACACACGGTTTTGATATAAGCTGCCGTATTGTTCTCAAACTTGGGCGCATATTCCTCGATAAGAGCCGGAACTGTATTCTTGCCCTTTTCAATGTCATGCTTGAGGTCTTTAATCATGGCACGAACTCCGTACACAGGAGCTTTAAACATTTCAAAACGTCTGTCTTTGTTTTGCTCTTTAGGAAGTTTGCCGTTCCATTTAATGTTAGTAAAAATCAGGTTTCCCGGATTGTTGTTGCGGATACCCTTGGGTGCATTGGATAGATAAGTATTGCCACCATTCCAATTTTGAAAATCCGAAGGCAACTCATTGCTGTTCGTAGTTAAAATGTTTGAACCACGATGGGGCAATAGCCCTTGCCGTCTTTTCTTATTACGTCTGCGAATAAGTAATACGGTGGTAACTATCGCCCCTGTGGTTACTAACCCTCCCGAAATAAACAATATCTTCTTTTGTTTCTTGTCCATAGCTGTAATCGTGTTTTAGAGAGGGATTCCCCAACTGTCGAACTTGGGTTTTATTTTAGCAATCTCTTTGTTACTTAGCTCAAAGCGTAGCCAACCAATCAAATTGTAGTCCTGACCAAGAAATGCTGCACGAGTTCCCCATAGGTACATCTTCATACCGAAAGCTTTTATCACCAGAAGCATATCATCTTTGGTCTGTAGCTTATCTATAGTGCTGTAAATCGTTTTTTCGTCTGTTCCGAAATCAAGCATTGCACCGTACAGAGTATTAGCATACAAGGCTGCATCGGATGGAGAAATGGTCAAATTTTCCTTTTGCAGAACCATATCGCTCAATGCAGGAGCAACCCTTGATGAAGTGCCATCAGGATTACGCTTGAACAATAGTTTTTTAACGGCATAAATACCTATGCCTACGCCTAATATGGGTAAGCCGTATTTAATTCCATTAGCGACTAATGTTGCCTTATTTACTGGTGGTAACTTTTGCACGGTACTTGATTTTTAGATGTATCTCAATGCGGTCTTTACAATCTTTGGGTTCTTAACCACTTTGGTGAGTAGCTTGATGATGTCTTCCTGGTCAACCTTGTTCACCGCATTTTGTATCAGGTTTCCCATTTGCTGAACCGTCTCCGGTGCTTCAGCTTCAATCGTGATTCCTACTTTAAATTTTCGCATAATCGTTTGTTTTAAATGTTTATTCTTCGCTATCCGTTTGCTCTATTCCTTGTAAAGTTTGGTTCAAGAATGCGAGAGTTTTATTGATGAGTTCCGCTTTGTCAAGGCATAGTCCAACAATGTTGGCAATCTTGGCTACATCTTGCAGTTTCCATGTCATTAGGGCATCAGAAAGGTTCTTGATAATCTCTGCTTTCTTCTTGTCTTCTGGAGAACTTGCCGAACCCATGTCGGTAATCTCAACATTGGCATCTGGAATTGGAGCTGATTCTTCAGAGCTATCATCTACCATCCCCAAAGCACCTTTCAATTCTTCTGCTGTAAGCCCTAATAATTCTGCTGTTTTAGGACTATTTGTAAGTATGCGTGAGCCTAAACCTACTAAAGCACCTGTGGCAACCCTTTTCATCACTTCATTGGGAGCATATCCGGCAAGACGGTTTTCAAGGTCGGTTTTGTCTGTTTTGAGTTCCTTGTTCTCGCTTTGATAGCGGTCTTTTTCGGCACGCAGCTCGGCATTCTCGTTGCGTAAACGTTCGTACCTTTCTTCCAGGTTGGTGTAGCGAGTCTCAAACTTAAAATCATCCAGTTGCTTTTGGTAGTTAATTCGCTCTACTTCCTTGTTATTGCCCGATAGTGCATTGAACAGCCCAAACAAGCCCTCGACCTTGCTTTTAGCTTGTTCGTTTTCTCCTGTTATCAAACCCAATAATCCGTTGATTTCCCCCAATCCATCAGTACTGTTCTGAATTTGGTGTTGCTTCATTTCCTCCTTGATGATAGTATGGATTTCAGCCCTTTCGATGGGTTCTTTGGGAGGGTTCAACAAACCACTAACATTTACTGTGTAATCGTTGATGTGTTTTGCGTTATGGCTTTTACCTCCATATACTACAACACGCAAAGTGCCGTGTGCCTGTTTAGCTTTTTCAATAGCCTTTTCTATATCGCTGTTGAACATCTCTGTTCCGGCGGTTCTTGATGTGAGTGCCGTTTCATCAACTCCTGTCAATAGATATATCTCATAAGCGTAAGGGTATTTTTGCTCAACCTCTGAACGCTTGATAAACTCATATATGCTTTGTATTTGCTCTCTGTAATCTAGCATGGCTGTATTAATTTCGGTGGGGAATAATCTTTACAAACTCCAATCGGTAAGGCTTGAAACTTTCCGCTTGGGTTTTGATGTCTATGTAATCGGTGAATACCTGGTAGCGGTACTCATCCATAAAGTCGTATTCTTCGGGTGTAGCACTAAACACGTTATCGCTGCTTATCATTTCCAATTCATCAATGGAACCGGGAAGACCTTTAGTGTTCAGAATCCACATGTCGTTTTTCAGGTCAAGGGACATATCGGGACTTGTAACTCGAATCACGGTTGGTTTCAACTGGTAACTGTCAATGGTTCGCAGTCCTGCAATGCGGTCTTTGGCAATGGTATGTAATAACTCACTCGTGTTCATTGGTTACTTCCTCCGGATTAATGTTCGACAATTGCAGTTCTTTCTTCGATGGGGCTTCGTACTCGATGTAAATCCTGATGGTAAGGATATTTTCCTCGCTATTCTTGTTGCTCTTGAATACCGTGTAGATGTTGCTGTTCACCTCCAAAGGCTCATGGAAAGGGATAATCTCTTTGCTGAGATACTTGATTTTTCTGTTTGCCGTAACCATGTAGTCACGAAGCAAGAAGCTGTTACCGTTTACCAATAAACTGATGTTGCCACACTCGTATGGTTCCGGCTGCTTGTAAGCCTTGATGGTTCTTTTGAACAACTCATCTTTGTGCTGGTAGGTAAACACCAATGTTTGTTGGGCGATAAAATCAGAAAACTCAAGGTTGGTCATTCCCTGACCTCTAACAAACAGATTGGATTCGTTGTAAATGTAATCGGTAAATTGTTCATTGAATACATGGGCAATATGGTGACTTAGTTCCTGTTGCTCATCTTTATCCAGACACGAATAAACAATACCATTGGTCAGTACCCTAATAATTTCAGGTAAGATGTCGCTTTCAAAGAATGCACGACTATCATATTCATCTGCTCGTGTGCGTAAATAGGAGTAGAACAAGTCCGTAATCTGCTCATCGTTTAAAAGGTCTGTAATCAATGCTTGTGGGAAAGCAAGGCTCTCCACTACATCAATCAACTCTGTTTGCTTTTTAACGGTGGCGATAACAGCCAAACCAGTTATCAACTTGCAGGAAGCCGGGAGCAAATCCTGTGCGTTGATGTGGTTATTGTCCTCGGACTTATGCGTAATTACAAAATATCGTTTCATATCGGGAGTATTGGGAAATTATGAATTATCCACTTCGGCAAGCAGATACACACGCACATGGTAACTGTCATTAACAGCCAGGTTCTCGCTATCATCTTTGTATATGATTCTGATAGGGCTGTTCTTGGCTTTTTCATTCACAGGAAACGTCACGTCTTTGATACTCATATCATCATTGTGATGAAGAAGAGCTACCTCGGTATCATCGGGGATTATTTCAGTATCATCTATCCACGCTCGAAGTGTTGAACCCGGTAGGGCTTGTTGATTGGACAAGCGGAGGAACATACCCTTGATGCGGTCATGCTCTGTTTTGGTATTGCCGTTGAACTCAAAGGTTTCTCCTTTTTTAACCTCGAATTTTACAACCTGTAGTTTCTTTATTTTATTGTCGTGTACTTCCATTAGTATAAGTGATTAAGAGAAAAGGGACGGAAGCAAGTATTGCGACCGCCCCCTCTAACGATTATGGCATACCCAAAAAACTATGCTTTCTCAGTGATTGTACCCAATAAGGTTATTTTAACAGCCGGGTTAAAAACCTTGTCGCTGTTGTTGATAGCTTTTGGCATGTTCAGCTTTGGCGTGATGTCCATTGATGGCTTTAACCACTTTGGATTAGCCAATTTGTACTGGAATTTACGCTTGGTTGTATCGGTATCATCGAATACCGCACATGAGATTTCAGGAAGAATCACCTTAGTTCCCAAAGTCATCTCGAATGTTCCGTTAAGGATTTGTGCAGGAAGCGCAAACTGACCGAATGCGAAATCTGCCGGGTCGTTATCTTCTTCCGATGCACCGTGAGCATACTCAAGAACAATGTCAGTCAGCAAGAAATACTTTCCTGAATCCAACTGCGCACGGTTCAGGTTGGTGCGACCAGCCTTCTTATCATCCGATGCTTCCATCAAATCAATATCGGACTTGTCCTTAACCGACTTAATGGTATAGATTGCCGTATCAACGGTCTGCATACGTGCATCTTTCAACGCTTTTTGAATCTCTGCCGGAAGCTGCTGTCTGCGCAATTCAAACTGACCTTTTGAAGTCAATTGAGTTGTTAAACCTGTTTTTACAGCGGTACTTCTGCGACCTGCATTGTACGACCTGCGAACAGCACGTTTGCGGTAACTGCGTCTGCGACCTCTACGGCTTCTGCGTCTTCTTCTACGTCTCGAACGTCCGAGTTCTCCGATGCCTTCCGTAGCATCATCCTGGTCGTCTTCTTTGTCCAGGGAATCCTCTTCCTTATCGAGAATCGCTTCTTCTAAACCTTCTATATCTTCCATTGAAGGGTACAAATCATTTTGCTCATTAATCTCTGCCATGATAATTTGTTTTTGTGGCTCAATAGCCTGTTATAAATTGAATTGATTAGTTGTGAATGAATCAGGATGCCATCATATCGCCCGAAAAGATGTCATAGTCCATACTGTCTGGGTCGATGTCTTTAATCTTACCGATTTGAGGTTCTTCATCCTCCGGATAGTCTGTTTTGCCGATAGGTTCATCGCTCATTGCATAGTCGGCTGCTGCACTTCCCATAGGCTCGTCACTCATAGAGTAATCTTCTGCTGCGCCTGAAACAGAGGCTTCTATTTCACGTTCAATGTCGATATCCGCTGCCGGAAGAGCTTGTGTGATTGGATTCAGGGCTTGTAACCCGGTTACATCTTCGTATTCCACATCTTCAATGTCATCTCCCATCAATCCGGATAAGCCTTGAAGAATAGTTTTTCCTGTTGCCTTCTTGATAATAGCTTCAACACCTGCTCCAGCTGCACCATATAAGCCCATTTTGACATACTCATTTTTAGTGAACTGTTGTCCGACAAGTGCCCCTAACGCCAATGCAGCGGGGGCAGCATAGCCTTTCATGTCGTTGCCCAAAAGACCGCTTACAGTCGAGCTTTTTATTACTTTATTTAAAATGTACTTTCCACCACCAAAGCCCATGACGGCAGCAATGGGCTTGCCTATGTCGTTGGTAGCTTTCATAAAGTCAATCTTGGTAGCTGTAGACCTACCACCTGACGTTGTTTTCTTAACTGCCATGTTTACTAATTTTTAGTTATTGATTATGAGGTAAGGCGCACCTTGCCTTACTGTAATTCTATGCTTCCTAATGCCTTTTTGGAAGAAGGTTTCTTTGATTGGGATTGACGCTTTGGCTCTTCATCGTCCTTTTTGCGGAAAGCAAAGTATGCACCAGTACCAATCAATGCCAATGCTCCTATACCGATACCTATTTTTGTTCCTTTACTCATGCCTTTTTTAGTTTGAGTAGCTCTTTGTGGAACTGATGGTGAAACAAATGGTGTAACAGATGTTGTGTGGGGTAGAGCCTGTGGCAAATAACTACTTGAATTGACCATTAGTTGTGGGGTATAACTGCTGGTCTGCGGAGCTACGTAATGACTTGCTTCCTGAACCTGTGTGTCTGAATTTGATGGCACATACTGTGATACCGTATTTTTGACTTTTTTAGCCTTGGAAAACTTGCTCTTGATTTTTGTGAAGATGTTTTTTACAGGTTTTAGCCAACTTTTGATTTTTGCCAATACACCTGTTGCTGCACCAACCGATGCTGCGGTAGCCACTGCACCCATCTGTCCTAATTCACCAAATTCTCCGATTGCTTCCAATCCTTGCAAATCAGCCAATAAACCATCAACGCCCTTCAATGAGAAGTCTCGGCTTTTTTGTTTAGCTCCTTTCAGGATTGCTTTTCTCAGGTTCTTTTCCCTGCCTTGCAATCCTTTAAATAGCTTGCGTACACGTCTGTGGCGTTTCTTTAAGTCCTTTAATTTTTTTGCATCAATGTTATATTTTGATGCCATCTGGTCTGGTAAGTATGCGTATTGAAGTTTCTTGGCAATGCCGAACATGTTCAATCGTAATGCTGCTAACAGTCCGTTACGTATAGCAATTGATAACGGATTAAATCGGACGATGGCTTTAGCTACTTTCTTGGCGACTTTACCAACTTTTTTAGCAGCCTTCCTTATGCCTTTACCAATCTTTCTACCGATTCGCTTTAGTGACTTAAAGAATCCACCTAAACCTCTGTCTCCGTTTAAGCCATCAATGGATTCATCTAAATCATCCAATTCTGCTAACCCTTCAACGGCATCTATATCGTACTTTATCAGTCCTTTTTGTGCAAGTCTGGCTTCGATGCTTTCCAATTTGGCCAGTACTTTATCTCGCTGTGGTGTATTCCAAAACTTAATAGCCTGGTCCAACATGGAAATAAATTGGTCAGGGTTTTGGATATGCGCCATTTTATCCTTGTTCTCCTTATTCTTTAAAAGGAAATTCCGAGTGCGGACTAAATAGCGATAAGTAGCATCGTCTGCATCACCCAATCCGTTAATGGCATCGTCAAAGTCAACGCCTGATACTATAGCGATAAGTTCTTCATGGTCGGCTTGTGCCTGATGACCTCCTGCTAAATCAATACCTGATAGAATAGAAATTGGTAAGCCTAAAGAACTTGAACCTGTCAAACCATCAATTCCTTTTAGTCCAGCTATCTGAACAGGGGACATATCAAAGTTGGATTGCTCAAAGCTGTATGGCTTCTGATAATCGAATTTTGATAGTACCGGGTCAATCACAATTTCATCCTCTGAATCACCCAAGGCAGGAACAATAACATAGATATGCTGAAAGTTCTTTTTACCGTCATACTTAGTAATACGAAGCTTGAACGGAATACCCAGGTTCTTTAAAAGCGAACCCACAAAAATGCTGTAATCGTCACAGTCAATCCCTGCTGATTTTATGCCTTTTTGTTTGAACCTCATTTGTCCGTCCAACCATGAACGTGCAGGGGTACGAAGTTGCTCTGTGCCGTCTTTGTCTTTATGATATTGGAGATACTTGTATGAAAAATCAAAGATGTTTTTACAGGATGCTTTCATGTTATCACCTTGCAACATGGAGGCTAGTTCCTCTACTTCACGGAAGTGTTCGGCTATAATTTCAATACAACTTTCAACGGTTTCCAGGACATTGCCGTTTTTTACAAATACATCTGTGCCGGATGCCTTTTTTATCAGGTGGTTGAACTTACGACCGTCCTGTGTATTACGTGGGCCAGACACAATGCCTAATTCGCCCAATGCTAATCCGTTCATATTATCGTCTGTTAAATTTTGCGTGGTGGTGATGGTTTCGCCATTAATGCTTAGCGAAAGAGTAAAGCTCATGTCTGCTTTTAGCTGTGCGGTGTTTTGAAGCAATGCTGTGGATAAACCTTTTCCTACAAGGTTGAGATATGGCACTTGAAACAGGATTTCAGGCTCTTGTGTAGAGCCAGCTCCAACGGTAAGACCTTTAATGTCGGGAGTGGAATAAGCAATTGCCGAACCTTTATAGTTTGCAACTACCTGGTTAACGGCTAATGTGATGGGAGCATTAGTGGGGTTATAACAGCGAAGTTTTACAGCAAATTGGACTTCCTGCAAGTTCATTTTGTGTATGCGGAATCCTAATAGGGCAAAGTTCATCTTTGCACCGGAGAGAATCTTTTTACCTTTCTTTATCAGGTAAAAGCCACCGCCAACGGCTGCAACAACTGCTAATGTGCCTAGAATTTTCTTCGTGCTTGCTTCCATAATGGAAACAAACATATAGTGGGCTTTAGGTGGAGAGCTGGCTGTATTTGGTTAGAATAAAGTAGATGTGCTTAGAATTGGTTATTTTTGTTCACAATTATATCTAAATCTTCAAGTTTTCATTCAGTGTCTCAGGTAGCTTCGATAGTATACTTAAATGATTCCAAAGAGGACCAGCTAAATCATATAACTTGTTACTATATCCAGTTTGCTTGTAAAGATTTAAACCACTATGAAATGTATTGGTCTGCAATTCTTCGATTAAAGTTTTTACCTCAATAGGAACATCTTCCCAATAGTTATAAAGCATCCTTTTATTACTGTCTTCAATAGCGATATAATATTCAAAGTACTCAAACCAGTTTTTAGGTTGGTAAGATGGATTTGCATGAATAATCGGTGGTTTTGAAGTCAAAAGAATACCATCACATACTGTTCTGAAATCCTCCCAATTTTCCGGTAACATTTTCGGTACTTCTAATCCTTTGTAATTATAAATATCCTGTACAATCAAAATATTATCAAGCTTAAACCTACTAATTCGTTTCTCTATATACGGTTTTACTTTGTGAAATCTATCATTAGCTGGTCTATAAACAACGATGTAGTAAAAAATAGAAGAAGCAACTATTGATGCTGTCAAACCATACATAATTTCTCCAACTTCATAGGCTTTTGGGAAGAATTCTTCAATATCTATCAGAATCATTTTATAAATAACTATCCAAATCAAACTTAGTAAAGACACAATAAGTACTTGTCTGGAAAGTGGTAGTTTTGTATTTATCTTCATCTATATTTAATCTTTATTTACTTGTAATCCTAAGTTATATAGTGGAAAGATGCTTTTTTGTCATTCCAAAAATCTGCCGATACTTCTGCATGGCTTAATACTTTTCTATTGCCATTTTTTGTAAATCTTGTGGTTAGCTATATTGATGAAGAGTTTGTTTGAAAAATTCATTCGATTTTCAATTTACAAACAGATATTTTCTCTAAATAGATTGAATATTTTATACATTAACTCCAAACTTTTTAATTTTATCCAAAGATTCATTAACAATACCGAGGCGCTTTAAATCAATATTTTCTTGTTTTTTGACTTTTGTAATTACAGTTTTAATAACGCTAACTTCATTAAAAGATAGCTTACCCGTTTGTTCGCCAATATCAATCACCTTCTTCCATGTATCTTTATCAATCAATTTCAATCTATTGTAGACTAAAGATGGGTCCAGTGTCTCTTTTTCAGATAATTTACTAATCGAACTTATTTCATTAAAGTCAATATGAAGTTCTTTCAATTTGGAAATAATTTCACCCCCTTTTTTTATTTCTGCGTCAGTAAAATTCCCATTCCGTTTAAGTTTGCTTCTTATTCCAGAAACGTAATTTTGCTCAACTTGGCTTAGGTAGTCAGTTCGTAACATATAAAGACACATGCCATCCCAGAACTTCAAACCAAGTGAAGTAATCTCTTCAAGAGTATTATATTTTTCAGTTTCTGCAACTTCATCTGATTTAGATTCATAACGTTGCTTGAATTCCGTATCTGACACCAAATATTTATTAACAACGTCTAAATCAATTTTTTCAAATGATTTTAGTTTTAGTTGTTCCCAAACTTTTTCACTCTTAACAGCTTCACTAATTAATGCGACATCAAGATTCGTAAAGAAGTTATATACAAATACAAGTAGCTTCTTCACTTCCCTTTGCAAATCTTCCTCAATAATTTGGTCATTCCATATCTTACCCAGATTAAGCTTATTTTTAGTTATATAGTGAAAATAGGATAATGTATATGCTACCGTATGTGCTTTGATGTTTGTGTCACCAATCGGGTTCTGATTCTTTCTTCCAAAAAGCTTATCTGCTGTCTGAAATAGTATTGCATTAGCCACAAGGTCTTCCCAATAAACCCTTCCTGGCTTCTTCTTTGAAAACTCCTTATCTACATCTCGCATGAAAGCGTTATAGTTCTTTTGAGAACCTTTAGCAACGTGAAAAGGTTTCAAATGCCAAATATTCATATGCTTTGAAACATCAGATTTTATTATCATCTGATTTCTAGGATATTTTAACTTAAAAGCATTCTGTTTACTTTTCGTTGGTTCCTTGTTAAGAGCTTCTTTATATTGTCCTTTAACACGTTCAAAAAACCATATAGTTTGTTTATTTTTGTCTTCTGAATCTATTGCATACGTTGTTCTTGATAACTCCTCTAGGCGTTGCAAGAATGGGCTATTGGATGTTAAATCCAGTTCAGATACTTTATTCTGACTATTTGCATATCGAGAGATATAGGGTACTGTTTCATTTTTCTTTTCTTCGTCCTTGATTACAGTCAATTTCATTTGAACGAATACATCTGAAATATCAGCTTCCTTATATTTTTTTGCAGTATGAAATAATGAAGCTGTAGTTTGACCTCCATTAACAATTTGAAAGTCCTTAATTGAAGTAATTACTTTATGCCCATCATTATTAAGCTTTGTCTTTACTTCCTGAGCTGTGGTAGCAAGCCCATTATTATAAGGTAAAAACATATGTGGCTCAAACCTAATAGTATCACGAATTCCTCTGTTAACTTTTCCTGTCTGTTGCAGGAAAGCCCGGACGTTACTTTCAAGAAGTCTTGTTCCGTAATTTCTGTAAAGGTTCGCAAGTATACTTCCAGGTACAATTGCTAAATAACATTCATATAATTCATTTTGAGATGGCATTTCCAGACAGGGAATAACTTCTCCCATTAATTCCTCAAAATCTATCTCGATAGGTTCTCTATTCCCACTGGACTGAGCTAGACGATGCAGTCTTTCAATATCCCAAATTTTAAAAGATACCAGAATATCTTCAAGGCTTTTTAATTTAAAATTATTGGGCGGGTCGTGAGGTATATCCCCATTGGAAAGTATGAAAACATTAACCCTAATTATTTCCTTCCGGTTTTTATGTAATATGGATGCCAAACCATAAGCTTCCGAAGATGGTTCAATATCTTCCAAATACCCTTTCAGAGCAGCATTAACGAATCCTGTTGACCACTTCATTAATTTTTCAAAGTCAGCTTTCCCCAGACGGTATATCTCATTAGTATCTTTGTACGAAGAAATAAAGATGTCAATGTTTTCGTAACCTTCTTCAAGTGCATATCCATTGATTTTAAATTGGATATTTTCGTTTTTATTCTCTTTAATATAGTTGCAAAGTCTAATACCTTCTGTCTCTCCTGCATCAGCAAGAGTTTCCATTACAAATTCAGTAAATTTATTTTCTTTAGAATCTCCATTTTCATCTGCATACACTAAAGATTGAATCTCATAATAGAGATTTTGAATAAACGTATCTAATTCAAAATCAATGTTGTTATTCTTCATTTAGAATTCCTTTTAATACTGTTTCGGATGAAACTTCAAACTCATCACATTCGTTTGGCGATACCTCATAAGAAATATGAGTTACAGCTTTATCAACCATTGATGAGATTATCTTAGGAAATTCATCTGTCACCTTATAAAAAGTGGTTTTTCGTATCTTGTAGGATGTTTTGTTGTATTCACTTTCTACATCAGAATTTATTCCCAAGAATGATAGCTTCAGGTTAAAATCATCAACTAAAATAGGAGATAATCTTAATATATTTCTGATTTCGTTAATTTTATTTAGTAGGGTATTTTCTCCTTCTGGCAATTCTGACAGCTTTATGAATGCCACATAAAGATGTTCAAAAGAAGTGCAATCAAGTTGAAATTCATTCGCAATCTTAATACTTGGATGGTTCGACTTTGAAGTTTTAACTTCTATTGCAGATGTATTGAAATAAAAATCCTGATTTGTTGCTGTAGGTGCTTGCCAAGAATCCATAACCATTGTATGATTCTTACATTCATTCAGCAAATGTTCTAGAATAAGTAATTCTCCATATAACCCTCTTTGTTGTTGTGGAGTTAAAAGGCCTCCTGTGAACTTCCCGAATAATCTTTTCCAGTAGGATACTCTTTGAGATATACGTATCAAAGCTTCTTCATGCACATGAGTAATAGAAATTGACTTTATAATGTCCTCTACAAACATTACAAATACATCAAAGAGTTCGTTTTCCTGGAGAATAATAATTAGCTCTTTGGTTGGTAAAAACTGAATTTCAACTCCTGTAAATCTTTTTAGATAATTTTGGTTAACTTTTATATTTTCAGGTAATTCAATAGAAAACAATTTTGCTTTAGATGCTAAAATAGTCCCAATATAGCAATTGAATTGAGGAATGCTCTTTACCTTTTCTTTTACTACGCCAACTTCAGAGCCTGATACCTGTTTAGACCATAGTTCCTTGAGGTTACTTATCTCCATTTTCTAAATCGTTATCATCATCGGTTTGACCTTCTTCTGAATCTGAGACCATTGGGCGGGCAGCAAATTCAACTTTCTCTTCATTCTCAATTTCCGGGAATACAATACCCCATCCAACCAGTGGGATATCATCAACCAGACCGTCATCTGCTGTCCAGTCTAGTGGGTAAATAACAAGTAGTGATTTCCCAGATATGGCTCTTGCTTGTTTTACTTCCTTTTCTTTTGGATTAGGATTCTCAATATCAAGGTCAAGTCGTCTGTCTTTTCTGTCTAGGATGTTATTCTTTGGTAAAGTAAAATATTCCTTGCAATTAGGCGGAACACTATTCCTCAAAGGCAAGCCTCCTTCTATTATTTGTCCGTTACAATCGAATTTTATTTTGTTATCTGATTCAGAATTTAAAATTACAGCAACAGTCCAATCCTTTAGAGTACCTTTTGAGTTTTGCTTATTAATGTAATTTATTAAAACTTCAGGCCTGATATCCGGTAAATCAGTATTAAAACCTGATATAAAATCAGTAATCAGTTCTGGAGCTACATTCTTCCAGATAATACCATTAACTTTTTGTGCTTTTGTCGTATGTCTTAATGTTGGATTATCCATCCTATTAAGAAGTGACTCAAACGTTTTAAAGTTACCTTTAATTGCATCCTCATTCTTAATTAATTGATATGTCTGTTTAATTTTACCTGAAAACCCTATTTGTATCCGTTCATGCTCCCGCATTTTACCCGCTCCAGTAATATTTAACAATCCTGAATGAGTTCTGACTTTAAGTCTATAGTCAACAGGTCTTTTATTTTGAGCGGACATTACATCAAAATCAGCACGCATTTCTTCAGTAGCTAATGTAACGTGCCTGTACCAGTTAACTAACTGCTCTGTTGTGTACAGACGACACAAATCCGCATAACCGGGTCTGTAACCAAACCATCTGCCCATTTGCATTAAAGAATCATACAAACGAGTAGTTCTAAGGTAATAGCTGACTGATAAACCTTCTAAGGTAATTCCCCTTGCAAGCCTATTACCTCCAACTGCAATAACAGATAACCCATTTTCGTAATCATCATAGTTGATATCTTCTATCTTATGGTATTCAAGATGTCTTGTGTTTTTAGTGCCGTGAACCGCTCTAACTTCTATTTTTGTAACCGCTTCGACCAAAACTGAGCGAACTTCATCCCATGAATGTTCTTTAATTTTGGGGTCTTTATATGGTATATTTATACTTACTTCATTTGTAGTAGGCACAAAATCAGTCTCAAAGAGTTCTTTTAATTCATCAAGAAGATAACCTTGACCAGACCTGATTTGGAGTGCATAATCTCTTAATATTTCATTAACCAACAAAGAAACTCTATCAATCCAAGCTACATATAGGGCAACATGAATTAGCATGGAATTATGCTTGTTTTTTTGACCTCGTAATCTTCTAATCGCACATGTCAAAATGAAAGCTTTAATAGCCTCTTTGAGGCTAGCAGGAACATCCTCAGGTAGCTCGTCTTTATTTGTTTTATTTAACTTTTTGGGAAAGTATGGTTCCTGGTCTTCTGTTGGTCTGATAATATCCAAACCCTCATAATCTTCACCTGTATCTGCATTCTCAAATCCAAAAACTTGAGTCGCACCTATGTAATTTGATGGCGGTGGAATATTAATTATGAAATCACGAGGAAATAAGTCTTCTCCAACTTTTAGCTTTACATCCTTAACCATCGTTTCCAAATCTTCACTCCAAGAAGAAGGTATAAAGATATTGGCATAAGGTGTTGCAGTATATCCAATAAAGGTATTCTGATTAAACAGATTTAATAAAGTTCTTATTAATCGGTTAATTGTCTTAACATCAAGCTCTGTTCCCGAGTTAACAGAAGCGTTATCTGCTTCATCATCAATTAATAGTAATGGAACATTAAATATTTTACTTTCTCCACTTTCATCCTTATCTGCAAACCCTAATAGCCAAAGAATAAGGTTCTCAAGAATGCTTTTATTTTTCTTAATGACAAGTACAGTTGGGCTTTTTCCGCCAATTGGAACATTTATTCGTGTAGCTATACTTTTTTTGAAATCACCATCAGGGTCAGAATTAGTGAATGAATAAATCTCTGTATCTGCATTTATATAGCCTACACCTGTTTTATTATTTTTCTGTCTTTTAATAAAGTCAGAACTATCTCTACCAATAAAACCATTGTCAATTCTTCCTTGAGTTTGCCCTCTAAGTGTATTATGAATACCTGCTATAACAATAATAAGTTTGTATCCCGCATCTGTGGCTTTGTTTATAAGCCCGGTATAGTTTGCTGTTTTTCCAGATTGGACATTACCTACCACCATACCACGTCTGTCCCAACGGCCAACAACTTTAGGATTGACACACTTATCCAGAATTTTATCTGTGATATCATCCAACGTATCGATTGGGAAGGATGCATCCTTTTGATTCATGTAAATTTTATACCTATTCCATAAGTCAAAATTAATATTTGACTTCTCGTCATATAGCCAAGGCTTTACATCTTCTGCAACTAATAATGTTGCCTCTTTTGAATACACTTCAAAATCAGCTTCTAATTGCGAAATAAGTTCATCTTTATCAATGCCATTAAAATCAGGCATCAAAGATAGATTATTAACTTCTTTTACAATCAATTCATTAGTTACTTCCTTTCGGCTGTATTTTTGTAATAAAACGTGTGCTATATTTCTTGCGCTTGAAAATTCAGTCATATTAATTTAAGTATTCTATAATTTGAGGAAATTCGTTAAAAGGTTCGATATTTAAAATTTGTTTTACAGCTATATCATTTGAAACTCCTGATTTCTTTAATGATTCAAACATTAACCTGGCAAGTTGAATTGTACCTTGTTCCAATTCTTTTTCTTCCTTTCTTCTCTCAACACTTTCCGGGTTTTCACTGTAATTTTGAATTATTGCCTCAACAGGGGTTGTTTCTCCGATTAATTTTAAAATCGTTCTGATATCTTTTCTTTCTACAACATCCTTTGTCATTATTCTTTCTAACACAGGATGGTCTTCGTTAATGTAATAGTCAAAAGCGCCATCTCTCTTTTTGGTAGCTTTCCAAATTGGTTGAAAACTAAAACTCTTTATGGAATCATCAAGCATTATCTGGTTTCCTCTGAATCGGTAAACTTTCCCTGCTGCCAATCTTGTCATTTTTCCAAGTCGAATTAAATCTTTTCTAACCTTTACAGATGGAGATGCCGTAGCCTTTTTTATATCAATTTTCCATTCATGGTCAAGCTTATTCGAAATATCAATTAGGATTCTTGCATTTTTGTAATGCTCATTTTTATTAAATAATCCTAGCCAATCCCCAAATAGTAAAAGTCTCTCGTTCCGATAGATATAAAATCCTTGTAACCCATACCACTTTTCAGTTTTAGCATCACCAAGTTTATCTTTCGATATTTTCGATATATGGGGGAGTACATAGCATTTTACATTGACACTATCATTATCTAAATACTCATTACATATTAATTGACCTCCTTCGGAATCTTTCATGAAAGGATCCCATGGTTTTATTTGCAAGCCATTTATCCAGATTTTAACTTTTTTCTTTTCAAGGTACCTATGAAAGACAAGACTTAGGTGTTCCTCTACCGCAAAAAATTCCTCAAGAAACACTTTTCTGGCAGCTTCATTTTCAATGTGAGAATTTCCAACCAACCTGTCAAGATTTTCCCATAAAACCACAGTGCCATTATCCAATACGTTTAGTTTCTCTAGGTAAGTTTCATTTGAAATATAATCTAGAAGTGACCATCTCCCAGTATCATTTACAAAATCTAAATCCCAACAACGCTTTAATACTGAATAATCCTTTCTTTTGGTAGCTACTGTTAATGTTTTACATTGAGAGAAAGATGAAGTTTTTAATCCTAAACCAAATCTTCCAAGGTCACTTAGTTCCCTATCTTCATTCGGGTCTTTACTCCCAGGAGTCATAGCCGAAACTAATGTACCTTTATCCATACCAGTTCCGTCATCAGTAATTGACACCCATGATTCAGAACCTCTCCACTCATAGTCAACCCAAATATTCGATGATTTTGCAGAAATACTATTGTCAATAATATCTGCAATTGCTGTTTGAAGATTGTATCCAAATGCTCTGAAAGTATTAATCATTGCACTTGCCTTCGGAGGGGTTTCTTCTGAAATAAAATCACTTAGCTTGTTCATACATGTCCTTTAACTTAATGGCAATTTTTTCAGCCATAAGCGGAGGTACAGCATTGCCTATTTGTTTATAAGCCGCAGTTCTACTTTGTTTTTCTGATACTCCTTCAAAAAAGAAATCATCTGGAAAAGTTTGAAGTCTTGCAGCTTCTCTTGGTGTTAATGAGCGATTTTGAGTTTTATCAGGATGTATATAATAGTGTCCATCCTTACAGATATGAGCAACAACCGTCTGAGAATATGGTAAATCCTGAGCTACTACTTTAAACCTGTCAACAAATGATTTTTTATTATTATGAGTTTGCCATTCTTTTGGTATATCATTATAATTCAATCTTTGTTGACCATCTTCCCATTTATCAACTGCAAGTCTGTAAATACCTTTATCTTGTTCTGTATGAGGCCTTGCAATATGTTGAGTTGTAAATTCCAAACCGTTTTTGATGTGACTATCGTACAAATACTTGCCATCATATGGGGCATATTTTGTTTCATAATACTCTCCAGTTCCGGCTTGTAGTGGAGGTAAATCCTTAAATATTTCCGAAACAGTTACTTTGGTTTCTGTTTTCTCAAATTCAGGATAAAAACCTTCTTCGCCGTTTTTCTTACCAATTAAGATAATTCTTCGTCGGTTTTGAAGAACACCAAAATCTTTGGCTTCCAACACTTTGTATTCTGCATGATACCCCTTTTCTTTAAACAAATCCAACATCATTTGAAGATAGGATTTTCCATCTTCTGTTTTGGCTGATTTTAAACCAATTACATTTTCAAAAACAAAAAACTTTGGCTGATAATATTCAAGAAATTTGGCATATTCTTTAAATAAATAATTTCTGGAATCTCCTTTCATTCGATTTTCATCTCTGGATCTTCCAACAATAGAATACGCTTGACAAGGAGGCCCTCCAATAATAAAATCAATAGTTTTATCTCCTTTTAAAGAATCAATCTTATCGAAGATGATTTTATTATTTTCATCTCCAATTGGCAAATTTATGACTGATTCCCTTTCTTCTTTAGGAAGTAAAGAATAAAGTTCTGTTCGAGTTATCTTATTTTGTAGATAATCTATATAAGTCTGGAAATTATTGTTTTTTTTCAAATAATGGTAAGCAGCTCTAGTAATCATAGTATTACAGGCCGCCTTATCTATTTCCACATGAGCTATTGGACTAAAACCTGCCCGAATAAAACCTTCCGACAATCCACCTGCTCCAGAAAATAAATCAATAAAGTTCATATACTATTTTTTCATCAAAAATACAATTAAATCTTTAAAAACCTGGCTTCTGTTTGCTGTTTTTAGTTCACATTCCCAAATCACTTTCACTTTCCACCCAAGTAACTGAAGCTCATTAGTTTTATCTAAATCTCGACTCCTGGTTGCATTAATTTTATCCGACCACCACTTTGTTCTGGTTTTAGGCAGAACGAAGTACTTACAATTCTCATGACCATGCCAAAAACAACCGTTAATGAAAATCACCGTTTTATATTTTGACAAAACAATATCAGGTTTACCAGGTAATTCCGAATAATTTACTCTATATCGAAAACCCTTACTATACAAGAATTTTCTAACAAGAATCTCAGGCTTTGTATTTTTACCCTTAATTTTTGACATATTATAACTCCTAGTTTCTTTATCATGAACGTCACTCATAATTAACTAACTAATTCTTTTTAAGTTTTTGCAAGTAAAGATCTACATAACCATTCTTTATAAGAAATTTCAATTGAATTAATTCACTTAAATAACCTTACAATTTATAATTTGTCAAACTCGTCAAGAGTAATGCAAAAATGTTCAAGAATTAACATTAGCTGTTGCTTGTTGTAGTAATGCCGTTTTGTATGGCCTGCCTGTTCAATCTGTTGTTTTAACTCAGGACAAACTTCAATTTCATTCCTGAGTTGCTGCATGGCTGACTTTACTGAAATGCTATCGGGGTATAATTTCTTAACCAACTCTTGTTTTAATATGGTTCTACGAATGGTCATAACGCTGGATTTTGGTTAAGAATTAAGCCTGATAGGTCGCAAAACATAAGATAAAGCAAGTCCAATGACCATATTTTTATAGCCTGAGACTGCTTTGTTAAGCTTTTTTGAATATTTAGATAGCCTGAGTATATATTCAGACCATGTTTAGACAGCTTTACTGAATATTGACTCAGAAAGAGGCTTGCTTGTAGAATACATTGAGATATTTTGGGCATAACTTGTTCAATTATACCCTTGACGGCTAATGTTGTAAAGATAACTTTTTCAATCCTGCCAAAAAGAATTAAACTAACGCAAAGAACCTACATTTCCCTTACTTAAGTTACTTAGGTTACTTAGGTGAATTAACCATCACAATTACAAGTGTTTATATTTTTCGATACAATAATATTTCCTAAGTAACTAAGTAACCAATGGTGAAAATATCAAAATCCTAAGTAACTCTAAGTAACCCCAAGCAACCTGATTGAATAAAGTAAATAGATATAACACTCTTGTTTTCTATTATTTACATCTTTCTAAGTAATCTAAGTAACCTAAGTAACCAGTTTTGTAAGAATAATTCATGTTTTGAATAAAAATTGCTGTTTGTTTCTGTTTTTTCCACTCTCACATAAAAAATGGCAACAAAAAACCCGATACCTATATTGATACCGGGCAGTTATTACAAAAACATGATGTACTTTAAATTCTTTCTCTTATTTCTTCAATCGTGGAATGACGACCAGCCTTAATCCATTCTTGTATTTCTGATAGCTTAAACATTAGTGTCTTTCCACCAGGCTTATAGTAGGGAATTTGTCTGTTATACACCCTGCCATAAACAGTCTTTATGCTAATGCCTAGCATCTCAGCTAATTCTTTAGTATTAATGTAATCATAACCAGTAATAGCTTTTCGTTGTAACTGAATTAGTTCCGACATCTGCCTGTTTAATTCTTCAAGGTTCTTAAGTACCTTTTCATTACTTTTTTTTATTCATAATCATATTTTTAAATTAATAATAATGAACATGAAAGGTATAAAACAGACTTCCTTTCCCTGCTATAACTCAACAAAAAACCCGATACCAAAACTGATACCGGGCTGTTCATTATCTTATCTGAAACCTTCATTCGCTATCCCTGTTTTCAATATGCTTTTTAGCCGTAATTGTAAACTGATGTAGTTTCTTAGCCAAAAGCTCTTTAGGCAAATACTGCGTTATGTATTCGCCTACTTTTATGTTTGTTTTATCCAACTGCAAAAGTTCAACCTGTTCCTGATTCCCTTCGGCACAAAGTATCAAACCTATTGGTTGTTCCTCATGAGGTTCGGTGTCGTATTTTTCCAGATAACGCAGATACAATTCCATTTGCCCTTTATATGCTGCTTTAAACCGTCCAATCTTTAATTCAATGGCAATTAAACGCTTCAGCTTTCGATGATAAAACAACAAGTCGAGGTTATGGTCGATATTATCAATAATCATTCGTTTTTGACGAGCTACAAACGTAAAACCTGCTCCAAGCTCAATCAAGAAGTTCTCTATCTCCTTAAGTATAGCAGCTTCAAGGTCTTTCTCTGCATAAGTATCTTTCAGATTTAAGAAATCAAGCACATAATGGTCTTTAAAAACCAAGTCAGGAGAAATTTTGTCACTTTCTTTTAACTCTTGAAGTTCAAGCTTTGCAAGCTCTTCTGGCTTTTTACTGATAGCCGTACGCTCAAACAACATTGAGTCAATTTTATCCTTTAATGTTCGGGTACTCCAACTTTCAATACGGCACATCTGAGCATAAAACTCACGTTCCAAATCAGCTTTTAGTGATATTATATGAATAAAATGTGACCAACTCAATTGTCTCCACAATGCGGAGACATTTTCTGCATCAGGAAAAGCCCCATAAAAGTCAATCATTCTTTTCAAATTCCTTGCAGAATAGCCTTTACCGTATTCATTTACCAATTTTGCCGACAGTGTTGGCAAAATTTGTTTTCCGTAATCAGCTCGCTTATTTTCAAGTATATCTTCTTTTATCCGTTTGCCTACATTCCAGTACGTAGCAGTAATACCAACATTCACGGCTTGTGAAACTTGCTGTCTTCCTTGCTCAATTATCTGCTTTACATCTGTTAACAGGCGATTGTTAATATCTAACTTATCCATAGTAGTCAAAAGTAAAAATTATAAATCTATTTCTTCGGTAATATTCATTCCTCCTTAATTATTGAAGCTTTGCATCGGCTCTGATTTTGTATCAAGGTTAAGGTTCAGCTTATCGAGATAGAACACAAAAGCCGTTGTACTGGTGTATTTTTTATTGCCCCTTTCATCTATCTCCTGGTATCCCGATTTTGCATCCATCTTTTTAAAACTGACTTTCTTGGTATCACAGATAAATGCAGGGCTGTTCTTCAAATAATACTCCACTGTTGCTTCAGGCAGAGGCTTGTCGCCTTCTCGCAAAGCCTGAGACTTATACAAAGCAAACACACGGCTTACGGATAGATAAAATAGCTTAAGCGGTTCCTGGAATACTATATCAGATTTTTGCCACTTACCATCTTCTTTAAAAGTGCGCTCAATTTTTTCTGCATAAACCACACGGTAATCACCTTCTTCAAACAAAACATTGGAGCTGATAAGATATTGAACAGTCTTCCAAAAGATACCCAAATCATCATTTCTGGCTGTTTCTTTGTTTTGTTCAATCATCATTTTCACGAACAACTCCATGATTTCTTCATATAAAAATGGCATTTCCACTATATTGGAAATGGTTACATAAGCAGATGCAACAGTTAACCAATTGTTGTAAATTCTCGTTTCAACAGCTATTGTTCCTAATAATTCCCTAAACTTATCACTAACTGCATCAACCGTCTTGTTATAGTTTCGGGCAAAAGTTTCCCTGTGCTTTAATAACTGATGGGTTATTTGTGTCAATCCTTGTTTGTTAATTTGCTCCAGCTCTTCAAACAAACGCTTTTCCTCATATGAGAATACTGTTTTTGAGAATCCAAGTGCAATGAATCGGCTAAATAAGGCAATATCAGCCGTAGCTATTTGCTGCCCACAGACAATGATTCCCTGGTTCACTTTTGAGGTTTCCTTTTTCTTGTCCTTATCCATGTTCATGCGTGTTCGCCCGGTCTTATCCCAAAACCCTTTGAGCAGCTCACGCTTTTCCATTTCCAAATCATTACGGTATTCATCAAGAACACAAACGGCATTGGAACTTGTAGCCACATGGTCGGCAATGGATGGCTTACTGGAGTTATGAAGATTGGGAACTTTGCCTTTTCTGCCAAACATGTACAAGATGCTTTCTGCACATGTATTCTTTCCTGAACCCTTCTGACCATACATGTTCAGGATTGGGAATTTATCAAACCGCTTTGATATGATGTCCATGAACAAACAGGCAAAGTAAAAGGATAAGGTTATAATACCATTTAACCCAAATACACCATAATACTTTGTTGCATATTCATACAAGGTAATATTGCCCTCATTATGGATAAAGTGGCGTTCAAACTCAAACAAAGTATCGTCACCTGAATAAATTTCAGAACAGGCAGGAATATAGAAATACTTATCCTGGTGTTTGACTATTCCATACTTGTCAGCTTTTATAAATTCATCGCCATTGAAAATACCGTTACCCCAACAAAAAAAGCCTTCTCGTTGCCATCCCATCTGGACTATCTCTTTGCAGCTTTTCGTTTTTTCATAAAGCCAGGCTTTGAGTTTATTCAATTCGCTTTCCCCTCCGGTCCATAAAAAATTTCCTAATGATTCTATCTGGAGCTTGAAAGCTGTAATGCTAACCATATCACGTTGGGGAAGTTCGATTATTTTAACCAGATTGTGACGGTTCTTGATTTCGTACAAGCGTTTGGCATTAATTGGACTTTCAATATGAAAGAGTGGGGTCATCACAAAATTAGAATGATGAACAAAGTCATCGCCTTTCTTATTGCGGAACACGTAGCAATTATTCTCCACATAGAAACCCCAACGGTCAAATTTATTCAGACTAACATGTTCAGGGATATTATAACGGTGGCTTCGCTTTGGCTCATCTTTGATAAACTCTTTAATGGCATCCTGCCATGCTTTCTTAGGCTTGATATGTTCTGCCACAAAGTCAATATAAACCTCTTGCTTTGTCTTATCGTAGTTCGCAATTAGCATAGAGATTCGTTTTATAGCCTCCGATTTTTTAACCGGGTCGGAAGCAAATCTTTCTGCATACTGTGAAGTTTTATAAACGATGTAATCGGCTTGCTGGTTATTATACTGAAGAAATTGTTCTTTGGTGGTAAAAAGCGAATCAGGGTCTTGCTTATCGGGCAAGGCTATGACCGAAACATGGAACTGGTTTTTAATCAATATCTCAGCATTTCTATCTGTGGCGTTTTGTCCTGCTTTATCTCCATCAAAGATTAAAGTTACCTTATTGGTATAGTGTCTCAGTAGTTTAACCTGTGCTATGGTCAGGGCAGTTCCACCTGTAGCAACCGAATTTACAATCTCTATCGAATGTAATCTTAAAACATCGGTATAACCTTCTGTGATATATGCCCTATCTTCCTTTTTAATGGCAAACCTCCCTTCATTTAAGGCATACAGCTCATTACCTTTTGTATAGATGCAGCTTTCCGGTGTATTTAGGTATTTTATCTTGGGGTCTTTACTTAAGTCTCGCCCTGCAAAAGCGATTGTTTGCCCTCGTGAATTAGAGATAGGAAATATCAATCTGTTTCTGAAGAAATCATAGATACCTTTATCATTGCTTTTTAGCACTCCTATTTCCTCAAGTATTTCAGTTTTAAGGCCACTTTTTCTTGCATGGGCCAGGAGTGCATTCCCATTTGGAGCATAACCGATGTTAAAGCTACTTTCTTTGGGAATAGCAAGTTTGCGTTCTTCAATGTACAGTTGCGCTTCCTTTTGGCTGACCTGTTCCAGAAAGAACTTCTCAATCACGGTACACGCTATTTTCAAACTCTCTTCATGCTTATACTTTATTTCATCAAAATTAGAACTATGCTTCCATTGAAAGTCCATTCTCAGCTTCTTCGCACCAATCTCGACTGCCTCTTTAAAATCAACGCCTTCATGCTCTTTAATAAATTCAATGGCATTACCACCTTTGCCACAGCCAAAACATTTAAAAATACCCTTTGCCGGGTTTACACTCAACGATGGTGTTTTTTCGTTATGAAAAGGGCAGCAACCCATAAAGTTACTGCCCCTTTGTTTTAACTCTATAAAATTTTCGACAACACTTAGAATATGGTCGTTTATTTGCTCAATAACCTTGTTTGCATCCATGTATGCTGCCAGTTTAATTTTTAAAATCTAAAGTCAATTGTCGTTTGTTTAATTGCCATTCCTCAAAGGTCATTTCCTTAACTTCATTGAGCGCTTTTCTGGCTTCATTAAACTGGTTCTTTGTTTTAGTGTAATCATTTCGAATGCGTTCAACTTCTTCCATTTGTTTTTCCAGTACTTTTTGCTTTTGCTCCAGAAATTCCGATTGGTCGGAAAAGTGATTAAATAAAGCTGTATAACATTCCATTTTGTATTTAAGAATGGTTTCCTTGGCTTCTGCTTTGACGTTCTTTGGGTTAATGGTAAAAAGCCAGCCCAAAGCATACATATAGGGCAAACAAAACATCTCGTACTTTTTTCCATCACTTCCAGTTGTAGTGCTGAGCACTCCAACTGAACCCAATATTTCATCCTTTTGGACTTTTACTATCTGGTTACTGTGATTAATACCCAACGCTTCGCAAATCGGTTTTATTGGTACAAGTTTATCTGCACCATCAATCAGCATAATGCTTACATTATTAATCTTTGCTACTATCTTTTGCTTTTTTGTCATAATTGTTTCTTCGATATGTTTCTAAAAAATGGCAGGGCTGCCCTTGTTCAACCCTGCCCAAACCATATTAGCCGTCAAGGGTGGTTAATAATCCTCTAATATCTTCTGGTGAAAAACAAAGAGGCATCTTATCATCCATCGCTGCTGTCAACTCAATTCGTGCCATCAAGCTCTCTTTCCAGTCGGGTAGCATATAAATCGTGCTACTACTTTGAATAAAGCTTAACCTTAGTCTGATATTCTCTGACCAATTAAGTTTATCAAGCTCTTTATCTTCCGGGCTGATAACAGTACAACCCAAATTCAACAAATAGATTTTTAACCCATGAATTTCCTTAATGTCGGTTTCCTTATTTATTCCGGAGAGGTAAACTATCATTACTTTGTCGTATTTCCTGGTATACAATACATTTATAAATCATACTTTGTCTTACCCTGTAGGCTATCGATGCGTTCTTTATAAACATCACAAAGCTCATCTACCGACTCCACAGCACTGCGTACTTTTCGGCTTTCAAGCAGCTTCTTTAATTCCGCAATAGAATAATAGGTTTTACCGCCCAATGTCGAATAAGTGATTTTACCACTTTTGCGCAACCTCTGTAAAGTCCGTATGCTAATACGTAGGTACGTACACACGTCTTCACCGTCAACCCACGCTTCATCTGGATTAAACACTTGTTGATTCAAATTAATAAATTGAAAAAGGGAATCTAATTTGTCTATAAGAGCTTTATAAGCTTCGGATTCAATTGTTATTACGTTCATGTCCTTACTTTATAATTCGGAACAAAGTTGATAACATGGAAAGACTTTTGAACCCTACTTGTGTATCAAGTGGTGTATGATTTATTACTTTTTAAGCATTTTATCATTGAACTTACCTGCCAATTCATTTAAAAAATAAGCTCTTTGAACATTGTTTTTCAAAGGTTTACGAACTGCCATTTTTGAAAGCTCTGAATTAAAACTTTTTAGTTCAATGTCAAAAATAGACTCAAAAAGCTCAACTAACTTCTGTAAACTAACATTTCCACTATTTATACAATTGGCTTCCTTTAAAGAACACGCAAGCTCAATTAAGTCACGTTTTTTACCTGTCCAACTAAATTCATCACCAATTGTCTCTTTTGTGTCTACTGTCATTTTGTTATCATCTGTATAAATTGAAAGACTCTCTAACTCAACACTTACGAATTGAATCATGATTTGAAAAAAGTCAGATAAGTTCTTGTTTTGTTGAGTATTGAACTGTCTCTGATACCATTGTACCGTCAATTTTAGATGATTTAATCTGCGGTGAACCTGTTTTGCATCATCATCCTGGTAGCATTGAAAATAAATTAACTGCTTCCATTCATTTGTTAGGTTTTCAAATTGGCTAATACGAACCGTTCCTGATGCAAATGCATTTTCAACCTTCTTAATAAATCGCTCTGTCTTTTGTTCCATTTTTTTGATAATTATTAATTAATACAAAAGCCATCGTTATGGCTAAACACAGCGACTTATTACGATTGAATTTCAAGGCATTTTTCACAATACACTATGGAACAAAAAACAGCGTATTGCACTTTCAATTAAAAGGTGTAAATTAGAACCTGAAATATTGTAGGTTTTGACTGGTTTATGGCGTAGTTGGTTTTTGTGACTAAAACGTAGCCAGTTAAAATTTTAAAGTACTTATGATATTGATATATAACAAAATACGAAGAGAGGTTCTCTTACCTCTCTCTCCGCTGAGCAAAACAGCAAATTAAAGCAAAACCCTGTAAGTCAAAACTTACAGGGTTTTTTTATGCGCAAACGGGGATCAGGTGCAAATTCTGGGTCTAAGCATAAATTTTGCAGAGACGGTAGAGGAAAAAGTTGACATCCTTAACACCTCTGAATTGTCTTCTGAAGTCTTTGATTTTAGCATTAAATGATTCAGCCGCCGCATTGGTGCTTCTTCCATTGAAGTAGTTTTCATCTAAATATGTATGCTCTAAACTTATTTCTAACAAAAAAAGCCCGCCAGGAAATTAACCAAGCAGGCGTTTAAATACAGAAGTTGTTTAAAGGATGAAGTTGTCTGCTCGCACCAGCAACTAATTAATTGAATCCCCATAGACAAGTATTCCAGGCAGATATTCATTATTGCCATCCTGAGCATATTTCACCTCTCTATTTTACATAGGCATTCACTTCGCGTCGCCAGTCATGTATCAGTTTGAGCAATTGATCGCGCACTTCGGGAAGTTCCGCGGCCAGATTCTTTGTTTCGCCCAAATCGCTGCTCAAATCATACAGCTCAACGGTATTGGTATCGTAAAACTCAATGAGCTTGTAACGCCCTTTACGAACAGCTGTACAATTGGAATCACCGGTGGCATGCGGACGATCGACAGGCGAATGCCAGAAAATTGGCCGCTCGCTAGTGGGTGCATTCTGTTGCCTCAGTGCAGCCATAAAACTCACACCATCCTGATGCGCCCGCGGCTTTAACTGCTGACCGGCCATATCGAGTATAGATGGGAAGAAATCTGTTCCAGTCACCACCTCTTTGGATACAGAACCGGCCGCTACCGTACCCGGCCACTTAACAATCATGGGCTCGCGAACCCCTCCCTCGTAGAGATGCCCTTTGCCTGCCCTCAGCGGATAGTTGGATGTGGCCACTCGTCGGGGATTAAACCCACGGTTGGACAAGCCGCCGTTATCAGAAAAGAAGATGACCACCGTATTGTCGGCCTCGCCTATCTCTTCAACGGTTTTCAAGATGCGCCCCAGACTCTCATCCATGCTATAGATCAGAGCTGCGTATTCCGGGTCATCCTGATGCATTTTCGTCGTGCCCGCACCTTCTTCCACAAAGGCCTCGCCTTCGTAGGTCATGGTCGAGAGCTTTTTCCTGAACTTTTCAACGTGTTCGGGCTTACCATGCAAAGGCTCATGTACGGCGTAATGCGATACAAAGGCAAAAAATGGTTGATCGGGCTCCTCGTTATGTTGCTGCTTAAGCCAATCGATGGTCTTATCCGTTAAATGATCCGTCAGGTATTGGCCTTCCACACCATCTTCTAAGCCTTCGATGGGTGCCTTTTTTCCCTTTTGAGGACCCTCGTTATAGGGATAAAAGTAGGATATTGGAGAACCAGCATGGCCACCGGCAATATTCACATCAAAGCCCACATCCTGAGGCATTGTACCTGAGGTAGCCAGGTGCCATTTACCGGCAAAGAAGGTGGCATAACCGGCCTCTTTCAAGGCTGAAGCGATGGTTTGCTCATCCGTCTTTAGTTTCCCTTCATCACCCGGGCGCACATTCAGCTTACCTTCGCCCGGACCGGGCATTTGTGCCCTGGCGGGATATTTACCCGTGATGATGGAATAACGCGAAGGTACGCAGCGGGGATGCGTGGCATAGGCGTTACTGAATACCATTCCCTCGCCGGCTAACTGATCAATATGAGGTGTTTCATAAAATTGGGAACCATTGTAACCCACATCGGCCCAACCCATATCATCCACGAGAAAGAAAAGAATGTTTGGCTGCTTTTTCTCGATTGGTTTGTGGCAGGCGAATAATAATCCGCTCGCCAGCACAAGTCCTGTTAATAATTTGTTTAGTTGCATTGCAAAAGAAAAAAAAGAGGATGCCCCAAAACATAAAGATCACTCGAGAAGTCAGACAAACACAAAGGTCGCAAAGTATTGAAAACAAAATTCTATAACTTGCGACCTCTGTGTAATAGTTGGCTATATTAGCGTGAAACTTAAATTTCGTACATCCCCTGTCAATTAATACTGTTTTGGATGACGATAATCGCCATAAGGATTTTTAACGGTGCGCTTTAACGGAATATTCATTCCATGCGTTTGCTCCAACCAGTCGTAAAGGTCGGAAGCCAGTTGCTTGGCCACATCGGCATGTTCCGGGTCGCCCATCAGGTTGTATTTTTCATCCGGATCGTTAATGATGTCGTATAATTCATTCTGGTCCCAGATACCCTGATAACGCATGTATTTGTAACGATCGGTACGCACACCAAATACGGTTGGCGTCATCGGGAAATCGTATTCCCAGAAATACTCGTAATACACGCGTGTGCGCCAACCTTCTTCGTTGCCTTTTAAAAGTTGAACCATTGATTTACCAGGCATGTAATCCGGCTTCTTCACCCCGGCACATTCCAGAATCGTTGGTGCCACATCCACGTTCTGTACCATGCGTTCGATATTCTTACCGCCTTTAAATATCTCGGGACAACGGATCAGCATGGGTACTTTAACCGATTCTTCGTAAAAATGACGCTTGTCAATCAGGCCATGCTCGCCCCAGCTAAAGCCGTTATCACCCATGTAAATCACCATGGTGGACTCATCCAGGCCATTTTCCTTCAACCAGGCCATCACAGAGCCGATGCTTTCATCCACACCAAGCAGTGTTTCGCAATACTTCTGCAGGTTCTGATCGAAAGTCCCGTTCTGATCGTGGTACATGTAATCCACACCATGCCAGCTATGACGCTGTTGTTTCACCCACTCGGGCCATTTCAAATCCTTATACTCATCACCAATCGTTTGGGTGTAAGTAGACGGTCGTTCAATTTTTTTACCATCGTACACGCCATCGTGACGTTTGGCCGGCTTAAACAAGGCATGGACGGCTTTATGCGATAAGTACATAAAAAATGGCTTTTCTTCATCCCGCTTATCCAACCAGTCAATAGCATGCTCGGTTAATAAATCGGTAATATAAGTCGTTGAATCGTACTGTACACGCTCTCCATTAATATTCAGGTTAGGAGCATAATACTCGCCCTGACCTTTAAAGCTTTCCCAATGGTCGAAGCCGGGACGCGGGTCATCGTGCTCATCGCCCATGTGCCATTTACCAAAGAAACTGGTTTGGTAGCCTGCCTTTTGCAGATACTGTGGGAAATAAACCAGGTTACCTGGATCGGGCGCCACGTTATCCACGATGGTATGCACGTGCGAATACTGACCCGTTAAAATACTGGCGCGGCTGGGTGAGCACAAAGAGGTTGTCACAAAGGCGTTTTTCATATAGGCTCCTTCACTGGCCAGCTGATCCATCTGCGGTGTTTCGAGCCAGGGTACCTTACCGGTGAAGCCCATGTAATCGTAACGGTGATCGTCCGTAAGGATAAAGATGACGTTGCGTTGCTTGGCTCCTGCCACCCGTTCGATGGATATTTCGTCCGTATCGCTATTTTGAGTTGTTGAACACGCGCTCAATAGCGCAAGTAAAACTAAACTAAATAATATAGAATATTTCATGTGTCAGAATTTATCGAAGGCTAACTGTTATCTCTCCTATTTCGTAATGGCCTGTTTCCAAGAATAGCATTTTCATGGGCCAGGCACCGTTGGCTGTTATCTCCATTTCAGCAGTCCGCAGCTTTAACTTTTGGGATGCCTTAACTACCCTGGCCACTCTTTTTTCGTTCACGGGGCCCATTCCTATTTTTAGCTCCGGCCCGGCATAATCAAAAGTGAACACGATGGTCTGACCTTCCTTTAACTCCAGCTGACCATTGTATACCAATGCCAGATCCCATGGTTTTGCACCCGGTTTTTTCACATCTACCAACAGCTTCTTTCCCTCAAGCTGAAAATTGGCCTCGGCCCCTTTACGCACAACTGCTTTCCAGTTTTTCGTCAACTCCGGCTTGAAGGACAAATCTGATGCTTTCGTTACAGCATCAGAAATATTTCCTTCTCGAAGACTACTAATTTCTTGATTTTGCTTGTTTGCAAAAGCTTCAAAGAGCTGCATCAGTTCAGCTTTGATCTTTTTATAATCCGCATGCTGATAATAATTTTCTGTTTCAAGCGGATCATTTTGATAATCGTACAGTTCTCCGGCCACAATCAAGCGCTTATTAAGAGGCTGGTCGGTATGCCAGTCGTCTTTCATCCAAAGGGTCAAACGGTAACGCCCGGTACGCAAAGAGTAACCCTGTGTTTTGCCTCGTCCGAACTGCGAAATAGCATACTCTTTTACTTTCGCTTTTGCCTTGGTAAAAACCGGCATCAGGCTATTACCCTGTAATTGCGAAGGGATTGGCAAACCTGTTGCCTCGCAAAGTGTTGGAAACACATCCAATGCTTCCACCGGATGCGCATTAGCGCCACTGGCTCCATCGGGCTTTTTGATGATCAAAGGCACGCGTGTTGCCTGCTCGAAATTAGTGTGCTTACACCACAGCGAATGATCGCCTAAGTGCCAGCCATGATCGCCCCACAGCACAATAACTGTATTCTTATCCAGTCCTTTGGCCTTCAGGTTAGCCATCAGCTTACCCACCTGTGCATCCACGAAAGAGATGCTGGCATAATAGGCATGTATCAGCTCTTTCTGCTTTTCATCGGGCAGGTTATCGGTGAAAATATCAGAGAACGAAGTCAGCGGCGGTATATCGGTGTAGGAGTATAACTCGCCCGATTTATGATAGGCGATGTCGACCCCATTTTTAACCGCCTCGCGATAAGTTGCCACCTGTATATCTTCCCTGTTGTACAGATCCCAGTATTTTTTAGGGGCTGCAAACGGCAGGTGAGGCCGTTTAAAACCCACAGCCAGAAAAAATGGCTCATCGGCTTTGGCCAATTCATTCATGTAGCGAATACCGTTGTTGGCAATCTGACCATCCATATAGGCTTCGTCGGGCACATCGGCACATTCGGTCGATGGCTTAAAGCGATCGGATACATACTTATGTACATTTTTGATGCCTTTTTCGGCCGCCTCCTGTTCCAGTTCTCTAACTCTCAACTGGTTTTCCTTCAACGCATAATACGACAGGCCCGGCTCGCCATAAGCTTCGGGGTAAGTATATTTTGCGCTTTCGCTATACGGGATGCTCCACGAGGGGCCATCATATTGCTTATCCACACAACGCGGATCGTAAATCTTACCCACTGCCACCGTGGCATATCCGTTTTGACGGAAATACTGGGGCATGGACAGGATATCCGGATTCACATCGCGCATGCGTGTCTTCAAATCCCTTACACCCGTATAATCCGGGCGCATACCCGTAAAAATACTTGCACGCGATGGCCCGCAAACGGCCTGCTGACAATGGGCATTAGTAAACACCACCCCTTCTTTGGCCAGGGCATCGATATGAGGAGTTTGAAGTTGATCATGACCATAAGCCCCTAAGAGGGGCTTAAGATCATCTACGGCTATGAATAATACATTGGTCTTTTCCTGTGCCTTTACAGACAAACTGCAAACAGCCATTAAAGCCAATACTAAATTTTTGAATTTAAAGCTCATAACTTATTCTTTTAGAAACTTAAAATAATTCTACCACTACCCGCTTGGTTTCGCCGGGCGTTCCAACAGGAATGATATTACCCGCAACCACTTCGCCATCGATGGTCATGGTCTTCACCCCTTTGCCTTTAGGACCTGATTTAACCGTGATTTCGTAGTTAACACCACGGAACACACGCTTAACCGTGTATTCACCTAATGACTGAGGGAGACATGGATCGATACACAAGCCGTTGTAATCGGGTTTAATGCCTAAGATATACTGCGAAATAGCATAAAAATTCCAGGCAGCCGTTCCGGTTAACCACGAATTTTTGGCCTCACCGGGCTTGTAGGCATCCTTACCGGCAATCATTTGCGAATACACATACGGTTCGGTCTTATGCAGTTCGCTAATCTCTTCCAGGTACGACGGACAAATCTTCTGGTAATATTCCCAAGCACGCTCACCACGACCTATTTCCGTTTCACCAATCATAATCCACGGGTTGTTATGACAGAAGATACCGGCATTTTCCTTGTATCCTTTCGGATAAGTAGATATCTCGCCGTACTCAATCACATACTTAGTGAAGGCCGGGTTGTTAAGCACTATGCCATATTCACAATCCAGGCGCTCCTTCACGGCATCCAAAGCCTTCTCACATAGGCCCTCTTCTTTGCCAATTCCTGCCATGGTACACCAGCCCTGCGACTCGATAAAAATCTTACCTTCTTCATTGATTTCGCTTCCTACTTTATTACCGTAATAATCGTAGGCACGCAAGAACCATTCTCCATCCCAGCCATGTGTTTTGATGGCTTCCACCATGGCATCCACTTGTTTTTGGGCCTCAGCGGCTTCTTCACTCTTTCCGATCTGCTGGCACAACTGAATAAAATCGCGACCATATACCACAAACAATCCGGCAATCATAAGCGATTCGGCCTGACCACCTTCTTTATTTCCGGTGGTTTGGAATGATTCATTGGGATTGGTTGAGAAACAATTGAGGTTCAGACAGTCATTCCAATCGGCACGGCCAATCAATGGCAAGCCATGAGGACCCTTATTATTAACGGTAAAATAGAGCGAACGCTTCAGGTGTTCAAACAAGCTTTGGGCCTTTTGCTCATCATTATCGAAAGGTACCTGCTCCTCCAAGATGGAAAAATCACCTGTTTCCTTGATGTAAGCCGTGGTTGATAAGATCAACCAAAGCGGGTCGTCGTTAAAATTACCACCGATGGCATCGTTCCCACGCTTGGTTAATGGCTGATATTGATGATAAGCTCCGCCATTCTCAAACTGCGTGGAGGCAATATCGATGATGCGCTCTTTGGCGCGTTCCGGTATTTGATGCACAAAACCAATCAAATCCTGATTAGAATCGCGGAAGCCCATTCCACGGCCAATACCTACTTCGAAGAAAGACGCCGAGCGCGACATGTTGAAGGTAACCATACACTGGTATTGGTTCCATATGTTTACCATGCGGTTGAGCTTATCATCGCCACTTTCGAGCTGATAAACATTCAGCAGCTTATTCCAGTAGTCGGCTAAATCATTTAGTGCGCTCTCCACATTTTCTACCGTATCAAACTTCTCGATAACGGCCTTGGCAGGCACTTTGTTAATCACGCCTTTACTCTCCCACTTCTGGTCTTCAGGATTTTCGATGTAACCCAGTACAAACACGAATTCTTTACTCTCACCCGGTTGCAACTCCACCTCCAGGTAATGCGATGCGATGGGCGACCAACCGTGTGCCTCTGAATTACCGGGCTGTCCTTCCAACACGGCTTTAGGGCCTGAAAATTCGTTGTACAATCCTACAAAAGTCTCCCGATCGGTATCGAAACCCTGAATAGGGGCATTGACATGGTAAAAGGCATAATGATTGCGGCGCTCTTTGTATTCTGTTTTGTGATAAATGGTTGAACCGTCAATCTCTACCTCACCGGTGGACAGGTTACGCTGCAAGTTGTTCTGATCGTCCTCGGCATTCCAAAGGCACCACTCCATGAATGAGAATAATTTCAGTTTCTTAACCTCACTACTCTCGTTCGTCAGCTTCACCTTTTGCACTTCGGCCCAGGTTTTCAAAGGCACAAAAAAAAGATTCTCCGCTTTCACGCCATTTTTTGAACCGATGATTTTCGTGTAGCTCATACCATGGCGGCACTCATAGCTATCCAAAGGCGTTTTAACCGGTTTCCAACCCGGCGACCATACTGTATCGCCATCCTTAATGTAAAAATAACGACCGCCATTGTCCATCGGCACGTTGTTATAGCGGTAACGGGTCAGGCGACGGAATTTGGCATCTTTATAAAAGCTATACCCGCCTGCCGTATTTGAAATCAACGAAAAGAAATCCTCGTTACCTAAATAATTAATCCATGGCCATGGTGTTTCAGGGTTCGTTATTACATACTCCCTGTTTATATCGTCAAAATATCCGTACTTCATGTGTCTATAATTTGTTTTTTAATTGCCACATGGAACTCGCCAATACACTCATTCCCCTATTTAAGAAAGACGCTCGAATGGCTCGTTTCATTGTCCTTTTTATAAATCGTATTACTAATCAACTACACAGTTAGGGCACTCACTTCGCCTGTGCCTTCGGTCACCTTAATGGGTGCCTCACCCTCCTGCTCTCTATTCACTGAAAGATCCTTTTCAATGTCTTTCATCTTGGCCGAAGAAAGCGGGTAAGCAATCATCGCCACAACAGACAGCACCATGAAAATGGAAGGAATCCAACTCATTAATAGTTTTATACCCGGAAGAGCTGCCGGAATGGTTTGCTCGTTCATACCATCATAACCATATCCACCCAATACAAAACCGATGATGGCACCGGCCACACCGCCACCAAATTTCATGGCAAAGGTACCAGCCGAATAGATCAATCCTGTGGCCCGACGGTTATGTTTCCATTCCGAGTAATCGGCTGAATCGCCCAGCATTGCAAAGAACAACACCGGCATGATACCCGCTCCGAATTCGGCCAGCGAACCCAACACAAATACCAGGACTGTATCCTGCGGCCCGGCCAGGTGAATAAGCCCGGTGGTGATACCCGAAAACAGCATCACATAGATAAATAAACGTTTCTTCCCGAAATAATTTGCCAGAGGCGTTGTTACCAAAGCCGCAACCATGGAAACAACCAGCAACACCACCATGTAAGAGGCCGCCAGTAGTTCATTCCCAACAAAGCGCTTGAAATAGATAACAGTAATTCCCTGCTTGATGGAATTAAAAGTTACGAATAGAAAACCTACGACCAGCAGAATAAGCCAGGGCTTATTTTTAATTAAATCGGATAGGTCGTGCCATACTGATGATTGCTGATTCTTTGGTGCCGGCACACGCTCGCGCGTGGTGAAAAACGTTACCAACAGGAAGACCACTAACAAACCGGCCAACACGTACATGGAGTACTGATAACCTTTACTTTCATCGCCACCACCCAAAAACAAAACCAGGTAAATCAATAAACCCTGCGCAATGATGCCACCGAAGTAAGCACCCGCGAAACGAAAAGAAGAAAGCGACGTGCGTTCTTTCTGATCGGCTGTCATCACACCCATTAAGGCCGAATAAGGCACGTTATTGGCGGTATATACCAGGGTTAATAATATGTAAGTTACGTAGGCATAAATAAGTTTACCCGTAGGACCAAAGCCGGGCGTTGAAAAGGTCAGCACTAACAAAATACCAAAAGGCACAGCCGACCAGAGTATCCAGGGTCGAAACTTACCATGCTTGGTGTTGGTACGGTCGGCAATCATACCCATGATTACATCGGTAACCCCGTCGGACAAACGCGTAATCAGGAGCAATACACCGGCGGCCACTGCCGAAATACCGAATACATCGGTATAAAAAACCAGTAGAAAAGAGGTGATGGCGCGCCAGGCAATATTAGCTGAGGTATCGCCCAGAGCATAGCCAATTTTTTCTTTTAATTTAATTTTATCTGAAGCCATAATTTTGAAATACTGAGATCCTTATTTTGTTTTAAACTCACCAAAACTGCCTGGAATAGACTGGATGTGCTTTTTAAGTTCTGCACGCATCTCTTTCACGATGTCCTGGTAATCGGGATGATGATAGAGATTCACCTTCTCGTTAGGATCCTTCTCCAGATCGTACAACTGATCGGCATCGGCATAATGCGGATATCGCTGTGTGGATGGGAACTCGGCATCGCCACCTCCGGGTATGATCTGCACATGCCCGAATGGCTTTGACGGATCGGTATTATTAGGTGCTTTCCCCCGTGTTTTGAGCTTTTTGTTATAATCATCCAAAATTTGTTGACGCTCCTCTGCTGTCAGGTTTTTAACCCACTGCGGATAACGCAAGGCCAGGTATTTATACTTTCCCTTACGGACGCCTCGCGAATAACCGATCTCGAAATACAAAGAACCACGTTCACGGGCTTCTTTACCTTCCAACACACTGGCAAAACTACGACCGTCAAACTCCTTTTCATTGTATTTTTGTCCAACCAAATCCAGAATCGTAGGGGTGAAATCCACGTTCGACACCAAAGCATCCGTACTCGATCCGGCTTCGAACCCGCCTTTCTTCCATACGATACTCGGATTACCGGTAGCGCCCTGGTAAACCGTTCCCTTGGCATACTGACCATGATCGTTGAAGAAGAAAATAATGGTATTGTCGTAAACACCTTTATCTTTTAGACTCTGAACAAGAGCGCCCAAGGCATCATCCATCCATAATAAATTGGCTTTACGATCATTCACTTCCTGGCCGGCAGCCTTCAATCGTTTTGGGATGGTTGATTGATGCGGCAACACATCCGGTGCTTTATCCAACTTACCGATGGGTGTAATGGTCCGGTCGGCATTCCAGGCTCTTTCAGCCTCCAGTGGTCCGTGCGGTAAGGTAGTGGCAAAATATAAAAAGAAAGGTTCGTCACCGGAGTCTTTAATAAATCCCAGGGCTGCCTCGGTAGACCAATCCAGGTTGTGAACGGCCAAATCCCAGGGCCCGTTAAAATCCGGGTTCTCGTAATAGATTCCCTCGGCAAAATCAAAACCACAAGCTTGATAAGCTGCCTGTGTAGCCTTGTAGTTAGCACGTTGCTGCTTCATCACTTTTTTATCAGAGGCATCGGCGGTAATCGGAATCTTCACATAATCTTCCACTTCGTACACATGGTTTTTACCAACGGCCCCCGTTTTATAACCGGCTGCTTTCATTAAACTTGCCAGGTTGGCATCTCCGGGCATGATGTGTGTATTCCACTCCACCACACGTTGACCATCATTTTTCTTCAGCTGCTGTAATACCTGGGGGTTGTTGGCACGGCTGGCGTAGGTGCCGGTCAGCACGTTAAAACGACTGGGTGTACAAACCGTGGCGGCCACGTGCTGCCCCATCATTACGGTCCCTTCCTCCACCAGCTTATCCAGGTTAGGCGTTAGGTTCCGCCCCTTACTCTCCGGCAGGAAGTTAAACATATCGCGCGTCATGTCATCCGCTATGAAAAACACGATATTAGGGCGCTTATCGCTTTTTGCCTGCGAAAATACCGGCAGGGAACAAGCGACCAAAAGCAGGCCTATGATAATTTTATTTATCTGCATACGGATAATTTTAATTTTCTGAAACATAAATGGCATCCAGGCCTAAAACCAGTAAACTGGCAGCTGCATTCCAGTTAATGGCAATTTCGTTGGTTGAAAAGCTGCACTCCAAATCAACATAGCTCATTGCAGGAAAAGTTGAGGGATAAGCCTCAACACCGCAATCGTGCGGTGCCTGACGCGATGGCCCACCTGCCAACAATCCCGGAATAGGATCAGCAATGGCATCGGCAGAGCAACGACGATCATGCACATTCATGGGCGGATTATGGCCAAAGCCGGTAACAAAACTCCTTCCCAAAGCATTGGCGCCAAGCAAATAGCTCACACAGGCATCCGATGCGGCTAAATACTTTGCATCCTTGGTAAGCAAATAGGCATGCATCAACAAAATACCCTGATTACTTAACTCGCTGTTACTCCCCCATGGGAACTTTGTGATAGAAATACGATAAGCCGAATTATCGTAGGCTTTATACAAGCGATCCGCCATTTTAAGTAGGGCTTTCTCACCGGCTTTTGGTAACTGATCCGCTTGTTGCAAGCTGTATAAACCTAGCACATTGACATTACCCCACTGTGGCACAATAAAATCCTGCTCCTTACTATTCATGTGGCCCTTGTACTTGTTTAATCCGGTTGCCAGATACATTTCGGCAGCGGCCCAAAACCACTCATCACTGATATCCTTGTCTTTATACTCTCCTGTACTGATATCGTCCGGCTGCTGATAGAGGATGGCCGGATTTTTTTCGCACCACAACCAGGCTTCATTGGCCGCTTTCAAACACTGATCAGCCAAACCCGGATATTGCTTTTCAAACGGTTTGATGACGCGGTAGGCTTTGGCCATGGTAGCTGCAAAATCGAGCGTGGCGGCCGTTGTTTTCATCACCACGTAACGTTCAAGCGGATCGTTATGAGGCATAACCATGCCACAGAATCGTTTGCTCGTTAATTTATGATACACACCCCCATCGTTTGGATCTTGCATGGTCAACATCCATTTCAGGTTGATAATGGCTTCGTTGAGTACATCCGAAGCGCCATTGCCACTTTCGGGAATATTCAAGGCGATGGCGGCACTGTATTGGGGAAACAACTCACATAAATGAAGTAAAGAATAAGTGGTGATACCCGAGTTAACAATGTACTTGCCGTAATCACCTGCATCGTACCAGCCACCCGGCGATGAAATAATGGTTCCTTCAGGACGCGCTGCAGAAGCGGCTGAGGCATGTATTTTCACTTTTGTGTCGGCATGACCAAGCGGACGGGCATAAACACCAGCATACTCCTCTTTGATTGGCTCAGATACGCGTGCCATGTAATACGACTTCACCAGCGCCTGTCCCAGGGTTTTATAACTATCACCCTTAATGGTGACAGGCACATGGGCCTTATGGCCATCCACCACTAATTCGTATTGACCGGCCGAAGTAAACCCGCTTAAATCGGCATAACATACTTCAGTACCGGACTGTGGCCATTTTTGCGATTGGCTGAGCTGTCCGCTGTAAACAATCTTGCCATCGGCAGACATTAATTGAAACGATTGACCGGCATAGGCCTTGGCCATAAAAATCCGTTTAACCGACTGTGGCTGATAAGCGTACTGATTAGCGCCTTGCGCCTTAAGCATGGGAGCACCTCTCAGTGCACCCATGGACAGTATAATTAATAAAGCTATAAATTTCATTGACAACTACTTAACATTAAAAGGTATTGTTAACAATTGCGTATTGGCCGATGAGCCTCCAACCATGACACTGAACTCGCCTGCATCAATGGTGGGTTGAAAGTTGGCATCCAGATACTGTAGCATCTGCGGTGTAATGGTAAAGCTCACCCGCTTTGTTTCACCGGCCTTAAGGTGTATCCGCTTATACCCTTTCAGTTCTTTAACCGGACGTGTAATCCGGCAATATTTATCGTTCACGTAAAGCTGTACGATTTCCTCGCCATCGATAGCCGATGTATTGCTCACTTCAACCTGTGCAAGCAAATTTTCATCCGGACGGATGGTCTCTTTGGAAATACTCAGGTTTTGATACACGAATGTGGAATAACTTAACCCGTGTCCAAAGGGATATAATGGTGTTGACTTGGTATCGACATACTTATGAAAATAATGCGATGGCTTGTGGTTATAAACCGATAACTGATGTCCCACGCTACGCGGAATGGTAATCGGCAGTTTACCCGATGGATTGACATCGCCATAAATCACCTCAGCCACGGCCTGTCCACCAAAACTTCCTGGTTCCCAAGCTTCGACGATGGCCGGTATATGATTATCGATCCATTCGGTAGCCAGCGGACGGCCATTCACCAAAATCACAATGGTTGGTGTGCCTGAGGCATAAATAGACTCCACCAGCTCCTGCTGCAATCCGCCCAGGCTAATGTCAGCACGGGCCGAGTTTTCGCCACAAGTTTTTTTATCCCACTCCCAGCGGTAAGAGTTTTCACCCACCACCACGATGGCCAGATCGGCCATTTTAGCACGTGCTTGTGCTTCACGCACATGTGCTTTAGTGACATCTTTGGGGTTATCGCCCACGGGCAGATAATCGAAACGGGCCGCTTGATCGGCCTGCTTTAAGCCTTCAAGCACAGTAATGGTATTATCTACAGGTTGCTTCCAGGCCCAATCACCTAAAATAGTTTCGTTGTGCGCGTTGGGTCCGGTAACGAATATCTTTTTATACTGTCCCTTTTTAAGCGGCAGTAAGTCATCATTCTTCAACAGAACAATTGATTTTTGAGCGGCTTCAAGGGCTGTTTTCTGATGCTCCGTATTAAATAAGATATCAGCCACTTTTTCTTCATCGGCAAATGGATTTTCGAATAAGCCCAAACGAAATTTAGCTTCCAGCAAACGGCGTACACTTTCGTTGATCCGCTCTTCGGTAAGACGACCCTGCTCTACCAGTTGCATCACCGGCTTTAAAAAATCGGGTCCGTGCATATGCATATCCATTCCGGCCTCGATGGTTTGAAAACAGGCCTCCGTTTGGTTTTCGGCCACAAAATGACGGGTGGCCAGACGTTCAATATCCATCCAGTCGCTCACGATAAAACCATCAAAGCCTAATTCGTCCCGCAGCACGTCCGTCATCATCCACTTATCGGCATGACAGGCAATACCGTTTAACTCATTATGAGCCGTCATCACCGAAAACACACCGGCATCAACGGCGGCTTTGTAGGGCGGCAGAAAAATTTCGCGGATGATGCGTTCTGATAAATCGGTAGGTGCACCATTAAGCCCGTTCACCGACTCACTGCCGGCAATCAGATGCTTGGCGCAAGCAATCACGTTAAAACTATCGGGATGGTTGGTGTGTTGTAAGCCTTCGATCATGGCCACACTCATTTCAGACACCAGCACAGGGTCTTCGCCGAAGGTTTCGCCCACGCGCCCCCAACGGGCTTCGCGTGCCACATCCACGTTAGGCGTAAAAGTCCAGGCCGCACCGGTGGCCCGCATCTCTTTGGCCGTTTCAACCGACATCTTTTTTACCAGTGCCGTATCCCAGGTACTGGCCAGTCCGATGGGCGTAGGATAAACGGTGGCCCCATTAACCAATGCCGTGCCGTGGATGGCATCAATACCAATCAACAGAGGAATTTGCAAACGGCTCTTTTGCGCCAGGCGTTGCAGGTAATTCGCCTCCTTTACGTCCACAACATGCAGAAATGAACCTATCAAACCTTGTTCAACCAGTCTTTCCACATCACTGGAATGCAGGTCGGGGTAAAAGCCTTGTGCATCGCTTTTCTCCATTTGTTCCTTGGTCAGGTTTTGCTCTGCCTGACGCATGTGATCCAGGCCTACATACTGACACATCTGCGCCACTTTCTCTTCCAGTGTCATGCGGCTTAAAAGGTCGTCAACCCTTTGCTGAACCGGCACTGAGGCATCCTGATAAACCCGTGTATCTTCAGTTGAAGGCTGACAGCCCCAACCAAACATAAAAATCACAAGCAAGTAGATTCCTATATATTTCAATTTAATCATCTTTCTTATTTTGACAGGTGAATGTTACAATTGAGGGTGTCCAAATACAAACCTTCACGCAAGGATCGCTAAGCATTTCGCGATCACTTTGCTTTCTTCACTATATTCCTTCTTTGCGCACTTTTGCGAGAAATACTAATGCTTTTGGACATCCTTAATGTATAAATCAGTATACTTAGTAACCAGGATTTTGATCGGCCGCACTAATATTAGGGTTGGCCGTAATTTCTGATTGTGGTATTGGCATCAACATATTACGCTCATCGTCGGGCAACAACACATCCCTTGCGTTATCAAACTCATAAAGCCCATGGTTATTATGCACATCAATCACATTGGCTTTGAAGTATTCATAACCTCTCCGGCGATCGTTAAACCACTCATGCCCTTCGCCCAAGAGCTCATACCGGTATTCGAACATGATAGCCGCTCTGAACTCTTCCTGGGTCAGACCTAACCAATCGGCCGGTTCACTCTGGGCCTCTTCGCCCGACCGACGGGCTCTTGCCAATACCTGATTAACGTATTGATACGCATTGGCCGGACCATTCAGTTCATTCTCTATTTCAGCCAGCATCAGCAGCAAATCGGCATAACGCATAACAACGAAGTTCATATTCGTATCGTAACTTGCACGCTCATGTTCCTTGATATAATACTTGTTTAACCATGGGTAACTTTTGTCTTTGTTGCCGCGTCTGGTAAAAAACGGATATGACTTAATATTAGTGGCTTGACCGGCGTTATTGTATTTGGGCCATTCTGACAAAAAGGTGGCGGCAAGGCGCGGATCCTGGCTAAGCACATTACCACCTTCATCGGTTAAGGTATAACGCTCATTGTGCATATCGTAGCACTCCAGATTCGGCTTGATGCGACCCCATACCGAGCGGCCAATATTTCCATTTGAAGGCGTAAACAACTGATACAAGCGCAAGGAGTTTTCGACATTACCCTGTATTTCAAAAACCGATTCGACCGTATTATTAGCGGTAGCCTCAATCCACAAGCTATGGTAATCATCAACCAGGCTATACTTTTCGTATGCTTTAATAGCATGGTTATAGGCTTTTTGCCAATAGTCGGTTTGATCGGCACTTTTATTACCGGCTAAAGTCATATACACTTTAGCCAACAACATGTTAGCTGCTCCTTTTGCAGGACGCCCCGGTGTTTGCTCGCCCACCTCTTTCATTTTAACAGATGCGCTGTCCAAATCTGCAATTATCTGCTCATAAACGCTTTCTGCTGTCGCTCTGGGCTGGTTCATCGTTTCAATGGTCGGATTCTTAGTGATTAAAGGCACTCCACCATATATGCGTACTAAATTAAAATATACAAGGCCCCTGATGAAATAAGCCTGCCCCAGAATATTATCCTGCTCAGCGGGGTTATTTAGATTCACGTCCTCCAAGTGGGTAATCAAATCGTTGGTGCGCCCAATGGCCTGATAAGATGCCTGCCACACATTTTCGACAAAATTTAAGGACGGTGATGCCTTTAAGGCTGCTATGTCGAGCAAGGTTGCATCCCGATTACTATTATACAGACCGGATGAAAAATAAGTTAGGTGTAGTAAATCGGCACCATAATAATTAAAACTCGCCAGGGAGGCATAACAACCATTGAGCACTGTATTGCTGCCATCAATGGTTTGATATAAATTTTGGCCTGATGGAAACTTAGGATCTTCATCCAAAGTACAGCTAACCATCATGGTAGCCAAAAAACAACTCAGTATAATTTTATATAATCTCTTCATTATTCTAGTATTTTGGATTAAAACGTAAGGTTTACACCCAACAAAAATGTAAGCGCATTAGGCGTTCCTACCCAGTCGACACCCATGATAGATCCATCATTCATAAAACTGGTAATCTGCGGGTTATATCCACTATAGTCGGTAATGGTAAACAGGTTACGACCCGATGCATACACACGTGCATTGCTTATCAGGTTATTGGTCCACTTGGTGGGCACATCATATCCTACAGTCAGGTTATTTAAACGCAGGTAGCTACCATCCTCCACGATACGATCGGTCAGGTACTGATTCAGATTATAGCCAATACGTGGATAGGCATTAGATGGGGCATCTTCGCGCCAGGCTTGTTTATAGGCATCAACCAGTATATTGGTTCCACGTCCTTCGGCGTAAGCCAGCTCCATATTGTAGGCGTTAACAACATCGGCACCGTACACCCCCTCAAATAAGGCACTTAAGGTAAAACGCTTGTATCGAACATCAATATTAAAGCCATAAACAAAATCAGGATTTGGATTACCTATAATAGTCTTATCCAGGTCATCGATATTACCATCATTGTTTTGATCAACAAAAATCACGTCACCGGCCTGGTTTGGATTACCATCAAAAGTAGCTCCTTCACCGGCTTGGGTAGCATCCTGATAAATACCATTGGTTTGCCAGCCCCAGAACAAGCCCATGGCCTCGTCAACCATAAATATATTGGCGGGTTGCTTAAAGTAAGTACCGGTTGAAACTTTGCCACCATAGAACAATTCGCGCTGCTGTTCCTGGCCATCGATCCATACCGTGCTGGTTGGCAGCCCCAGGGGCCTCACTTTATTGCGGTTAAAGGAGATATTTGCTCCAAGATCGAGCGTAAAATCTTTTTTCTCGATCAGTGCACCATTCAACATAAACTCCAATCCCCGGTTCACAATAGATCCCCTATTAATGGTGATACTTGTAAATCCGTTTGATGGACCAATTTCAATATCCTGCAATAAATCCTTGGTCGTTTTATAATACATATCTACCGAACCACTTAGGCGGCCTTCGAAAAAACCAAAGTCTAATCCGGCATTATATTGCTCGGTGGATTCCCATTTCAAATCAGGATTGGGTATGCGCGCAGGCACGTTACCCACGATGCTGGCATTCCCGTCATTTACATAATTCACACTCGAATACGTTGACAGTGTTTGATAGGGCGAAATACCTTGATTACCGGTTAATCCCCAACCTGCGCGAAGCTTGAGGTTATAGAAAACATTCAATTGCTTTACAAATGGCTCTTCCATCAGACGCCATGCCGCAGCCATCGCCGGGAAATAACCCCATTTATTACTTCCCTGGAACTTAGATGACTTATCGCCCCTAAAGCTGGCTGTTAACACATAACGATCTTTAAATGTATAATTCACGCGTCCCAGAACGGAGAACATTTCTTCCTCACTGTTTAAAATGGTCATCGGACGCAGAATAATTTGTCCCCCCTGAGGAAAGTCCGACCCCAGGTTTTTTACCGGAAAGTCTTTTACTTCATATAATTTATTTTGAGTATTCACACCATCGTAGGTTACCCCTGCAACCGCATTAATTTTATGCTTACGTCTGAAATTACGGTTATACATCAATAGGTTATCAATCACAAACGACTTTCGATCCTGATACGAGTAGTTGGCCAATCCATTTTCCTTTCGGCCTACAAATACACCTAAGTCATAAAACTTGGTTCGATCCTTTTTTCGATAATCGATACCGCCGTTCAGCTTGTATTTTAATCCTTTGGCAATTTCATAAGTAAACGCAACAGACTGATTAATTCTGATTTCCTTGGTATTATCATCATAATCAGTTAGCCAGGCATAAGGATTAGAAACCTCCAAATCTAATTCATCATCATCACCTTCAGTGTCATCGCTACTAATCAGTGGGCGGTACGACAATATCTGCTTGGTAAAACTACGGTTTCCACCCGATTTACTGCCTGCCTGTGCGAAGGTACCATCCTGATACATCATGCTGGTGCGGGTTTGCATTTTCAGACGCGAACTAATATCACGATCATAATTAAAGCGTAAATCGCCCTTTTTAATGCGTGTGGTTTCTACGATACCTCGCTGATCGTTCATACCCATTGAAAAATAATAACTCGACTTTTCTGAACCCCCACTAATTGATAAACCCGCATTGTAACTCATCGTGGTTTGATAAATCTCGTCCTGCCAGTTTACTTCATCATAAGGCACATCGCCAATAACCGGGTTATTGTCCGCATCAGTACTTAACCTATAAACCTGATTGCCATCAATATGGTACTTAGGATCAAAACCTTTCAGCTGATCTGCTTCATTCTGGTACATAGCCCATCCGGGCCCATCGAGCAACTCCAACTTGCGCTCAATGGTGTTCCACTCCAGCGAACCATAGGCTGATACCTTGGCATTTCCACCAGTGTTTTTCTGTCCGCTTTTGGTAGTGATTAACACTACACCGTTAGCACCTCTCGACCCATAGATCGCCGTTGCTGAGGCATCCTTCAGCACCTCAATCGACTCAATATCCTGCGGATTTAATCCGGTTAAGCCATTCTGTGGCGATTGCAATTCATTGGCATCAGTAGATGGATCCGACACATCGGTGCCGGCGGTGGAAATTAATACCCCATCCACCACATACAAAGGCTCATTATTACTGCGTAAGCTGTTTGTACCGCGAATACGGACACTCACCGCACTTCCGGGACTACCGGCATTACCCGTTACCTGCAATCCGGAAGCACGACCTTGCAACAACATATCGACAGAAGGATACTGCCTGGCTACTTCATCCGACTCTTTTACGGAGCTAACGGCGCCGGTCACATCGCTCTTTCGCATCTCGCCGTATCCTACTACCACCACCTCATCCAAATCGGTAATTTCATCCTCCATCACCAGGTCGATGATTCTGTTTGAGCCAACTTGTCTTTCGTACTTTTTAAACCCAATGAACGAGAAAACTAGCACCTCCCGATCCGCTGATACTTTCAGGCTGTATTGTCCCTGTACATCGGTAATAGTACCCTTGGTTGTGCCTTTAATTACCACTGAAACACCAGGCAAGGGTTCTCCGAATGTATCCGTTACTTTACCTGCTACAGTAATGCCACTCTGTGCAAAACTGAGAGCAGATATTAATAGGACAACTAAGCCTAACATCAATTTCTTCATAACTTAGATTTTACTTTTTGACTTAAACTATACGCAGCAATATTAAGGACAGTGCCATGATGACAAGATATAAAAATCGTTCGCTTAAGGTAGGTCGATGATTCACTAAATAACGAGCCCTGTATAAATGACTCTTATTCAGGAGTAATAAAGCAACGACTTTAGCTCCATGCCCGGCATGAAATTCCTATTATCACCCTGCTGCAGCAACAAAAAAGGCAATGCACAACTAGTGATACCTATTAGCATAAGACCAGGAATACTGCCGGCATGAACGATACTTACCACCTTTTTGAATCATCTGCACTACCTGAGCAGGCGGATATTTAAATACTTATGCCTTGACAAACCCGACTCACAAATATTCAGTACTTTTGATAAATTTTAAGTTAAAAAAATCCACATGAGTTTGCTCAAGCCGGTTTTAATTAAGTGTACCTTCCTGATTCTTTGCCTATTTTGCACCTGCAATGGTGCTGCTGCTCAATACAACTATCGATTCGACCAGATATCAGTCGATGAAGGCCTAAAAAACAGCCGCGTGGTTTCAGTCATTCAGGACAAAGAAGGCTTTATGTGGCTGGCTACGCACAATGGACTGGACAAGTTCAACGGAGCCGACATTATGCACTATTCATTATCTTCACCAGATGGCCTTTATCCAAACGATGACATCATTAACTGCCTGGTTACTTCTGATAAATACGATATTCTGTGTGGTACTAAAAACGGCAACCTATATGCCTATAACCGTAAAGCAGACGCTTTTTATAAGGTACTGCCTTTCGAACACAACGATGCTTTGTTTAATATCTACGCCATCCTATCGGAAGATGATGAAAGCATTTGGATTGGCACAACGGGTGGTCTTTATCATTTCAACATCGAAACTTCTGAACTATCAGCCATTAAACAAGTATCGCAGGCTGTCAATGACATTAGCCTCTGCGACGACAAGCATATCTGGGTGGGCACTGTCAATGGTCTGCATTTAATCAATAAGTCATCGAAAGAAATGGTTGGTTTATCATCCGACAGGCAGCTGAACCAACTACTTTCTAAGATTGACATCATGTGCTTACATCAGGAGGAGGACACGCTGTTTATGGGCTCACGCAATTCGGAGATCTTCAAATTTGAGATTCACCAAAATCAACTCCAGCTTACTGCCCGTAAAAACCTTAGTAACAATGAAAAGAACTATCCCGTAACGGATATTATTAGCACACCTGACAAAAACCATCTGGCCATAGCCCTTGATGGCATTGGGCTTTACATTACAGATAAACAACTGGCGGTTAAAGAATCCTATTTCGCCGATGACAACAATATTAACTCACTGTCTTCCAATGGTGTTTACAAACTTTACTACAGTCCGGATGATATTTTGTGGGTAGCCACTTATGGAGGCGGTATTAATATTGCCAACCCAAACAAAAAGCAATTTAGCGTACTCAAGCATATACCCCACATACATAACAGCCTGCGTAACAATGTTGTTAATGCTGTTTTAGAACACGATAAACAACTTTGGTTCGGTACCAAAACAGGAATTAGCATTTACACGCCTGAAAAAAATAAGTGGAAGCACATCCCGGCCTTAAAAAAAACGCTTCAGAAACCCTTTCATGTCATGTCGATGTGCAAAAGTAAGAATGATGCTATTTGGGTAGCCACTTATGGACGCGGTCTGATTAAAATAGAACCATCCAACGGGCGAAAACGTGTCATTACGAAAAGCTCCACCGGCCCTTTCACAACACAAACCAATCATCTTTACCAGGTTATATGCGACAGCCAGAGCCGGATATGGACCGGTGGTATATGGGGAAATATCAGTATTATAGATGAAAAAGCTCAAACTACTCAAACGGTTAATATCAGTAACGTGCGATCGATTTGTGAGTACAAAAACAAAGTACTGGTTGGCACGCTGTTTGGCCTTTTTATGGTGGACAAAGCCACGCTGGAAGTTTCCCGTCCTTCCCAAAGCCTATTGCTCAAAAGCCGCATTATCTGCATCCGTAAGCATCCCTCAAAGGATAAAGTATTTCTGGGTACCGATGTAAACGGACTTCTCGAATGGGATATGGCAAACGACGAGCTGAAAACCTATGAGAATAACAACCTGCCTTCCGGTTATATCCGTAGCATCTTATGGGATCAGCAAGAGCGACTTTGGGTAAGTTCAACCGGTGGTTTATCGGTGCTAAACGACTCAACACATCTTTTTGATAACTACAATAGCAGTGATGGCCTTGCCAATACAGAATTTTCTGAAAACGCAGCTTGCCTGCATTCTTCGGGTCGGCTTATTTACGGTGGGTCCAAAGGCATCTCTTGGTTTCACCCGGATAATATCACTAAATCGGAACAAGTAAGCACGCCTTTATTAATGAGCATGAGCCTGTTTGGTCAAAAAGTAGAGATTGATCCGGATGGCGTGTTAACCGAAAACATCAATTCGCAGCAGGTGTTAAAGCTTCAACACGATCAAAACTCACTGAGCTTTGAGTTCGGCACCATCTGCTACACCAATCCCCAAAATGTAAGGTATAAATGGAAACTGGAGGGCTTCGAGGAGCAATGGAATGGTCCTACCGCAGTGCGCGAAGCTATCTACTCCAAGCTACCCCACGGCGACTACACCTTAAAAGTAATGGTAACCAACGATGATGGTGTGTGGCAAAACCAGGTTAAGACGATACAAATCAGTATTGCTCCGCCATTCTGGAAAACACCTGTGGCCTATGTGCTGTATGCCCTTGTTCTGCTGGGATTAATACTGTTAAATATGCACTATTACCACATCATTATTCAGGAACGCCATGCCTCGGAGAAACAACAGTTTTTTATATCCATTGCCCACGACTTAAGAACGCCCCTTTCGCTGATAAAGCTGCCCATTGAAAAAATGGTGGAGGCCGGTGGTAAAGACGAAGCTGAGGATCGTAACCTGAACCTGGTGAAACGAAACGTGGACCGCCTGACCAACCTCGTGAATCAGTTGCTGGATTTTCAAAAGGCTGACCTACAAAAGATGCAGCTACAGGTGGAGAAAACACACCTTAATCAATTCATTACCGAACGTTTAGAGTCCTTTACACCACTGGCCAGTGAGAAGCAAATTAAGGTTAAGACAGCACTGGCTGAACATGGCGAAGACATCTGGATCGATCGGAGTAAGATGGAAAAGGTAATGTTTAATCTGTTTTCTAACGCTTTTAAGTATACGCCAGCCGGTGGAACGATCAAAATTAGTACTGAGTACACAGCCAAATATGCCACTATTCATGTACAGGATTCGGGAGAAGGCATACCGGCCAACCAACAAAAAAATATTTTTCAACGCTATTACCGGGCTACCAATGCCATTAACTCCAAAGAGGTAGGCAGTGGTGTAGGCTTAATGCTGAGCAAGCAACTGGTTGAACTGCACAAAGGCAAAATATCCTTCAAGAGCGAATATGGTATGGGCTCAACCTTCACGGTGAAACTGCCCCTGGGCAAAAAATTATTCACCCCGGATGAAACCCGGCATTTTGATGCCGAAGAAAGTGCCCTCACCCCTATTTACAGCAGAACTGCGGATACATTAAATTCAAATTCCTCAGGACCAAAACTACTATTGGTGGAAGATAACCCAGAACTGCTGGATAGTCTGGCCATTGAGTTCGATACACAATACCGGGTGTTGAAAGCAGCCGATGGCGAAGAAGGGATGAAACTAGCAACTGAACACATGCCCGATATCATTGTGTCAGATGTAATGATGCCTAAAATGAATGGCCATCAACTCTGTATGAAACTTAAAAATGATCTGTCCACCTGCCATATCCCCATCGTACTACTGACAGCACTTGATTCGCCCGACTACAAACGCGAAGGTCTGGAACACGGGGCTGATGCCTACCTGGAAAAGCCATTCGATATTAAGCTCTTGAGGGCGCAAATCAGTAACCTGCTAAAAAACAGGCAACGCCTTAAGCAAACCTTTAGAGAACCCTCCTCGCAAATAGAAGAGGCTTCTACCAATCAAACCGATCAGGCATTTCTGGAGAAAATTAAACAGCATATTATTACGCATATCGACAGTGAAAAGCTTAGTGTTGAACAAACAGCGCAGGCCCTGGGTATGAGTCGCCCGGTTTTATACCGCAAAATAAAGTCATTAACAGATTTATCGCCACAACAGTTTCTGATGACCATCAAATTAAAAGAAGCTGCCCGTATCATGAAAGAGGACGGCCATAACATCAGCGAAACAGCCTATATGATTGGTTTTACCGATCCGAAATATTTTAGCCAGACATTTAAAAAATACTTTGGTGTTACCCCTAGTCAATATTTGAAAAAGTAAGTGAAGTAAATAACTTTTCAAAGTTTTAAACTTTGAAAAAGTTGGCGCTTGAATAAATCTAATAGGAAATAATTTTACTCAAGGTATCAGCAAATAAAGCCGCACCATCAATACTAAAATGCACTTTATCGGTCAACAAATCAGGTCGCAGGTTAGCTTCCGAGGTGATTTTATCGCCTTCAATGAGGTGCAGTTTCGTGTCGCCTTCCGATTGCAGCTGGTAAACCAAATGCTTTAAAGCGATGCGGAAATCCTCAGGTGTCAGGCCGGTTCGCTCATTGGCTCTAGCACGAGTATGGGTTAAGGTAATGCAATAAATATTTGCCTTCGGCTGATTGTGTCGGATTTCCTTCAGGTAAGCTAAATACGATTGTGAAAACTCTTCTACTGATTTATCTTTAAACATCAAGTCGTTGTAACCTATTAAAATGGTAATCACATCAGCCAGCGGCATTTCACGCATCATGCGGGCAATGGCCGGTGATATTTTTGCACCACCAACCGCCAGGTTGTAGTAATCAAAGTTTAAGGCCTTGGCCAATAAATAAGGATAAGTTAGAAAGGTAGCCGACCCCTGTCCTACACCATGGGTGATACTGTTACCAAGAGCCAGGTACACGGGCTGATTTTGCGCTGCAACAGGCAATAAAGTGGCCTCTTCGTCCAACTCCATTCCAACGAGAGCTACATTGGCAAAACTGGGCAGGGTCACTTCAAAAAGAGTTTCATCGCCCGATGAGTTTTCGAATTTAAAACTCATGAACTCCTTTGCCTTATCTCCTTTGAAGTTAAAAACATGCGTCTGTACGCTATCTTGATAAATGGCAAATTCGCTACCCCGGTTTTGTCCTTGCATCGGTTTAAATGTAAGGCACACCTGAGCACTCCTTGTCTTAAAGAATATGCGGATGCCACTATTAGTGCGAGCCTTATCAGCATTAAACATGGCATCGCTCACGGGCGCATTTAATGTTTCTTCCGAAAAACGGGAGAAGGTCAGCTGACCTTCATCCCGATTCACATAATTAGCTCCCTTAACAACTATCCACTTGCTGGTAAGATCCACTGCTTTCATAGCCCCCTGGGCTCCCGGACTTTTACAAGCCACAGCCGTCATCACCACCATGATAGTTGTTAAAATAATGCTTTTCATCGTTTCTGACTATTTAATATTTCCAGCAACTGTGTTTGCATGGATACCCGAATCGCCTCATGCTGCGTATCATCTGCCAGTGATGTTTTTTCAAGCGGATCGTTGATATAATCATACAACTCGGTCGCCACAATTTTAGGTTGGGTATAGATCTGTTGCTTACGGAATGGCCCCTGCAACCATATCGTATAGCGGTACTGCTGATTACGAATGGTATAACCCATTATTTTATCCCCGCGCGGAAACTGACTGATGGCATAGTTTTTTACTTCCTTTTTGGGGTTCTTAAGTGCGGGCACCAGACTCAATCCGTCTAAATGCTCACCAACGGGCAAATCGGTTAGCTCGCACAAAGTCGGATACATATCTACAAACTCGGCCATGGTGGCGGCCACTTTGCCTTGCTTCATGCCGGGGGCAGAAATGATCAACGGGGCTTTAACCGCCTGCTCAAAATTGGAGTGCTTACACCAAAGGCCATGATCGCCCAGGTGCCAGCCATGATCGCCCCATAAAACAACCACCGTATTTTCACGCAATCCCAATTCATCAAGCTTCGTCAAGACTTTACCTATTTGGGCATCCACGTAAGTTACGCAGGCCTTGTACCCGTGAATCAATTCCTTTTGCTTATCTGCCGGCACCTGGCCCGTTGGCAGTATATCGGAGTAGTTACGCAACTCTCCCCAGCTATGATAAGCATGCACAGGTGCCCCTTCGGATTTTTCCATGAAAGGGGCCTGGCTGATGTCTGATCGCTGGTACATGTCCCAGTATTTTTTAGGCGCGGCAAAAGGCAGATGCGGCTTATGAAAACCCAGGGCCAGGAAAAAAGGCTGCTCCGCTTGACTCATCTCATTTAACAGCTCCATTCCCTTTACAGCCACCGCACCATCTTCATAAGCATCGTCAGGCACATCCAAACACTCCACCGAAGGCGACAATCCACATTCCTTCAGATACTGATTGGTTGCTTTCCAGCCCAATTTCTCCTTTTTACTTTCGCGATAGGCTTTATGAATGACTTTATTTTGGTATTTTCCATTGGCCGGGTACTTAAAACCCTTGGCGTAGGTGTAATGCCTGTCTTCCTGATAAGGAATGCTCCACGACCGTGGGTCATTATTTTTTGCCCCATGAATGATTTTACCGGCAGCGGCTGTTTGGTAGCCATGTTTTTGAAAATACTGCGGTAAGGTCACCACACCAGGATTTACATCCCGCATATTGGTTTTTAAATCCCATACCCTGGTCTGATCGGGTCGGAGCCCGCTAAAGACACTGACGCGTGAAGCAGCGCACACCGCCTGCTGACAATATGCATTTTCAAATAGCACACCCTGTCCGGCCAAAGCATCCATGTTAGGACTAATGATCTGTTGATCGCTATAGCAACCTAACATGGGTTTTAAATCATCCACCACGATAAACAGGACATTGGTTTTCTGCTTCTTCTCCGCCCGGCAATGCCCTACATTCATAAATAAAATGAGACCCAACACTGCAAACACAAAAATCTTCTTCATAAAAACGTATTTTGTTTTTAAATTACATGTATAGCCCCTTTATTACCAGAGCAGTCTTTTACTGGCACAATAATGGCTAAACATATTACTGCTTTCCCTTTTTGCTCCATTTATGATTTTTAGGGTCAATCTTCACAGCATTGACAGATTGCCGCCACTCTATAACGAGCTGATGCAAGGCCTCTGCCTTCTTCGGCATTTTTTTGGAAAGATCGTGTTGTTCGCCAATGTCCTCTTTCAGGTTGTATAGCTCAATGATTCCTTCATCGTACCAGTCAATCAGCTTATAATCGCCCAGACGCACAGCCGTGCTGTTGCGATCGCCGGTGCTTGTTGGTCGTCCCATTGGAGAATGCCAAAAGATGGGTGTCTCACGCTCAAATTTCTCACCTCTAAAAGCGGCCGTCACATCCACCCCATCCAAATGATCGTGGGGACGCAGCGGCAAGCCGGCCATGGCCAATACCGTTGGATAAATATCGGTACCCGTCACCAGAGCCTCTGACACCTGCCCTTTAGGCGTTACGCCCGGCCATTTTACAATAAAAGCTTCGCGAATACCGCCTTCGTAAAGCCAGCCTTTCCCGTAACGAAGCGGGTAATTCGATGTGGCCAATTTACGGGTATTGCCCCGTGTTGACAGCCCACCGTTATCGGCCGTAAAAATGACAATGGTATTATCGGCAAGCCCCAATTCCTCAAGGATTTTGCTTACCTTAGCCATGCTTTGATCAATGCTCTCGATCATTGCCGCGTAAACCGGAAAGTCCTGACGCATTTTAGTATCACCGGTCAGCGTTTTTTCGTACTCCGGCAAATCATACTGCATGGTTTTCAATTTCTTTTGATACTTCTTTACCAACTCAGGTTTGGCCTCGAAAGGTGTGTGTACACCATAATGCGAAAGAAAAGCAAAGAAAGGTTGATCGGGCTGTTGCTTCACATGCTGCTGCATGAATTCAATAGTCTCGTCGGTGATACGGTCGGTGATGTACTCACCTTCATGGCCATCTTCCAATCCATGTATTTCGTCTTTTTTAAAACCCTTTCGACCGGCGGCTGTTGACTCGCCCTTTCGGTACGGATACCAATAGGTAGGCGGTGATCCGGCCGCTCCACCTGCCACGTTCACATCAAACCCCTGCTTTTCGGGCATATTGCCTTCCTTATCCTTAAAGAGCAAATGCCATTTACCGGTGAAAAAAGTTGAATAACCGCCTGCCTGCAATGCCTCTGCAATGGTTAGGTCTTCAGGAACCAGCCCACCTTTGCCCGGCACATGCCCTCGGGCCGGGTACTTCCCGGTCATCACCCCATAACGGGCCGGCACACAACGGGGGTGAGCGGTATATGCCTGGGTAAAACGAACACCCTCAGCGGCCAGCTTATCAATAGCAGGTGTTTCATAAAACTTTGATCCCTGACAGGCTAAATCCATCCAGCCCAAATCATCCACATAAAAAATAAGGATATTTGGCTGTTTTGCTAACTGCTTGTTGCTTGCATTTACCACTAATGGTAAAGTAAACAACATGGCTCCCCAAATAATATTTAGTACTATTCTCATACAAAATTAATTAATCTACTCTTTCCCTAAATCAAAAGTCCCCTTGCTCAGTTTCAAAGGCAAGGGGACGGAAGTTAAATATTATTTTTTAATGAATTTCTTTTGCAATGTTTGACCATCTACCGTAATGGAAGCAATATAAATACCTTGTGGTAATTCATTGGTATTAATAGCTCCTGAAACCTCGTTCACCACTTTTAAGCATTGCCCGGATAAACTATATAACTCAACCTGATCGATACGTCCCGCCGTGTTAATGAACAACTCATTGCCCACGGGATTGGGGTAAAGCGATACCTGTTCGGCCTTTTTATCTTCGATAGCCGTAGCTGTACCCTCTTCTATTTTTATACCATCAATCCACATATTATACGACTGTGTTACGGTCAAAGTAGGATCGGACGTATAGAACACGATTAAACGTCCGGTATTATTGCTCGGGTTAATGGTTACATTACCCACACCGCTGTACTCCTTATACTCGGTGGTTAAGGTTTCCCAGCTATCCGCCTCACTGGTAAAACCAATTTTAGCGATGCCCTCACCGGCCGCATCCGTCTTGGCATAAAGGGTAATTTTATAATCGCCCTCCGGAAGATTTACCGTACGCAAACGGAAATCATAAGCCGTACCTGCTGTGGCATCCAGCTTTGTTTCAATAGCCAGCTTCATGGCTTTGCTGCCATCATAAGCATCGCCATCTACGGTAGCCAGATACTCCGTAGTGTTGTTTCCTCTCCAAAAACGATCGAAAACCTGTGGCGTGGTAACAGGCCAGCTATCCAATTCTCCATCTGTAGCGTTTTGCTTGGCTATCTCATTGCCAATCACATAAACGTTTGACTCAAAATCTTCAGTGCACGGAAAATTTTCAAGATCAGGCATGTAAGGAGGTCCACTGGGCGCCCATTCCAAGCTTACATCATCAAGCCACACCTTGTAATTATCAACTTCAGAGGTTCCGGCATCCGGAAACCAAAGCTCAATGCGTCCACTGCCTCCAATCTGACCATAGGATACAAATTCCTGATACTCGGTAGTCAATTCCTGCGAGTAATTCTCAAATAAACCAATTAACTTACCCCCTTTAGCCACACCGGCCGCATCGGTCTTTGCCCAAAAAGTAGCTTTCACCCAGTCTCCTGCAGTATAATCTTTAACAGTAGAACGTAGTCTGTTACCTTTATCGACATGACTGATTTCAAATAAAATTGCCTGACTACCACTATGAGCATCTGAAACAATAGTCATCTTATTATTGTATTCTGTATTCTTATCTACCCACAAATTATTCCAATAAGAATCGGTAGCCATTTTACCTTCCCAGGCTACTCTGCTCACCACAGAAGTACCTACTGCTAAAAAAGCATCTTGCTGACCTGCTGGCGGGGTTTGCTCAAAACTCCCTTCCCAAATTAGCTGTGCTGACATACTTAATGTACACAGACCTAAACCAAGCATTGTAAAAATTTTTCTCATAATCATTGAATTTTAAATTTGCTTCCACTAAAGTATTAATGTCAAGGCATGCACAGGGTTGAAAAATCGTTCCTGCTGGGTGTAATTTTGATTCAAAAACGCATTGAACGATTTTTCATCCTACGCAGAACGAAAAGCACAACCCCCTCAATTGCAGTATCTTTTATTTTTATTGCTTGATTAATCCGTTTAAATTCACACTATGCAAAAATCATTACCAGCCATATTAACGTGGGTGCTATTTTGCTCCTTGATGCTGTCGTTAAAGGCCCAAAACCAACGTCCGTTTTTTAACGACACCTGGCAGGCAAAAACCTTTAATACGCCGTCATCTTTTAGTCCCATTGACTTACCCCAATCATCCACTGCCGATGCAACCATCACCATTGATGTCAACACCACCCTTAACAAGGTACTGCCTACTCACTTTGGTGTTAACACCCCCTTTCGGAATAGTAATGATCAGCTAAACCGCACGCACCTTTATGCCAACGCCGGCATTGGCTCCATGCGTTTTCCAGCGGGAAGTGGCTCTAACCTCTATTTTTACGACGGCCAAACACCCGCTGAAACACGAATACCCATCAAATCAATTGACGGCACCCAAAACAGCAGTATGAGCCCCGAACTGTTTGTTCAGTTTAAAAACAATGCCAACAGCGAAGCCACTGTTGTGGTTAACTATTTTTATGCCCGTTACGGTGTCACTCCCCAAGGAACACGCCAGGCACGTGTACAGCAGGCTGCCGATTACGCGGCTGGTTTTGTCCACCAATTAAATATCGAACTCAAGGCCAATATTAAATACTGGGAGATAGGCAACGAATGCTATGGCAAATGGGAAGAAGGCTTTGAGATTGATGGCGTCATCACCACGGGTAAGGAATATGGCGAAGATTTTTGCGTGTTTGCAGAAGCCATGAAAGCGATTGACCCTTCCATAAAAGTGGGAGCGGTGGTTACCCGCGAAGACGATGACTGGAACAGCACCCTGCTACCCGAAGTACAAAACCATGCCGACTTTTTGGTGGTGCATAACTATTTTACTACCGTAAAGGAGGCAACTGCCGAAAACATACTAGCCAGCGTGCCGCAGGTAGGAGACGTGCATACCACCTTGCTCAATTGCGTTGAGAAATACACCGATAAAGCCCGCGATTATTTCCCGGTGGCCATGACGGAGTTTAACTCACGCGGCCCCATCAACTGCACCATGGTCAATGGCATTTTCATAACGCAGGTATTGGCCGAAGCCATTAAGCACGGCTATGGCATGATTGATTTATGGGTATCGGAATGGAACTGGAGCGAGAGTGCACAGGAAAGCAAAGGCTTTCTGGCCAAAAATGATCCCGACCAAGACGATTACACCCCACGCCAGAGCTACATCCCTTATCAGTATTTTGAACGCAGCTTTGGCGACCAGATGGTGGCAAGCAACTCCGATAATGCATCTGTTCAGGTTTACGCATCTACCTTTAGCTCTGGCGAAATCGGTCTGATCATTATCAACAGCAACGACACACCTAAAACAGTGAAACTGGATTTGGAAGCACTCAATGCACAAGCGGCCGACCTGTACTGGCACGAGTTTTATGCCAACAGCATTGAGGCCGGCGACAAGAAATTCTACATCAATGACCGGTCAGGCAATACGCCGGGTGGCGGCCCTGATAATTTTGCCACCATCGAACCCTACAAGGCCAACTATACCGGCGACCATGTGTTCGAGGCGAAAAAATACAGCGTTAACTACCTGGTTGTTAAACCTAAAATTATCCAACCCAAACACAACGTTTTGATGATTGCCGTTGATGACCTTAAACCCTTGCTAAACTGTTACGTCGAATCGCAGATACACACACCTAACATCGACCGTCTGGCCGAACAGGGTGTGGTATTCACCAAAGCCTACTGTCAATGGGCCGTGTGTGGGCCTTCGCGCGCCAGTATTATGAGTGGTTTAACACCCGACGGTACCGGCATTCGCAACCTCTCATCGCTAATGAGAACAGAGAATCCTAAAGTGGTAACATTGCCCGAGTATTTTATCAATAAAGGCTATTCAACAGCAGCCTGTGGCAAGGTATACGACCCCCGCAACGTGGACGATCAGCATGATATTTTCAGCTGGTCCGTTCCTTACACGCAGCCGAACGATTACACCTATCCTGACCACTACCCGCCATTTGTACAGGGCAGCAACTACCGGGTAAGCCCCAACACGGCCACCGAACAAGGCCCCGAAGGAGTTGATGACGATGGGTATACGGATGGGCAAATAGCCATAGATGCCCTCAATAAACTGGATGCCCTGAGTTCCAACAAGCAGCCCTTTTTTATGGCAGTTGGTTTTAAAAAGCCTCACATACCTTTTATAGCCCCCAAAAAATACTGGGATCTGTATGACCGCCACACCATTGATTTGGCAGCCTTTCAAAAAGTGGCCGCCGGCAGTCCCGATTATGCTTATCACACACCTGAACCTATAGGCTACACGGATATACCAGACACATGGACATATAACGACCCAACACTGGGCGATGGCTTGCTCAGCCCCGATGATCAACGGCAGCTCCTGCATGGTTACTATGCCTGTGTTTCCTATATTGATGCACAAGTGGGTAAACTATTGGATAAGCTGGAAGAAAAGAACCTGATGGACAATACGGTGATCCTGCTCTTTGGTGACCATGGCTATCACCTGGGCGACCATAACCAATGGGGCAAACACACGCAGTTTGAAAATGCTGCCCGCGCCCCGCTGATTATTAGCGCTCCCAACGGAACCAGTGGGCAACACCATGCTCCCGTTGAATTTATCGACATCTACCCCACCCTGTGCGACCTGGCCGGATTGGAGATTCCATCGTCAAAGCTACAGGGGCAAAGCCTGGCGCCGGTGCTAAGAGGTGAATCGCTGAACAAAGACCTGGCCGTGACAGAATACCGATCAGGCGGTGGTGCCAGCTACTCCTTCCGTTCCGATCGTTACCGACTTACCTTATGGATGCAAAGCAGCAGCGACCGCACCGACATGATTGACTGGGATGACTCGCGTATCAAAGCCATGGAATTATACGACTACGAAACCGATCCGTTGGAAACAATCAACCTGGCCAATGACCCCGACTATGCATCGGTAGTAGAAGAGCTAAAGACCAAAGCTGCCAGCTGGTGGACCCGGCAAAACAGCTTCTTTAACCAGCCAACCACGGACCCTATAAGTTTTCCCTTTATCGAACATTTCGAAAACTACAATCTCAATGAATCGTTTAACGGTGACTTGTGGCTCAACAGCCAATCCATCTGGGAGCGTTTATGGAAAGGCGACTTTTTAAATAACTTTAGCGCCCTCGTTGTGGATGACAGCAGTAACGAAGGCAGCCAGGCTCTGGAAATCAGCTTTAACCCCAAAGCCAGTAGTGGTAATGGTGCCCAGGCTAAACTACGAACCATCGATCTGCTCAATTTCAGCAGCGAGCACTACATAGTTTCCTATCGCGCCCGCACCAATACTGAAGGATTGAATCAGGTGAAGATAGGAGCAAGTAATCAAGTCGGCAAATGGCACACGCTAAGCACTGATTATCAATACTTTTTTGACACAGTTTCACTCACTAACAATCGTTTATTTCTCTATTTCAATAATATGGATCTTACACCGGGGCAAGACTATAAAGTTTGGATTGATGATTTGAAGATATCCTACACCTCTGCTACTAATGCAAATGGCATTGAGGAACAAGAGCATTTGTCGGCTGTAATCTACCCTAATCCTGCCACCAATAAACTTTATTTTAAAACAAGCCAATTGGTTCATGAGGTCAGGGTCTATAACACACGGGGCAGCCTGCTTATTCATCAAACCCGGCCGCAAGATGGCCTGGATGTCTCCCGTTTAGCCATAGGCCTGTATTTCCTTGAACTAAACAAAGGGATAAAACGCAGCGTACATAAATTTATTAAAGAATAAATGCGATTACCCGTTTTACTGTCTCACCACCGCCTGGGATGAAGTGGGCAACCAGGCTCATTATAAAAAAACGGGCTGTCGGCAACTCCGGTTTACAGGTACCTTTAATTGTGCGTTTCCCAGACCAACTGCAGGCCGGCACGGTGGTAGACGATTTGCTTTCACTCATGGATCTGGGCCCCACCGTCCTATCGCTGGCCGGCATACAGCCACCCGAATACATGCATGGCAAGGCATTCCTAGGATCTTTTAAGAGCAAGGAGTGCCATCGCTATGCCTTCGGCACCTACAGCTTAGGTAAGATTCGGGATGCTTATTTTAAAGGTACTCCCATTATTAATGCGGCTCTCCACCCATATTTTTCCACCATGCTTTTCAATCAACTCTTTGCAAAGCAGCAATCCGGTACCAGTACCCTGCTCGTTGCCTGTACCAAAAGTGGTGGTTAATTGATTGTCATCCCAGATATTTTGCTGTCTTTCCACACTAATTCCCACACCCCAATCGCTGATACCCACAATCACTGACCCATCAGCCACTTCCGCCGTAACCAGAACATCGGAATCATGATTAGAAAATTTTATAGCATTGCTGATAAGGTTTCGAAGTACCGTTTTTAGCACATTACTATCAGCCCATATTCGAAAAAGCTCAGGTACCTTATTTACTATTGTCAGCCCTTTTTGTTCGGCATTAAACCTCAGCACTTCAATAATACTATCGCACAGCTCTTTTAACAGAACGGATCCGTGTTCAAGAATAAGTTTGCCCGACTGGGCTTTGCTCCAAAGCAGCAGATCCTCAAACAGATTATAGGTATTCTGCGAAGTCTGGTTAATTATCAGGAGCCCATCCCTAATTTCTTCGGACGAACAATCATTCAGACTATTAACCAAAATCTCAGAAAAACCCATAAGACTCTGAAAGGGACTCCTCAAGTCATGAGAAATAATTTGCATATATCGATCCTTGTCTGCAATAAGACACTTAAGTTTCGATTCACTTTCCTGAAGCGCTAATTCGGTAATATTTCTTTTCAATGTTAAAGACGCGACATACGAATAAGACTTGAGGGTAGCAATAGAAGGTAAATCGTATTTTTGCCTTAGCCCGATTAATGTTGTTGCGTAAAGTTGGTTAGAAACTTCGTGAACAATACCTATAAATGTATTTAAGCCGGTTTGACATTTAATAGCTGTATTGTCTGTGGAGGAAACTGCTCCAAACGTAATGTCTGCAAATGACTGACTAATACCTATTTTTTCATTCAGCATCATTTGACGAGTAGCATCATCTACCGGTATCCTTACCTTAAGCATATCCTCTTCAACTACCTTTTCAATGGTCTTAATAATGCTATCCTCCGCATCAATATGTTTCACTAGCATACACTTTTGCAAAGGATCATAAACTGAAAATATTGCAAAGCCAGCATCCGTATAAGATTTTATCTTATTGAGTAGAAGGGGTGCAATATCATCGGCAGCCTGGCTGGCCATTAACTCCATGGCCAAGGAGTTGACAAACAAATTATCCCTATTTTGCTGCTCTAATCGGCCAAAAAGAACCTTTCGGTTTACTGCACCCTTTTCTATTAGGCTAATCAGATAATACATGCCGTAAGTATAACCAATTAGGAGGATTATAATAAGCAGACACCTATCATGAGCAACACAGTAATCACGACTATTAGCGAAAGCCGAAAAAACAAAAAGCAGCAAGAAGCTCCCCAAAAAAATAGTGTGCTTCTTTCCAAGCACAAAGCCTGTAATGGGTATTAAAGCGCCAATAACAGCAGCTGAAAAATACATTTCGTCATCTACTATATGATTAGCCTTCAAAAAACTAGTGGCAACCACACAAAGTAGCAATGTATATACTACTATCTGAAATACCCGGTCTAGAACACTCTCCTTTAGACTAAATATCAAACTCACTGCTGTTATTAGCAATGCGATAATATTCAAATTCTTTAGCACTACATTATCAAGTGAAAAAATATCTATAATATATCCGATTCCAATCACTAAGGACAATAAGTAAAGTGTGCCCTTTTTATCGGCAGAATTAAACCCTTTCCATTTATCCACAACTAAAAATCCCCCCTAATTGTTACTAGTCCCCCAATCTTAAATCATACTCCATACTTGCTAATCGCGCAGCAAATAATAGATGTATACGACTTCTTACATATTCATTTTCCCCAAAAAATGATTGAATATGTCAGGTCAATAGTACTTCGATAAACCTGAAAGGTTAGTTAATTAATATGGAATTAATTTAATGTAAGCTAAGCCAAAATCATCATAAGCATATATGTGTTTATCAACAAAATAGACCTATATGCAAATAATAAATATGGAATAAAATAAGAGTGGACAAACTGCTTTAATTTACATACATTTAGTTGTCAACAAACTTAATACTCAAACAATATGATTAAAAACCTTGCTGTAGTTGGTCTGGGCAAAGTAGGTGCTTTGGTTGCGCTTCTCCTGAATAAATCGTTTCATGTGCACGGTTTTGACGCACAGGTTCCAACCACGCCCTTCTCATTCCCTTGCTCGCTTATTGACCTTAATGATGAAGCAGCAAACCTCAAGCAGTTTAAAAACTACGATGCCGTGGTGTCCTGCCTGCCTTTTAAATACAACATCGTTATTGCGCGTCTGGCACACCAACTGGGTATCCATTACTTCGATTTAACCGAGGATATAAAAACATCCAAGGCCATCAGCAGCATGGCAAAAACATCAAAAGGGATCATGGCGCCTCAGTGTGGTTTGGCACCGGGTTATATTGCCATCGTGGGCTTTGACCTCATTAAAAAGTTTACCCGGCTGCGCGATGTAGAGCTACGGGTGGGCGCCCTGCCCCGCTATCCCAACGGATTGCTGGGCTACTCCTTTAATTGGTCGCCGGCCGGCGTAATTAATGAATACATTGAGGATGCTGAAGTAATCGCCAGTGGCCAACGAAAATATGTAAGCTCCCTTATGGGTGTGGAAACCATTAACATCGAGGGGCGCGAATACGAAGCTTTCTATACCAGCGGCGGTCTGGGCACCCTATGCAAAACACTGGAAGGAAAGGTGGATACACTTAACTACAAAACGATTCGCTATCCGGGTCATGCACGCCTGATGCGCTTCCTCATTACCGAACTCATCCTTAAAGATAAGCGGGAAACTCTGGAGGAGATACTCACCCTGGCCAAGCCCCCTGTAAACGAAGACCTGGTGCACGTATATGCCGCTGTTGAAGGCTGGCAGGAAGATAAATTATTCCGGGAAGAGTTTTTTCATACTTACCTGCCACAAACCATTGATGGCGTGCGCTACCGTGCCATTTCATGGACTACGGCTGCCAGTGTGTGCAGTGTTATTGAACTGGTTCATCAGGGCAAAGTGCCTGCTAAGGGCTATTTAAAGCAAGAAGATATTAACCTGAACCATTTTCTTGCCACAAGCTACGGGCAATACTATCAAAATCAAATAATATGACAACACTGAACAAAATACTGGACGGATTAATGGTTCGCTACCAGCTGAGGGTTAAGGATGTAAATAAAATCATCGAAGTACTTAAAGAAAAAGGACTTATTGAGAACCCGAGCGATATTGAGAACGACCACATTGCCTTTCGTACCATCGGGGAGCCGCAATTAGGCATTCAATCACTGGAAAAGATATTTCTACACCATGGCTACACGGCGCGCGATGATTATTACTTCGAGCACAAGAAACTGAATGCCCGCTGGTATGCCCCACCTGATGATCGACTTCCGCGCATCTTTATCAGCGAGTTGCGAGTTAATGATTTTCCGGCTTCCATACAACAACTCATTCGCTCCTTTACCAATGAGGTGAGGACTGATCCGGTGGATCAGCTGGATTTGGATGACGCCAACGGGGTAGATAACTTCCTGCATTCACCCCTTTGGCACACCCCAAGCTGGCAAGAGTATGAAACACTTGCAGCTGCCAGTGAATATGCTGCCTGGACCATTTATAACAAATACTACTTAAATCATTTTACCATTAGCGTGCATAACCTGCCGGCACCTTACAACCGGCTTGAGCTATTTAATCAGTTACTGACTGATATTGGCATCCAACTAAACACCTCCGGTGGAGTGATAAAGATCAGTCAGGACGGGCTGCTAAAACAAAGCTCGTCGGTTTCGCATTTAATAGATGCCACCTTTGCCAATGACGAAACGCACCCTATAGCCGGCAGTTATGTAGAGTTTGCCGAGCGGAAGATACTACCTGAATTCCTGCACTTACCGCCGGATAAAATTGGCCGAAAGCATCGACGCGACGGCTTTGAAACAGCCAATGCCGATAAGATATTTGAAAGCACCTACTCCAGTCAAACCCGTAAACGTGACGATTGAGCCCATCATCTGCAAAATAAATTAAGGTAAGCCTTTTTTTAGACAGAAGGCAGTAGTCATTTAATGAGATATGAGTAGTGAGATATGAGTAGTGAGATATGAGTAATGAAACAGATTAACATGGTTTACGAACATAACAAATAAGACACACTTCAACGCTCATAGGTACAAGCAATTATTCATTTATTACAAATTACAACAAATTATGAAGATCACACACCAGGATATTCTCCAACATTTTCAACTAAACGACACCAATGAAGGCACCTGGATGGGGCACATTCCCATTTCTTCCAATGGCGCTGTTCTTGAAGTATATTCGCCCCATAACAATCAACTCATTGCCGGGGTGAAAACAACTGATCAGACCGCTTACTCCACCTTAATAGACAAAGCCCAAAGCGCCTTTTTAACATGGCGCAATGTGCCGGCTCCCAAACGGGGTGAGATTGTCCGACAGTTTGGTCAAAAGCTACGAACTGAGAAAGAATACCTGGCTCGCCTGGTTGCCTGTGAGATGGGCAAAACCCTGCAAGAAAGCTACGGCGAGGTACAGGAAATGATCGATATCTGTGATTTTACCGTCGGTCTGTCACGACAGCTTCATGGCCTTACGATGCACAGCGAGCGCCCCATGCACCGCATGTACGAGCAATGGCATCCCCTGGGCATTGTGGGCATCATCTCGGCCTTTAACTTTCCGGTGGCTGTGTGGAGCTGGAACAGCACCATTGCCTGGGTATGTGGCAACGTATGCCTCTGGAAAGCCTCGGAGAAAACACCCTTATCGGCCCTTGCCTGCCAGCAAATGATGGCTGACATACTGAAGGATAATGATCTTCCGTCCGCCATATCCTGCCTGGTAACGGGTGGCCGCGACCTGGGCGAGCAAATGAGTGTGGACAAAAACATCCCCCTTATATCGGCCACCGGTTCAGTGAGAATGGGACGTGCAGTGGGGCAAAAGGTAGCCGCCCGCTTTGGTAAATCATTGCTGGAGTTGGGAGGTAACAATGCCATGATTATAACGCCGGAGGCGGACTTGAACCTTGCCATACCCGCTGCTTTTTTCGGAGCCATTGGCACCAGTGGTCAGCGCTGCACCTCCACACGTCGCCTCATTGTGCACCACAGTATCCTTAATACGGTGGCCGACAAATTATCGCAAGCCTACCAACAGGTTCGTATAGGTAATCCACTGGATGCCAAAACACAGATGGGACCGCTAATTGATCAACAAGCCGTGGATAAGTATCTGAACGGCATTAGGGACTGCAAAGAATTGGGCGGGGAACTCATCGTGGAAGGGTGCCCCCTTGAAACTAATGATCTGAAACAAGGCTGTTACGTTAAACCGTCCATCGCCCTCGTGGATAGGAACCTACCCCTGCTTCAGCATGAACTATTTGCGCCCCTGCTCTACATCATGCCTTACAACACCCTGGAGGAAGCCATTACCATACAAAACGATGTGCCACAAGGCTTGTCATCGTGCATCATGACTACAAATATGCGGGAAGCAGAGCTTTTCCTCTCTCAGCGGGGCAGCGATTGTGGTATTGCCAACGTCAACATTGGCACCTCGGGAGCTGAGATAGGCGGTGCCTTTGGGGGTGAGAAAGAGACCGGCGGTGGGCGCGAAAGTGGCAGCGATGCCTGGAAAAACTACATGCGACGTCAAACGGTAACCATCAACTATTCCAGCGAGCTTCCCCTTTCACAAGGCATCAAATTTGATATGTAATGAGTTATATTTCATCCATTTAGGCGTTAAAATAATAAATCTACGACCCCAGCTGGGGTCGTAGATTTATAGCCTAAAAATCAAGCTATAAACAGATGACTCCTAAGGAGTCAAATATAATGCAGTTGTCTTCCACCGTTTAAAGTTCTTTTAAAGAGTAAAAGGTGTGCATTCGCTTCTTGCTGTTACAAACCCACCGGAGAAGCATCCACCTCCCCGATGGGTAGTTTTGATTTATGCGCTACGCTAAATAGAGCTTATAAAGCTTCCATTTCTTCCAGCAGGGCTTTTCCTTTTTTAATCATCTTGCGGGCTGTTTCCTGCGGTATCCGTTCGATGGTGAAGGATTCCAACAAGTCATCCAGACGTTGCAGCAAAACAGCGGCTTCCTCATTGGAGCAATCGCTAAGCTCCCGGCGCAGTATCCCTATCTTCTCATAGTCCTGTATGCCTTCACGCAGGCGTTCGAAACGTATGGAACTGGCTCCACCCGGGTAAGTCAGGTAGGTGTCGCCGGCCGGCCAGCGACGGAAACGTGAATCGCGGTAAGGATTTTCGGTCCAGCTGTTATAAGCCCATCGCAGGTAGCCATCCAGGCCACGGGCTGCCGTGTACCAACCCAGCCATGCCGACTCGGCAGGAGGTGAAAAAGTAAAAGTGTTGGGATAAGCTTCCACGCAGCAAGTGTAATAAGTAGTCTTCTGTCCTTGGGCTCTACGCCGTTCGAGCAAATCGGTCGGAAAGGTGAATCTGGAAGATGCACAAAAGTCGAACAGGTTATCCGAAAGCTCAGGAAACCAGTGGTCGGCAGCGAGGGCTATTTTTAAGTCGGGTGACACCTCCTGTATTAACTGATACACGGCCATCATGTCCTTCTTCGATCGCTCATCCATGGCAATGGTAGTCTGGTGATACCAACCCTTACTCTTTAGGTGAGCCACAAAACGGGTAAGGAAGGGTTTCCAGAAAGCCGTGTATTCGTCAGTGCCGGGATTCATGGTTACGGATACTTCTTTTTGCAGCGCTTCGTCGAAATAATAAAAGGTATTGCCCCAGGGCACCATGGTATAGCAGTTAATCTGCGGCCCAATACCACAATCCAACGCAAAGGACACCCACCTATCGAAGATGCTGAAATCGTAGTGCCAGCTGCCGTCTTGTTTCTTATGCCAGGCAATCATACTGCCAAAAGCATCGTAGGTTTGACCTCCCCAGGGGCGGTTATTCAGCGTTACCGTAACGCATTTTTGGCCGGCTGAGGCCAGCAGTTCCAGCTCGGGTCTGAGCCGCTTGAAATGTTCTTTACTCCAAGGCTCCACCTCAAACCAGCGGGCAACGGCATAAGGGTTTTGCCATAGATCCAGATGAAAGGCCCATTGACCGGGCTCCGGCAATTCGCGTTCTGCCACGCTAAGGGTGAGTGGCAGCGTGATAGGTTGCAGCTGCTTTGCCTTCAGGGTGACGATCCCCGTGTATTCGCCGGCAGCAACATTGCGGGGTATGTGTACGCGAAGCCACAGCGGGCGTACCGAGCGGGCCGCCATATCCACTGAAGAAGCTTCCACTAGGGCATCGGCCACCAATGAAGAATCAATCTCGGCGGTTATATTGGGTTTACAGCCTGCAATATAGGTATCGGTGAGGGTATAACTCACAAAGCGGCTGCCGATATTTTTGGCGGATATCTTTTCCTTGCCCCGTTTGGCTTTTAAGTCCGATAGCTGGCAACTGACCGCCTCCACATCGGAGCCGGCCCACAGTACAAGCTGGGAGGCCACTGTTTCGCCCCGCCAACCCTTCAGGTGAATGGACTCCTTCAGGTTTTGCGGAACCATATATTTGGCATAACGCTCATCGATGCTGCCCACCCCAGCGTACAGGCCTTTGCTAACTTGTGTCCAGTCGGTTTCCGGTACCACGTTTGGATCCGGTGCCTCATTGATTAAGGGTCTGTATTGCGCCAGCAGCACGGTGCCGCTCAACAGGCAGCATATCACTATACTAATGGTTTTGTGTAGATGTGTCATAAAAAATGAATGGATATAAAATTATTATTCAATCACAGCTTAGGTAACTAAGTACGAAATAAGCATTTTTTCAGTAAAGCGCGCTAAAAGTATCTGTTTTATTGCCTCGCTATGGGTTTTGATTACAGAATAATGCACAAATACAAAACTCCCCGTCCTCCGGTTAGGTAAACTGGTGGACGGGGAGTGCAAATTCAGCTACAACTATACTTATTGCTACTCTTTTATCACTTTAAACTGCTTTTTCTGATTATCCGGTGTGATTACTTCAACAATGTAAATGCCGGGTTTAAGGGGGAGCTCTACTTCCGACATAGCACTCTGTGCCACGCCTGAATAAACAAGCTTGCCGCTTAAGTCGAGTATGCGAATCTTACTTCCCAGCAATTCGTCACTTATATCAATGTATATCATGCCCGAAGTTGGGTTAGGATATACCTTCATACCATGACCATCAGCGCTTTGCGGTACTCCGGTAATAACCACCGAGACGCACTCTGAACTCACCGTGCAACCCTCTTTGGTGATGCTTACAGCATACTCACCACTCCTATCCGCCACATAAGTCTGCGAGGTAGCGCCCGCAATCGGTGACTGCTTCATCTCACAATCCAACCATTGATAGCTGGCATCTGTCTGCACAGCGCTCAGTGTATTTCCATTCAAAACAACTGTGTTATCAAGCGATACGACGGTGAGGATTTCGGTGACGATGCTGTCGCAACCGTTGTAAGCCGCCCCTGTCAGCGTTGAAACGTGGCTCTGATCGGCTTGAATATCATTGACCTCGGTGCCATCGGCATAGGTAAAGGACGAACCGGCGCATAGGCTGTACTCCACGCTATGATAAGCCAATGGCAATACCACCAATGTTTCCGTGACAATGCTGTCGCAGCCTGTATGTGCCTGTGCAATTAAAACAGAGGTGTGGCTTTGGTTATGGCTTATAATTTCTATTTGTGTGCCATCAGCAAAAGTGTAACCTTCTCCTAAACAAAGCTCAACATCAACAATGGTTTCCGGAGCATGGTGTAAAGTTAAATTGACCGTAATTATACTATCCATACTACAGGTATTAGGTATTGTATCCATCACCGTATAGGTACCTTCTTCGGTATAAGTTTCATCGCCACTTGGCACCGTATAGGTATTACAGGCAATAACATCAATTGTTTCGTAACTTGGTAAACAGCCCACCTCAATTAAACTTACATAACGCGGTTGAAAACCGGTAACATTATCAAAATCGTATAATTTATAAATTATATTAATCTGTGGATTATATTCAAAAATAGTTCCTGAATTTCCATTTGCTCCTCCGTATGAACAAACGCCATATAGATTGCCATTGGAGGCTAACACTAAGCTTTGAGGCGACGCACCAGCTATGCCATTAAAATTAAGCTTATGAGCAAAACTTTGGGTATTGATGTCATAAGTGAATAACACGCCTGCATTATTGCTTGGGCTGTCACCTCCATTTTCTGTTAAACCATACAGAATGCCTTCTCCTACTTCAATTAGGTAACCTTTGGGATAGCCTCCATTTACATTTAATTCAAAGTTATGTATAGTGGCATAGGAGGACGTTGGAATATCAAAAACAAACAATGTTCCATGATTATTACCTCCACCACGATCGGTAGTCCCATATAATTTTCCGTCACTGGCTTGAAGTAATTTTCCGTAGGGTTGAGAACCTTGGTCTCCTCCGCTGAACTCATGCAGTACGGTTATTTCATCTGTTTCAATGTTATAGGAGAATAGAGCACCTCCTGAATTTGTGGCGTAACTCGTTGTTGTACCATATATTAATCCATTAGTGGCCTGGATTAAACTATTGGACTGAGGGCTGCCTCCATGCATATTGCTTACCAAGCTTTTGAGCACCCTATAGCTATCACTTTTAATATCATACTCATACAAAACACCTCTACCGTTTGCATCGGGACCTTTACCTGTATATGTCACTCCATAAAGCTTACCATTATCAGCTTGCAACAAGGTACCAACCGGTTGCATACCTGTATCGTCATCAACAAAATGAAACAAGGTGTCGATAGTGTTTAAAGCCGGATTATAGGCATAAATGCAGCCTTCACTGTACATACCGCCATCTTGCACAACTCCGTACAGTAAACCATTATTTGCCTGCACAAAGCCACCTTGTGGAGCCTTACCATAGGGTTTACCATAAAAATTAGCTAACACTGAATAATTATCATTTGCTGGATTTAAACTGTAGATTACACCTCTATCCTCAGAACCCGTACCAGATCTAAAACCATAAATTAAACCATCGGATGCCTTTAATAATTCACTTGTCATATTATTACTTCCATGGCCTACGAAATCGTAGTGAACTTTGTATGTGTAAGATGTAGGATCATAGGAATAGAGCACTCCATTATCTTCTCCTCCATTAGTAGTTAAGCCCCACAAAACCCCATCTTCATCTTCCAGTAAATAACCTTGAGGAAAAATACCTGTCTGAATACTAAAATCATATATACGTGAATAATTACCATTTACAGGGTTATACATGAATATTACACCCTGGTTATTATAACCTCCAGACTGTGTAGTGCCATAAATAAAACCATTCGAGTGTAAGGTTAGTCCCCCATAAGGAGTTCGACCATTTTCATTATCAAATGAATATACTATTGAGAAAGTACCATCTGAAATGGTATATTCAAACATAGTTCCACTATTATTACTTCCGCCACTACTTGTAACTCCATATATTTTATCATGTACATTAACTAAACCTTGTACCGGTCGATTTCCGGTTGTTGCAGCCTCAAATGCATGAATTAAAGTGAATTCATTATTAGAAGGATCAAATGAGTAAAATGTGCCATTGTTATTCAGCCCCCCATAATCGAAAGTGCCATAAAACTTAGCATCCGAACAATACGTTAACTTAGTTAGCGGATTAGAGCCCACTTGGGAACGAGAGCCCAAATGGTGCAAATCAGTTTTAACCTTGGTAGTTGGATTGAATGTATAGATCGTACCTGCATTTGATGTGCCGCCATTTGTAGTTAATCCGTAGATCAATCCATTGCTGTGTAAAGTTAGTGAACCGGCCGGATTATATCCTTCAGACGTAACAAACTCATAAACTACAGATAGCACACCTGATTCCTTATCAAATTGATAAATAACACCATACTTGGCATCGCTATAGGAACTACCCCCACCCACACAATATAGTTTACCATCCTGTGTTTCCACAAAATTAGTTTGTCGTGGAATATTATCTTTACTTTCTTGTGGAAAGTCTAACATTACAGAATAATTATCGCCATTGCCATCGGTTTTAAAGATAACGCCATTACCACTAGTACCACCCCTAGGGGTAACCCCCCACAGCCCCGGTGTTTGCCCTACCGCGAAGGTAGTTACTAAACAAAAAATGCTTAAAAAAGATAGTTGTCTTTTCATGATTATTGCGTTTAAATGGTTAATGATTAGCCACTATGCACCCCCCTTACAACTGGTTGAGAAGGTATTAGTAGCAGAACCTAAGGTTATTCGGCCAGGCACAAAAAGGATAATAAGGAGCGTGTAATAAGTTGAAGTACTATGGGATTAGGCAACAAGGGTTGTAAGAGAAATAATCAATAGCAGGATCTTTACTATTAATTACCAACACGGCCGTGGATCAGATAGTCATCATGAAAATATTTTTTAAGAAAATTGTTGGCATTATACCAGAATACTTTGTCGATCCAATATTCCGGTGTTTCACCATAAAGGAATTTAACAAATTCATTATCATGGCTACTACTTACATCAACATCGTCCTCTTGTGTTTCCTCCAGAATGTCGTTCCACCTTTCGATCAAATCAAAGCGAAAATCATCAAGACGTCCGTAAGAAGAATAATAATCCATAGGATTGATAACACCATCAAAATCACTGCCAATGGTTACAATCTTCCAGGCATTGCGTCCAATCTTTGGGTCTTCCAGGCTCAGTACATTTAGAATATGAAAGACCTGACGGAAAAAGATATCACAATATTCGTCAGCCAATTCCTGTTTTAAAAAATTTACCTGTCGCTCTAATTCATTTGCTCTGGCAAGCCTACGCAGGGCCCTTGCATTTTTCCGCTCACTAAACTTTTTGCGAATTTTATTAATTCGTTTTTTCTTACGTTCTATCTTACCATCCAGCTTACGAACTACTGCCTGATAGTACTTTGAGCAAGTACGACCATCGTCAAGCATAAGACCCATTAAGCCATCGTGCTTATAGATTTGCTTAATATCCTCATCAAAAGAATTTAAATCCGCGATGTTAAAATACCTACTACTATCCTTTTTCCCGGTTCTGCGCAGCCCAGGCACACCATTAACAGCCGTATGACTGCAAACAAAGGGTATCAATTCATTCCGGTAGGCATCTGTATTAAGCAAGGCGTAAAAATCCTTTCTGGCCTGCGGACTCATGTGCTTAATATCTATTATTACCCGCCGCATCCCTTCTTCCGGATCTCTTCTTAAAGCCTCTTTGATTATTTCATAGCCAAAGGAATCAACAATACCTAAATTAAAATAATGTGTATTCTTTATTTCGCCCTCCTGCAGATAATGATAGGTATCACTCTGGTCAACCAAAAAATCGGGAAAATTAAGCGATGAGCAATGACCACAGACATAGTTAAAGAAATGATGGGCAATCGTCAGAAACAAAAGAGGTGCACGATCCTTGCCGTTGGTGTCTTTAGCTTTCTTTACTGTTTTTAAATTCTCCAATAAACCTTTCTGCCACTCTTTAAACTCAGAACTGTTGCGCTGTGCCTCTTCTTTAAGCTGCCGGTAACTATTTTTGGCTCCGATGGAATTGGCTAAGCCCTGAACACCCTCCATAGACAGGATAATGGCTAGCTCTTTATCTTTTTTTACCACTGCTTGTAATTCCGAGTAGTTGGAGACGATTCTGTAACGCCATTGAGGATTCTTCTTTCCACCGGTATGCTGATTTGCCTCAAGCAGGCTTCTGTCGGCCTCGTACTCTTGGTAATAAGAGTTGACACCTGCCTGTATTTGATCAATTTTTTCTACTGACTGCCCCGATGCCATAGAGAGAACTTTGTCAAAAAGATGCCTATCTCTTACTCTTCCTCGTTTAAAAAACTCTTGCTCGATGGGGTAAAAAGACAAAACGATACATCCCACATTACCCTCTACCGCCTCATCCAAATTTGATTGGGTGTACAAAGCTACCTTATCCTCAAGGGCATTAGCTATTATTTTACCGGCCAATGTATGCGACACCGGCCTGAAAAAACCATCCTCATCAACCTCCCTAAGTATTTTCTTGCCATCAAACTCGTTATCTCCTCTTTTCCAAATATCATATTTAGTATTTTCAGCCACGTAGTTGCCGAATGCACGCAATGATGGGTGTGCATGTAAATCAAATAATTTCATAATATTATTATTAATTAAACAAACCTCTGTCACACATTTAAAGATGGATCACTTTTTCAGTGTTAAATTTCCATTTTGCAATACACGCGTAGGAATACTATTTCGGTCAATATCGCCATTGAGCGTGTACACAAGGTCATCAGCAAAGGTAGGATCATCAAAGTGCCAGGAATGTGACCACGAACCATCGGAATTGTTATCACTACGTTTAAGCTCACGCCAATGATCTCCAACATTGACATTAACAACAGTTTCGGGTTTATTATCAGGCACACCAACACGACCTATTCGAGGAGATACCCCAAAGCGTTTCACATTGGAAAGCTTCAGCGCTCTATCGAATGGATTCTGATAATTGGTTATTCGCACAGAATGCTGAAAAAGAGCCTGAGACTTCGGATTACGTGCAGATAATGATCGTCGCGCAATATCTCCTCCTATAAATACTATCTGACTAACCTGCCAATTAATTCTGGATAACCGTCTATTTTGATTGGCTTCGTAAAAGGCCTCCCGGATAACATACGCACCTGTAGAGTGACCAAGGAGATGAACATCAATATCACACTTGTTCCTATCCTCAGCCACCTGATTAGCTGCGAGCAAGGCTATGCCATCCTTAACCAGCTTACTTGCTGTTGCTTTGGCATCTGAACGGTCTTCTAAATAATTTAAAGTGCGCGCATCACTGGGCCAGTCAAAGCTTATTATCGCTCCTTTAAACCCTTTTTCGGAAAGTCGCTTTTGAAGCAAATCGTGTCGTTTCATAACCACCTCCATTGAATTGTTATAGCCATGTACAAAAATTAGAAGATCGCCGTAACTATAACCATCCATGCTTTGGCCACCCTCTCCATCTTTATACTTTCCTACTTCGGCTCGCGATAACACTTCAGCAATCCAGGATTTTAAATTAACACGATGATTTTCAGGATGAGGCTTTTCTCCATTCGGTATGTCTAAATATGTGGTTGTACCGGGTTCGTTTCCAAAATAAGGGGTACCATCCTTTGGCTTAATAACATTGCGCACACTAATAAATAAATTGGATTTTGTCATAATGCAAAAATTAAATTATAATAATATGTTTATGAATGATTTCAAAATCATCTACTATGAGACTACCACCGAAAAAGTTGACTAATAGTGTAATGCCAAAATTAAACCGGTGCTAAACCATAGTAAATCCCCCGAAAGGGGTATATTGGCTTTTACCCGGTATTCAATTGATAACTTTTATCAATCACACTTCCCATATAGGGCATACTTTTCTCTGTCCTTTTTGCTTTCTCATAAACAAACTGATTATCAGGCTGAGATGATCGATCCAAACCACATTCCTTAACCAAGGCCACCAACTCACCTATTTTATGAATATCAAGCTTTTTAAAAATTGCACGCCGGTGGTTGTTCACCGTTTCACGGCTTCTGCAAAGAGCATCGGCTGCCTCTTTTGTTGATAAGCCAGTGCCCAGTAATCGAAACACTTGTAATTCACTGGGCGTTAACACCTCCAGCTTAGATTTGTTTTTATGGCATGCTTTTTCTTTTAAATAAGTATCGAACTGTAAATGATTCACCCCATGGGCATTTCCCAGGGGAAAAAATAAACTCAAGGCATGCCTTTTTCCGGATACAACGGATATACGCCGAAGCTTCACATAAACCCATTGTGATTGATTATGAATACAAAATCGACAAAAGAGGGAGGCCTCGGCCCCGGGATTCGCATATAAATATTCCGTCAATGCTAATATGGGCTCCACATCATCGGGGTGATAAATATCCCGGGGATGCAAGAAGCCCATGGCCTTCCGCTGATCAACCGTCACTCCGGTATATTTCTCGTAGTTACCGCTGCTCCAATAAAGTTTGGTTTCTAAACGTTCGTTTATTTCTATTACATGCACCGATGCCGGCAGATATGAAATAATATTATCTAAAAATGTGCCCTTCCCCTGCTCTTTCTTCACCATTAGCTCTTCCATAGCTCTTTCAAATTATCTATCTGTTTGTATTTCGTTTTGTCTAACATCTTGAAGCCATCGGCCTGAATACTTCAACTCAATGTTGTTGTATTTCTCTTAACTAAAACAAAATTAAGCTTGCCATAATTGAAGGTAAATCCCCCAAAAGGGGTAAATTGCCTGAAGAGAGACAAACGGAGGCGATTAAATCCAATTATAAGTTTTGAAGATTCCCAACTAATTAAGTGTTTACGGAACGGTTTTTTGTAAGCGCCTTGTGATGACGAACGTTCTGTAAAACACCTGAATACTCTACTATACCTCGAGGGGAAGTTTGGCCACGATGTGTGTGCCTTTTCCGGGGCTGGTGCTTAACTCAAAGCTGCCACCCAGCGCCTTGGCGCGCGACTGCATGTTATGAATTCCATGGGACGCCACGGCGTTGATAGCAGCCGCATCAAAGCCTTTGCCATCATCATCAATGGTGAGGATGAGTTCGGCCTCGTGCACCACAAGCTGTAGCTCTACCAGCGATGCCTCGGCATATTTCAGAATATTTTGCAGCGCCTCCTGCACGATACGAAACACCTGACGGGATAAGTCAGGACTGATGCCTGCGGGAAGTTCATCAAAGTAGGCATTAACGTGTATGTCTGTACTTTTCCGATAATCACTCAAATAACGCTGCAAGAACTCACGCAGCCCCATGAGCTCCAGAGCATGAGGTGCCAGAGCATGAGGTGCCAGAGCATGCGACATGGAACGCACATTACGATAGAGCTTATCCAAATCGGTATTCAGCTCTTCGCTATCCGTAGGTTGATTCACCTTATGCTTGAGCAGAGCCAAGCGACTGCCCACGTTATCGTGCAACTCGGCCGATAGGCGGGCACGCTCCTTTTCTGTCCCTTCCACGTAGGCCGCCAACAGTTCCTTTTGATGGCGGGCATTGGCCAGCAGAAGGTCGTTTTTAGCTTTGTTGATTTGGTGTACCTCATAAACAAGCGCCAGCGAAAAGATGCCGAACTCAAGCACCGAGCCCATTAAAAGCGGATTGGTGGGAAACCACTCGTAGGGCAGGCGACCGGCATACGAGAGGGCAAAAAGAACCGCACCGATGAGCAACACCCCCACAGCAGTCATAAAAAATAAGGCCTTGGTGCGCTGGTGTTTGATGCCCTGCACCACAATGGCAATTTGCACCACAAAGGTAAGCAGCACAAAGCAGTAGTTCATTAAAATATAGTAGTGAATGGGCCACGATGCGCGGGTGATGGCCCAAAGCAGCAGGTAAAGCAGCTGCGCCCCATAGAAAATTTGCACATAGCGATATAAAATAGGATGGCGGCTTTTTACATTGAAATAGACGACTCCAAAGTTAACAAAAGAAAAAAGCAGGGGTGTGATCATAAGAGTATCCAAAAAGCGCTTCAAAGAAGGTGCATCGGGATATAAGAATTCGTAGGCAAAACCCAGATTATCAAACATAAAGTAGGCCATAAGCACGGCATAGAGGCTATAGGCAAAAAATACCCGCATCTTAAGTATGGTGCCCATCACCAAGCTAAAAAGTGCGATAAACACCAGGCCTCCGAAATAAAGGTTGTAAAACAGTAGGTCGCTTGCTTCGCTTTTATTGAAGGCAGCACGGTTCCAGATCCTTAGCGAGAGGCTGGTCTCGCGCTCGCGGTCGTCTATTTTTAAAATATAAGAGCACGTTTGGCCGGGAGCTATTTGCAAGGCTTCTATAAAACGCCGGTTTTCTATACTGCGCTCATGGAAAGGATAGGCAATGCCTCCTTTGCCTATCGAACGTATGGTATCGTCAGTGATTTGATAAAGCTCATAGTGGTGCAGGTAGTTATTGTTGATTTCCAAGGCATAATTGCTATGCCGGCTTTGATTATCGAGGGTGAAGTACAGCCATATAAAATCGTTATACCGGAGCTTAGCGCATTCAGCCTGGCCGTCCTGTAACCTTAAAACAATACTATCGATGGCTATATCCTGCAGCGATGTATAAAGGCAACAGTGTTTTTTCAAGGTAACAGAACGAAAATTATCCTGGAGGATCATGGCCGATTCCAAGGCATCGGGCGGTGAGTGATTACAGGCCACCAGGTGAAACAGCAATAAGGCCGGCATCAACACCTTCCCAGGCTTGAAGATCTTACAAAAGCTGGTGCTCATAGGCGTATTTGATTAGCTCGGTTACCTTATTCAGCTGTAGCTTGCGAAAGATGTTTTTACGGTGCGTCTTTACCGTCTCGTAACTAATGATGAGGGCTTCTGATATCTCTTCGGTGCTTTTCCCATCCACAATCAGGCGGATGATCTCCTTTTCGCGCTGAGTAATCTGCGCTTTCACCGTAAAGTCATCATCGGCCAACTCAAAGGCATCCGCATCATCAACCTGTATGCTTTCACTAATAAAAAATGAATCGCTGGGCACGGAGAAAATAACGTGTTGCAGCTCCTCAATGCTCGCTTTTTTTGTAAGGTAAGCATTGGCCTTACCCTCCCTAATCTTCTTCACCAGGTAGGCATCTTCGTACATGGTTAAAATGGCAATGATCAAATCGGGGAAACAACACCGAATGTCTGCCAGCAGCTCTAAACCATTTTTACCCGGTAGGTTAAGGTCGAGAAATAGTACATCGGGTCGCAACACATCCAGCTTTTCAATTAGCTTATTACCATTCTCCAGTGTCGCCGTCACCTTCACTTGCTGTATGCCATTAATAATCGTTGTGATACCTTCGGCAAAGAGATTTTGGTCGTCCACAATCACCACTTCTTTCACGCTGCCATCCCCCTCAGCGGTACCCCTCTCCTGCTCTTCTTCCATCATCATTTAAACAACTTAAAATGTGAACCTAACACTGAAACATGCTTAAGGTATGAAATATCAGATACATCTTCTAGTCAGCTCATCAATTAAAATTATTAAAACTGTCATGAATACCATTTAAAAGTATTCATATGCTATTAAACACTTTAGGCCACCACATCAATTGAAGTAAAAATCATGATTAAACTTTTGTTTCTCATTAAATATCATGAAATTACATACATAATAGACTATTATTAACGAAATCTATGTAAGCATGCAAAAGACGATCTTCTCAATGCTGTTATTATGTGTATGGACGCTAGCCCATGCCCAAATTGATGCACGGATGTTTCGATACCCCGACATCAGTAAAACCCAAATCACATTCACCTATGCCGGCGATATCTGGATAGTCGATAAAGACGGCGGCACGGCTACAAAACTAAGCTCTCCAACAGGGGAAGAGTCCTTTCCTAAGTTTTCGCCCGACGGCCAGACCATTGCTTTTAGCGGCAACTATTCTGGCAATACCGATGTTTACACCATTCCGGTTACCGGTGGCATGCCCACGCGCCATACCTGGCATGGCTATAACGACAGGGTGGTGGACTGGCACCCCAATGGCACACAGGTTTTGTTTGCATCGGCTCGTAAAAGTGGTAAGATGCGGTGGAACCAGTTTTACCTGACCCAGCCCGAAACAGGACTGCCTCAAAGATTATCCATTGAACATGCCGAGTTTGGATCTTTTTCGGAAGACGGACAAACCATTGCCTTCACCGATAAGAGCCGCTTAACACGCACCTGGAAAAGGTATCGCGGAGGGACTGCCCCCGATATTTGGCTGATGAATCTGGAAACTAAATCGGCCGAGAAAATTGCCAAACATGCCGCCAATAATGAGCTGCCAATGATGAAGGGCAACGAGGTGTATTTCTTATCAGACCGTGGTGATGCAAAACGTTTTAATCTTTGGAAATACAACATAAGCACCAAAGCAGTTAAGCAGCTGACGCAATTTACCGATACTGATGTGCATTACCCATCCATGGGCCCCGATGACATTGTTTTTGAAGCAGCCGGCAAGCTATATGTCTATAATATCGATGCAAGTAAAAGCAAGGAGGTAAAAGTGAATGTAGTGACAGACCAACAAAGCTTAATGCCTCAAAACATCGATTTAAAAGGCCGCTTCTCCAATACTTTTATTGCTCACGATGCCAAGCGCGTGGCGCTGGAAGTACGTGGAGAAATATTTACCTTACCTGCCGAGCACGGATATACCATTAACCTCACGCAGACATCGGGCGTGGCAGAACGCTCACCAGCATGGTCGCCCAATGGTAAATACGTGGCCTACTGGAGCGATGCCTCGGGAGAATACCAGCTGGTACTGCGCAACATGGAAGATGGCTCTACCCAAACCATCACCTCGTTTACCAATGGCTTCCGTTACAGTTTACATTGGTCTCCCGATAGTAAAAAACTGGCTTTTATAGAGCAGAACATGGAAATTAAGGTGGTGTTTATCGACACGAAAGAGGTGCTCACCATCGATAAACAGCTGTATTATTTTCATGGAGCGTTAAGTAATTTCAGCGTTTCATGGGACGCCAATAGTCAGTGGCTGGCCTATGCCAAAGATACCGATAAAAGAACGTCGGCCATCGCTTTATTCGATATTGTCAATCGCCGTTTATACCAGGTAAGCAGTGGTTATTACAACGATGCCAATCCGGTTTTTGATGTGGAGGGTAAATACCTGTATTTTACCACTAATCGTCATTTTAACCCGGAATACAGCGACTTTGACAACAGCTTTATTTATCCAAAGTCAACTTTACTGGCCGCTGTACCTTTAACAAAGGATATGACATCGCCTTTATCCTTCCGCAACGATAGCGTTGAAATAAAGAAGGACGATAAAAAAGAAACGGATAAGAAGAAAAAAGATAAGGACGAAAAAAAGGACGCTAAAGAAGAAACTCAAGACACCAAAATTGATATAGCCGGGTTCGAGAGTCGCATAGTACTGCTGCCTGTTAAAAATGGTGACTATAGCAACCTGGCTTCGGTAAAGGGCAAGATTATGTTTATGGCCGGAGCTGATGATAAACATACGCTCAAATACTACGACTTGGAAGAGCGTGAAGAAAAAACCATTGTGAAAGGTATCGATGGCTATCAGGTAGCTGCCAATGGAGAAAAGCTGTTGGTACGAAAAAATCAGACCCTGGCCATTATCTCGCCTTCGGAAGATCAGAAATTAGATAAACCTTTAAACACAAAAGATTTCAGGGTTACTATAAACCCAAAAGAAGAGTGGTTACAGATTTATCGGGATGCCTGGCGCATGGAGCGTGATTTCTTTTACGACAAGAATATGCATGGCCTTGATTGGCAAGCTATTTATCAACAGTATCTGCCTTTACTGGAAGCCTGTGTAACCCGTTGGGATGTTAATTTTGTATTGGGCGAGATGATTGGCGAATTAAATGCCTCGCATGCCTACAAGGGCGGCGGAGACACTGAACAAGCCTCTAAGCTGCCCGTAGGCTACCTTGGTGTTGACTTTGCCGTTAAAGACAATCATTACATCATTGACCACATTGTAAAAGGCAGCATTTGGGATGCCGAAGTTGTTTCACCATTGGCAGCACCGGGCGTTACGGTTAACGAGGGTGATTATTTACTAGCTGTGAACGGCACCCCGGTAGATGTGAATGCATCACCTTATGCCGCCTTGCAAGGCTATGCTGATAAAACCATTGAGTTGACAGTAAACAGCACGCCTCAATTTAATGGCGCCCGAAAAGTAGTCGTTAAAGCTATGAAAGATGAGTACCGCTTGCGTAACCTTGAATGGATTGAAAGTAAGCGGACTCGTGTTGCAGAAGCGACCAATGGGAAGGTAGGCTATATTTATGTGCCCAGCACGGGTATCGATGGCCAAAATGAGTTGGTGCGTCAATTCATGGGGCAATGGACCAAAAGCGCCTTAATCATCGACGAACGCTTTAATAACGGCGGACAAATACCGGATCGCTTTATAGAGCTCTTGAATCGCAAACCCCTGGCTTTTTGGGCCGTGCGCGACGGCCAGGACTGGCAATGGCCTCCAATAGCGCATTTCGGGCCTAAAGTGATGTTGATTAATGGTTGGAGTGGTTCAGGAGGTGATGCTTTCCCCGACTATTTCCGTAAAGCCGGCTTAGGCCAACTGGTGGGTACCCGCACCTGGGGCGGACTGATTGGCATTTCGGGTATGCCCCAACTGATTGATGGTGGTAGGGTAACCGCGCCAACTTTCCGCATGTACGACCCTTATACCGGCGAATGGTTTAAGGAAGGACATGGTGTAGACCCGGATGTGGAAGTGGATGAAGATGCCGGTCAGCTAGCCAAAAATATTGATCCACAGCTGGAAAAAGCCATAGAGGTCATCCTTAAAGAATTAGAAACAAAAAAATATGTAAAGCCCGAGCATCAGGAATATGAGGTGCGCTAATGAGAAACAATAAATATGTTACTTTAAAAAGGGAAGCCTCTTCGTGATTCAGAGGCTTCCCTTTTTATAGATTTAATAATGAAGTTATATATCGGTATTAATTCGACTCCAATTCGTAAATAATGGTTAAAATAGCCGCATCATCACCAACTCCGGCTTCAGCTTCACGTCCTCCCTTACTGCTTGTTTCATTAACACTGGAACCGCTTGGTTCTAAAATGAAAGACATACTATTACCCGAACTCCAGTCCTGACGATCCACTATTTCTTGCACTACACCGGCTAACTCAGTGGTTCTTTGAGCCATACCTGCATCTCCGGCAGCTTCCCATTCAGGAATTTCCCAAACCGAATTTTCCGTTGTTTTTGACCTCCGGGTTACATTATAAGCCTCTTCGGTAAACGGTTGTGAATTGCCTGTGTTTTCACCATAAATAGTCATTTGTGCTTCATCGGCTCCAGGAGCATCACAAGTAAACTGAATTGAAGCAGATAGAATGCTGGCTCCTGTGGGAATTGCAATCTCATTAAAACGAAGACCTATGGTCTGCACTCCTTGATCGGTGCCGGATATGGCATCCCAGGTATCGTATTCTGCTAATTCCAAATCGCTACTGGTCAGTGCCATAGCGCCATTCAAGGCACCTTCTTCCACATCATCTTCATCTGCGGATATCTGCATCGTAAAGTTATATGATATTTTCACCGTAAACATAACACCATTCGATTCACGATCTCTAGTAACGGTCACATTACCAGTAGTTGCACCTGGTGGAACTTTTGCAGTAATTGTAGTTTCTGTAGATTCGATTACAGTAGCTTCCGTACCATTAAATTTCACAATGTTTTCGGATGGTGTTGTACTGAAGTCTGTACCGGTAATAATAACCTCTTCACCTATCTTACCCTTTTCGGGACTAATTGACGCTACTGTCGGAATAACCAATGGCACAATTGTACAAGGCAAACTATTTGAAGCCATGCCATTCTTGTTAACAACAATATCGCCGGAAGTGGCACCCTCAGGCACAATGGCTTTAATCGTAGTAAGGTTGGCCGCAGTAACCTCTGCCTCAAGTCCGTTAAGTGTCACTTTATTATCGGCCGTTGATGAGAAATATTTACCCTCAATGGTTATTTCATTCCCCTCTTTTGCACTGGCAGGGGAAATACTGATTAAAGTGGGTGCCTGCTTATCATTCCAGAAAACTTCAGTCTTATCTTCTTCACAAGCGCTAAACAGTCCAAAGACTATCAGCATACTCATACACAAGATGAGTAATTTATTTGAATACATATTTTTCATGTGATTATATTTTCTTTCATTTGCCATATGGAACTCGCCAGGAAATAATCATCCTTCTGTATAGGCAACGCTTGCCCATGGCTCGTTTCATAACTCTATTTTTTATTTCAGTGGATCACTAGTAAACAGGATTCTGTGTTAAAGGATTAATTAATATCTCCTCTAAAGGAATGGCAAACACAACCTGATAATCATCATACGGAATATGCATGCGCGCTGTCATATGGGCCGTTCTAGCACACTCGGTTCTAACAATGTCACGCTTATTACGAATCAGATCAAAAAAGCGGTGTCCTTCAGCCATTAACTCTTTTCTTCGTTCTGTTAATACCCTGTCAAGTGTAACATCTGCCTCTGCAACTGATGCAGCCGGATTGGCCCGCTCAACGATGGCATTTAAATAGGTGGCAGCATCCTCACCGCCGCCTTTAACAGCTGCTTCGGCAGCAATTAAGTAAAGTTCTGACAAACGGAAAATGGGTACATTACTGGTTGTAGCTGCAGATACTAAGTCTGGTTTTGGATCCCCTTCACTTTCAAAATGCGCTACAACAACCGCTTTTGTATTGCCAATACCGGGATACTTAAGTACTCGTCCATAAGTTGTTGGATCGCCCATCACACTTAGCTGATCGATGTATAACATTTCGTTTCGAATATCATCAGGATCAGAATTCACTAAATCAATTAAATCCTGTGATGCAATAAACTGCCCATACCCCTCAGGGTCAGATAGGTTGGCAACTGAATTGCCACCACCATTATCGGCCGCACTGTTGACACATGAAAAAATCGATTCCGAATTAAATTCTTCAGCCCAGGCATCCACGTATTCACTTCTTTTCAATAAGGTATAAGGACCTTCCTTAATCACGTCAACGGCTGTTTCATAAGCCTTAGCATTATCTTCCTTATACAAGAACACACGCGCCAACAAAGTTTTGGCCGCCCAGGAATTTATTTTTCCGCCCTTCTTTGCCTCGGATAACAATGGTATGGCAGTTGTCAGATCCTTGATAATTTGTTCATATACCTGTGCTACAGTACTTCTTTTTACTTGAGCATCCTTTGGCAATACTGTGGTAACAATGGGAACACCCAATGACTCTCCTGCGTTATGCGAATAGGGTAAGCCATACGAATTGCAAAGTGAGAAGTGCGCCAAGGCTCTTATGGCTAAGCATTGCCCTATCATATCATCTTTTTTAGCCTGGTCGCCAGCTGATTCAGTTTCCATACCTTCGAGCATAGCAATAATATTATTGACCTGTCTGATGATCGTATAAGGGGTTGACCAAATACTCAATACACTGTTTTGCTCATCATAATCATAACGATACTCATCCTCAAGTCTGCCAAAGTCAGGCACCTGCATATCATCAGACCGCATATCGTTGCGGGTAATAAAATTACTATTTAAAAAACCGACGCTCTGCATCAGGTTATACGCCCCATTCATCACCACCTCCACATCGGCCAATTTCTTTATATCTCCGGGAGCTTGCTTCTCGGTTGGATACTCAACCAGAAAATCCTCAGAACATGATTGCACTACTGTCAGCAAAGCAAGCATGAATAAGCTTATTATAAACTTTATATTTTTCATTTATCTTGATTTTAATTTATATAGCACTATCTAGAATCCAATTTCAATACCAAACGATATTGTTTTCACCGGTGGCATCTCAAAATAAGCATATCCACTGGCCCCTCCATGTTCCGGATCCATAATGTCTTGCGACGCAAACGTCAATAGATTTCGTCCCTGCACATAGGTCCTTATATTGTCGATTCCGTATCTGTTAAGCAATGAGCTGGGAAGGTTATACGACAGTGTTATATCTTTTAAACGCAGGTAGTTATTATCGAATAAAAATCGGGTAGATCGGATATCGGAACCATTGTTCCCATTCCAAATGCGTTTCGGATGCTTGGCAATATCACCTGGCTTTTGCCAGCGGTCTACCTGACTTTCCTGAATAACATATTTAGGACTGCGTCCATCGTTCCACGACTTATAACCCGAGTTATACCATATCTTTCCTCCTACCGAGTAATTGAACATGAATGACAGGTTAAATCCTTTATAGGATAGTTCATTTCCTATACTTCCATAAAAATCTGGCTCACCCGAACCTGCATAGGCTTTATTTTTACTTGCCACGGTGGAGTCATGTGTCACTTCATCGGTGACGTTTCCATCTTCATCAACTAAATACCACATTGGCGAACCATCTGCCGGATCAACACCGGCCCAAATTGGTAGAAAATAAGAATAATACGGCAGGCCTTCGCGGCGAATGGAATATGATCCGATAATATCCTTGCCACCTGCCAGCTTAACAATTTCGTTTCTCACGCTGGAAAAAATAAAGGTAGATGACCATCTGAAATTACCCTTCACTATATTGTCCGTATGCAATTCAACCTCAATCCCTTTATTTTTCATTTCACCAATGTTAACCATGGTACTTCCAGCACCAATGGTAGGGGCTAAATCTAAATCCATTATTAAATCAGACGTATGTCTCTCGAAATATTCAACACCCCCTCTAATCCTGTTAAATAATCCAAATTCCAAACCAATATTGAAGGTTTTGTTTTTCTCCCAGGTCAAGTCGGGGCTGTCAATTTGATCTTCTGTAGCAGCATTTTTTCCATCATAACTTTCTTCATAGCTGTAAAGAGCCAGGTGATCGTAATACCCGGGAGGTAGAGTACCATTGGTTCCGTAGGATGCCCTGATCTTTAAATCATCCAGAAACTCGAGATCCTTCAGAAAGTTCTCCTCTGTCAGTCGCCATGAACCGGAAACTGACCAAAAGTCGGCCCATCTTTCATTCACACCAAGTCGTGAGCTACCATCTCTACGGAGACTGGCCGACAGATAATACTTATTATTAAAATCATAATTCACCCTGGACAGGTATGAGACCATTGTATAGGCACTTGAATAGCCATAAGCACCCACAGGCATGGCCGTAACGGATAACTCCTTTAAGCTCTCGTTAGGCAGCCCTTCGCCTTCGGCCGCATAATTACTTGCCTGATATCTTTCAGCTTCAAAGGCACCAATCACATTTATGTTATGCTCACCTGCCAATGTTTTATCAAAAGTGATTAGATTCGATGTTGTTAAGCGTTTTCTTTTACTATTGCTATTGTACACATATCCCTTAACATCTTCGAATGAGCGAGATGAAGGGGATCCATAACGAACATAGTCGTTATTTATCCAATCGTAGCTATTGGTTGATTTGAATGTTAACGAAGTAATGGGTTTGTACTCAAAATAAGCAGAACTCATGCTTCTGAATACTTGCGCCGTTTTTTCGTTTAATTCATATTCGCGCAGAAGGTTATAATAACCGGCATTGACCAATTCGTATTTTAACTCGCCATTTTCGTCATACGGCGTTTCCGTAGGCCAGGTATTTCGGCTCACATTATAAAATGGATTAAAGTAACTGGTCCCGTTATTGGCCACATCCTGATCGGTATGAGAAGTTAAAATATTAACACCTATATTAAATTTGTCATTCACCTTATGTGTCAATCTAATCCTGCCCGAATATCTCTTAAAATCAGAATTTAATGCTAAACCTTCCTGATCCAGCATGCTTCCTGAGATATAAAACTGTGTTTTGTCGGTACCCCCGGTGGCTGAAAGCTCAATGTTTTTTGAAGCACCTTTCCTAAACAAGAGATCATACCAATCGGTAAAGCCACCTTCGGGCTCATACCACTCATATAAATTCATATAATGATCAACGTCCTCATGCCCCGCACCAAAAAAGTTTTCCAACGATTCTTTGTGAAGCATGATATGATCTTCGCCACTAACCCCTTTGTAGTTATCTACTGCAAAGTCAGATATTCCGTAACTTGCCTTAAGGTTGTATTTAGTAACACCTTTTTTACCTTGTTTGGTAGTAATTACAATGACACCATTAGCTGCCCGCGAACCATACAGCGAAGCTGCCGCTGCATCTTTTAACACGGTAATACTTTCAATATCACCTGTAGGAATGGAAGACATCAAGTTTCCACCCTCTGACATTGCGCCGGTGGTGATCGGCACTCCGTCAACTACATAAAGCGGAGAATTAGAAGCGGCAAAAGAACCCAGCCCTCGGATTCGAATTTCAGAATAAGAACCGGGCTGACCACTTGTTTCTGATACCGTTACACCCGCAATTGTTCCAGACAAGGCTTTCTCAACGGAAGTAACCGGCACTTTATCGATATCTTCCGACTTCACAACTGCGGCTGATCCGGTAAAGGAGGCCTTCTTTGTAGTACCATAGGCTACCACCATAACCTCATCAATCTCCTCAATATCGCTTACAAGAACTACATCAACAATTGTTTTACCCTCAATGGGCTGCTCCAGTTTCGTAAATCCAATAAAAGAGAAAACCAAAGTCTCTTGTCCTGAAGGTGTATTGATTTGGTATTTTCCATCGTAATCGGTTATTGTACCATCTGTGGTACCCTTGATTACAACAGTAACACCCGGTAGTGCCATCCCATCACTATCGGTAACTTTACCAGACACAGAATGGCCTTGAGCGAATATTTGTGATACAAGCAAACTCATACACACAAATAATGATAATCGCAGTTTCTTCATAGTTCAAATTTTAAAGTAAGAATTAACATTAATCAATTTATTATATTGTTAATGTCATTATTGTTAACATGTGCCCTCGTTAGAACACACTGATTTTGGTAAGAAAATGATCAATAGCTCAGCGAAGTATTCATTAGAGCCAGTAATTCTGCTATTTACTTTTGTTAATCGGTAAATATTCATTACAATCTTCATTGAAATGTGCAGATTATAAGATGGATTATTCTTATTGAGAATTTTGGCCAGCAGAGGTTGAGTCAAAACAACTTTGATTGAAAGTTGATATATGATCCTCCTTAATAGGTAATAGAAGAATTATAAAAGATAATTTCCTATCAAAAAGTATTTATAACTTAAGGTTGTAAGACAAAAACAATTCAAACAAAAAATTTGCTTTTGTACATCAAAATGTTCCTTTAGTGATAAAGGAATCTTAAGCGGATGGAATTTGTTAACTTTTATTTTCATTGGGCTTTGGTTGTTCTGTGCCCTGCGAAAATGTATACTAAAATCTAACTGTCTAAAAAATCATGGCATACAATGACAATACGCGAGTGATACATTTAGCATACAATTAGATTCATATTATTGAATATCAATCAATAAGAAATCAGGAATTCATTCAAAGAAACATCAGTATTAACCAGATTAAGTTTTTTACGTAAACGAGTTCTTGCCACGTTAACAGTATGGGGTGTTTGCCCGGTAATGGCAGAAATTTCCTTGGTTGACATATCTAACCTTAAGAATGCACAAAGGCGTTTTTCATTCTTCGATAAGGAAGGAAATTGACTCATTAAATTATCATAAAAACTTTGATGAACTTGTAAAAAGCGTAACTCAAACTCCTCCCATGAACTATGATTCAGATCGGATCTTATTTCATTAATAATATTTTGAATAATTGGCTTATTATCCTTTTTTAAAGTTTCAATGGCTGTTTCAAGCTTATTTATCACCGATAAATTTAATTCATGAAACTGAGCAATGTTCATAGAAAAAGCCACCAACTCTTTATCTTTTCTCTCAAGTGCGCACTTAATCTCTTTCTGCTTCTCAACTAATTTGGCTGCCCGTAACTTTTGCCGAATCGAATTACCCCGTTGCTTTTGGTGAAGAATGATAAAAACCATTAATAAAATCAGAAATAAACCAATGACTACACAATAGATAAAGTGTTCCCGTTGGTCGTTAAGCTCCTGCTCTGCGTGGCTTTCTTTCATTTCATTTTGCATCTCCAGCTGTGCATACTCCATTAATCGATTAGTGTTATACAAGCTATCGCTTAACTGTTTAAAACGCTTATGAGCCCAAAAAGCTTCCTTATAGTTATTGCTTTTCCTATACACATCTGTAAGCGATTGATAGGCAACCCCCTGAAGCCTGACCAAATTAAGCTTTTGAGCAAGATCGATGCACATAATATAATATTCTTCCGCCTTCTTTAGGTTACCGGTCTTTTGATAATAATCGCCAAAATTATCATATACGTTTGCCATTCCTTTCTCATCGTCAACTTCCTCTCGAAGAGCCTGGGCACTTTTAAAATAAACAAACGCACTATCCAGCATCCCTTTTTCCATATAGATAATGCCAACGTTATTGTAGTAAATACCCATTCCACGCTTGTCGCCCAATTTCTTTTCAATGGCTCCACTTCTTTTATAGCACTCCAATGCCATCTTACTATTTCCCTGCAACTTATGCACCAGCCCCCAATTGTTTAATGCAGCTGCTATTCCCGGTTGATATCCTTGCAGTTCACTAATTTCCAGGCTTTTTGAATAATAATAAATCGACTTATCATAATTACCCAAATAGCGATACAAACTACCCAGTAAATTGCTTACTCGACGCAAACCATCCTGATCATTTAGCTTTATGTAAATATCATTAGCCTTAAAGGCTCTTTCTAAACCTGTTGCGTAATCACCTATATTTTTATATGAGGCTGCCAGTTGCAGGTAGTCATAGCCTACCTCCTCCGAGCAAAAGTCTTCATCGTACAAAGCAATGGCTTTTTCTAACTTCCTGATGGCGGGTATATACTGTTGATGATTATTATATAACGAGCCTACGCAAGAGTAACTCTGAGCTAGCGCAAAGGTATTCTTCTCCTCCTTAGCTAAAGCTGTTGCCCGTTGTGCATACAACTTACTTTTATCATAATCGAGAGTCCAATGTGCCCTTGATAACTTCAAGTATAATTGTATTTTTTTTGCACTCTCGGTTGCAATTTTAAGTTGCTGCATCAAACTAGCAACATTGTCCTGACTTACTATCCACTGACTAACTAAAACTAACAAAGAACAAATTAATAATAACTTCTTCATAGATGTAATACTGATAAGAGCTAAGGTAATGTGCCGAAATTATATAATTCTAATAAAAATTAACAATAATATATTTAAAAATTGAATGGTATAATTTGTATTGAGTTCAGACTCCTGTTAAAAATTAAAATTCAAACATCCCATAAGTACATGTAAATCACAACTTAAATTTGAATATCATAAACTTATTCATTTTACGATTTAAGGATTTTTATATCTCAATTAAAATTCGTTTTAATTCATAATTTTTTCCCTTTTATGTAAGATCTGATTACCAAACTGGATATTTCCTGTAAATTAATGGTTCAAAATCCAAATTTATAGAAGATGCAATCTAAGGCTGTAACGATTTGCGCATGTACATCGCGCACATTTATGGATAAAAAAAAATTACTCAGGGTGGCAGCCACTTTAAGGAGCAATGGCTATCGGGTTGATATAAAAGATGACCTGTGCCGTCTGGTTGTCGATGATCCGAATCAAATCATAAAGGCCAAAGAAGGTACAATTATCGCCTGCCATACCAGGGCGGTTAATAATCATTTGAACTGGCTGGGCATCACCCCAGGCTCCATTATCGAAGCCCGAGAGAGTAGTGCTGACGAAATATTATCAAAATTCGGATTGGAGGGAGATGCCCCATCGCCAACGACGGATGACCTAATTAAAGAACTAGAAGCCCTCCCCGTCTGTAAAGATCAGGACGCCTGGTACCCGGTGATTGACAAAACAAAATGCACCGAATGCGGCAAATGCCATGACTTCTGCCTATTTGGAGTTTACACGGTCGAAAACAAACAAGTTAAAGTCACAAACCCACACAACTGCAAAAATAATTGTCCGGCATGTGCACGCATGTGCCCCAGTCAGGCTATTATTTTTCCAAAATACGATAAATCGCCCATCAACGGCGGCACTGAAATAGAAGAGATATTCACAGAAGAAGTAAAAGCTGAAATGTACCAAAAGCGTTTACAATATCGCTTACAACAAAACCGCAATCGTTTTTCGATGCTTAAAAAAGACAAATCGTAATGACAATAAGAGAATATACAGCCAATTTCAAGACTATGCTACGGGTGCCGATGGAGGTATCGCCCCGGCTTGTCTGGAAAATACTGTACAATTTTGCCTGGCGTAACCTCAATAACATGCGGCATTTTGAAAAGCGACAGGCAAAAGGGGAGCCTTTCTTCCCCGCTTTCGTAATGATTTCGGTAACCGAAAGCTGTAACCTTACCTGCAGTGGTTGCTGGGTATCGGCAGGAGGCAAAAAATCGCTTAGCAAAGTACAGTTGGATGGCATCATTACAGAAAGCAAAAAACGTGGCTCCTACTTCTTTGGTATTTTAGGGGGTGAACCTCTCTTATACAAAGGTTTGTTCGAAATCATAGAGAAACATTCCGACTGTTACTTCCAGCTGTTCACCAACGGCATGCTCATCAACGATGAAACAGCGTACCGCATGAAGAAGCTGGGTAACATCACTCCGCTTATCAGTATTGAAGGCCTGAAAGAAGAAAGTGAAAAACGCCGGGGAAGTAATGATGTGTACGATAAATCACTTGCGGGTGTGAGAGCCTGCAAGAGAGCCAGGTTAATGTTTGGCGCTGCTGCCAGCATTTGCAAGGACAATTATAATGATCTGGTAAACCGAAAATACATCGACTTACTCGCGAAGGAAGGCGTGCACTACCTTTGGTATTATATTTACCGTCCGGTAGGTGCAAAGCCCAACCCCGGCAATGCCCTCAGCGAGGATCAAATTCTTGATTTACGCAAATTTATCGTGAAACAACGCCGGGATGCCCCTCTTTTCCTTATCGATACTTATTGGGATGCACAGGGTAATGCACTCTGCCCGGCTGCCACCGGCATGAGTCACCACATTTCACCCGGCGGCGCAGTGGAATTTTGCCCTCCCATCCAAATGGCTCGCGATTTCATTAATGCAGATGGAAGTAACCTCCGGGCATTATTCGAAGAATCAGCATTTCTAAAAGAATTAAGAGCCTTGACAGTGGAGGATTCAAGGGGCTGCATCCTTTTGGAAGATCCTCACAAACTGGCAGATTTTGCAGAACAATATAAAGCACAGGACTCATCATCGCGACAAACTGTGTTGCAGGAGTACAGAAACATGAGACCGGTTGCCGGCCACGATCAGAAAGGCCGTGAGATACCCGAAGAAAATGTATTATACAAAATCATGAAGAAAAAATACTTCTTCGGATTTGGCGCTTATGGCTAAAAGAGCTTGGCAAAATGGAAAAGACGCAATTTAAATACGAAGTTCCGACGACAAGGGAAGCACGCCAACTATTGCGAAATACCATCCGGACATTCGTGGATAAGCAAAACCTGACGCCCCCCCTTTCGATGGATACGCTTGCAAACATGGCACGGCAGCTGATCGACGAAAGACAACTGGATAAGACCCTAAAAGGCTGGATAATGGTAGAACTGCATAACGCCGTATGGTTCGATACGGTTGCTTCAATTCCACATAAAAAACGCCTTTTGCTGCTTCCTAAGTGCCTGCGTAATTCATCATCGTGTAAGGCAGACATTGATGAGCTGGGTTTACTGTGCAACTTGTGCACCCAGTGTAATATTCCAGATTTACAAACACGCGCTGAAGAGTTGGGCATGATGAGTCTGGTGGCCGAAGGCTTTACATCAGTAGTTGGCCTGGTTGAAAGTGGTGTGGTGGATGCGGTGATTGGTGTCAGTTGTCTGGACTCGCTGGAGAAAGCCTTTCCGCTGTTGATCAACAATGCCGTGCCCGGGTTGGCCATTCCCCTGAATGAGGAAGGATGCAAGGACACCACGGTTGATGAAAGCTATGTGTACCGTATCATGGAAATGAAATCAGAACAAAAAGTCAATCTGCTCAATTATGACCGGTTGAAGGCGACCATCCAAAACTGGTTTCAGCCCGAAAGCCTGAGTAAGGTTCTTTCACCCCTTGATGACCGAACATCCCTTATTGCCAGGCAATGGATGGCGGGAGATGGGAAACGCTGGCGTCCTTACCTACTGGCAGCCACTTACATGGCGCTTAGCGGAGAAAGCGAATTACCGGAGAAGGTAAAGCGTGCAGCCATCGCCATTGAGTGCTTCCACAAGGCATCATTGGTGCATGATGATATCGAAGATGAAGATTTAATACGTTACGGCAAAGAAACCGTAAATGCCACACATGGTGTGCCAATGGCCATTAATGTGGGCGATATGTACCTTGGCGAAGGCTATCGTCTGCTTGCACAATGCGAGCAGATGGGTTTAATAAAGGTGGCCGCCGAAGCACACATTGCCTTGTGCAAAGGACAAGGCATGGAGCTTGAATGGAGTAAAAATCCGCAGCCTTTAAACATGGATTATATACTCGACATCTTTAAACATAAGACGGTGCCTGCCTTTGAAGTGTCCTTATTAACAGCTTCGCTTTGTGCCGATGATCATGAAGAAACGCGCGCGATACTCAGCCACTACTCCCATGCCCTGGGCATTGCTTACCAGCTAAAAGATGACGTTGAGGATTTTGATACAGACGAGCCACTCATCATCCGTCCTTCGGCGGTAATAGCAGCTATTTGCGAGGATACCAATGATGAGCTATTTGTGCATTCGATGCTTCATACCAAAGATCTGAAAGGATTTTTAAAATCGGCTGATCATGCACAGATGCTTGAAAGAGCCATTGCACGTGTTCAGACAATGGTTGACTGCTTTCGCAAAGAAGCACTGGCAGCCCTGAACCCAATCACTAACACAGAACTAAAACGCCTGCTTTTCAGGGTTACAGGAAGGATTTTAAAATAATATGCAGAGTATTTCAGCTAACATATTGACTACACTAAAATCAGGAAAGGATCAGCTTGGAGGTGAAGCCATTGATCACTTATCGGCATTTGTGCAATCTCAATTGCTGCAAGATCATTCATTCATGAATAAAAGCCGTGAATCGGATTTGTACTATACTTCCTTTGGATGGATGTTATGCCTGGTACTCGGAATACATCTTGATGCAGATAAAATGGCTGCTTATCTGTCGCGCCAGCACGAAGACGATCTGGATTTGATACACTATGCAGCCTTTAAACGATGTGAACTAATTTTTTACCTACACAAAAATGGTAGGGTGTTAACCTGGCTGAAAAACCGAACTAAACAGCAGATAAAAGAATTGAATGATTTTAAACATGTGCCCCATCAGGACAAATGTGCTCCCTATACTCAATTTATCTGGGTTTCGTTGTTGGAGGATACCGGGAATAAGCTTCCGGAGAAAAGAAAAGTAGAAGACGACCTGGGGCAATACCGCCATGATGCAGGTGGCTTCATGAATAATTCAGATGGACTGAGCGCAACCACCAATGCCACAACAGCGGCCTTATCTGTACTAGGGCAAATAAGTAACCAAAAGTACGAGAAGGCTATCACTTACCTCAAATCGATGCAGGATCCATCGGGCGGGTTTAAGGCTGCTGCTTCGGCACCTGTGCCGGATCTGTTATCAACTGCCACTGCCCTGTATGTATTAAAGTGCTACAACGAAAAGCCCGGCTACCCGGCACTGGAATTTATTGAGGCGCATTGGGCTGAATCGGGTGGGTTTATCGCCACACTACTGGATGATAAAAGCGATGTGGAATACTGCTTTTACGGACTGTTGGCCATAGGGTCAGCACTAACAATTAATTAAGAAAGACAAAATGCAGGAAGAAAAAGTACATAAGATGATCGATTACTTAAGCGCAGAGCTGATTAACAAACGCCCGAAAGATGGCAGTTTGTGGAACGGCTACCTGTCATCAAGTGCCATTTCGACTTCTGTAGCTGTATTTGCGCTTTTCATGACTGGCAAGGATAAATATCAGACAAACATTGTAAAAGGAGTGGCCTGGTTAAAAACAACAATGCTTGAAAACGGTTCATGGGGCGATAGTCCGGAGAGCCCTTCCAACATGACTGCCACCCTGCTAAGCTTTGCCACCTTAAGTGCCATGGGTGAAACGCCGGAGCCAACAAAAGCATTTTTGAAGGATAATTTCGGTGGCGTCAGCGATGCTCACATTATCGAAGGGGTATTAAAGTATTACGGAAAGGATCTCACCTTCTCCGCCCCCATCCTTGTGATGTGTGCACTGTCCGGAGTCATTTCGTCCTGGAAAAACATTCCGCAATTACCCTTTGAACTGTCTGTTCTGCCGCAAAAACTATTTCGCTTCCTGCGCCTGCCGGTAGTGAGTTATGCCATACCGGCCTTAATCGCCGTAGGCATCCTTCGCTATAAAAAAGGAAGCAAGAACCTACTGCGGGAAAGCTTCATACCGCGTTCCCTAAAGGTACTTATCAAGCTTCAGCCGGAACATGGCGGTTTTTTGGAGGCAGCACCACTCACCAGCTTTGTGGCCATGTGTATGTGTGGAGCCGGATACGCCAATCATGAAGCAGTGCGAAAAGGCATTGGCTTCCTGACCGACACGGTGCGCGAAGACGGCTCATGGCCGATTGATACCAATCTGGCGTCATGGGTCACTTCACTTAGCGTAAGGGCATTGAGGGCAAATATCCCTGACCCGCAAAACCTTGCCAATCAAATTAAGCAGAATGCCTTCAAACATCAGCACCCCTTTACAGGTGCTAAAGAAGGTGGATGGGGCTGGACCAACCTGCCGGGCGCGGCTCCCGATGCCGATGACACCTCCGGCGCACTGGTAGCTCTTTACGATTTGTGTAATGGACAGCTGAGTACGGAAATTGAAAAAGGCCTGGAGTGGCTCCTCTCCCTTCAAAATGCAGATGGCGGCATCCCTACTTTCTGCAAAGGCTGGGGTAAATTGCCCTTCGACCGAAGCAGCCCGGACATTACAGCCCATGCCCTGCTGGCCTTTAGCCTGTGGCGCAACCATCTGCCGGACGCCCTTAAAAAGAAATGCGATAATGGTGCCAGCCGGATGTTGCGCTGGATGAAAAAGGCACAAAGTCCTGAAGGCTGCTGGTATCCGCTTTGGTTTGGCGATCAGGAGGCACAGGATGAACGCTCGCCCGTTTATGGCACCGCATTATCGGTGGAATATCTTTCAGGATTTGACCATCCGATTGCTAAAGAAATGGTTGCCAAAGGGGCATCTTTCCTTGTAAGCGCACAAAATGCAGATGGCGGCTGGGGCGGTGCCTTGGGGGTGGGCTCAAAGGTAACCCTTAGCGCCAGAGCATTAAGTGCCTTAAGTGCAATAGACAATGTAGAAATGCGCATACTGAATAATGCTTTCGCCTTTCTATTTTCAAAATATGAATCAGGGGAAATACTGAAACCGGAACCAATCGGGCTTTATTTTGCGAGACTATGGTATTCGGAAGATATGTATAGCATCACTTTTGTTTTGAATGCATTAAACGCTTACAAACAGAAATTATCAAAGACAAAAACAGGATTTAACTAACAAAAACTCACTCAGATGAAATATGGACTAATCGCATGTATATTACTGATGGCATTGGGGTTAAACGCACAGAACAACATCCAGTGGCGCGGTAGCGATCGAACAGGTATCTACCATGAAAAAGGTTTTTTAAAGAAGTGGCCTGCCAATGGCCCTGAATTGAAATGGCACTTCGATGGACTTGGAGAAGGACACTCTTCAGTGGCCATCGATGACAATAAAATTTACCTGACCGGAATGATTGAAGAAACCGGCTATTTATACGTCCTTGATCTGTCAGGAAAACTGTTAAATAAAGTAGCGTATGGCAAAGAATGGTCTAAAAACTATGTAGGCCCCCGCGGAACAGTTACAATTAATGAGGGCAGGCTATACATAATGAGTGGCCTTGGCGAATTGTTCTGCTACAAACAAAAAGACCTGAGCCTGATCTGGAAAAAGAATATCCTGGATGAATATGAAGCATCCAACATCACCTGGGGTATTAATGAAGCCCCGCTGATTGTAGAGGACATGGTGATTGCCACGCCCGGCGGTAAGGATAATAACCTGATTGCTTTAAACAAGAAAAATGGAAAAACAATCTGGACAACACCCGGCGAAGGCGACCTGTCGGCTTATTGTTCACCCATGTACATTGAGGAGCATGGAATTATAGTAACCATGACCGCTAACCACATCATTGGCGTTGATGCTAAATCAGGTGTGAAATTATGGTCCTACGAGCAGACCAACCGCTGGTCGGTTCATGCTAACACCCCAATTTACAGCGATAACATGTTATTATGCACCAGTGGCTATGGTAAAGGTTCTGTTATGCTGAAACTGACTGGAGGAGGCAAGGCTATAGAAAAAGTCTGGTTCGCTGAAAAATTAGATAACCGCATTGGTGCCGTGGTTAAAGTAGGTGATTATGCCTACGGATCAGGCGATAAAAACCGTTACTGGTTTTGTGTGGACTGGCATACAGGAGAAATCAAGTACGAAGCCAAAGGAATGGCCATGGGTAACATCATCTATAACGATGGCATGCTTTATATGTACACCGATCGGGGTGAAATGGTGCTGGCCAAAGAAAATCCGGAAAAGCTGGATGTGGTGAGTCGTTTCAATATCACCATGGGTACGGCTCAGCACTGGGCGCACCCTGTGATTTACAATGGAGTATTATACGTTCGTCATGGCGATACTTTAATGGCCTATAACCTTAAGTAAACGTGAAGCAAAACAAGATCATCCCAATCATTACGCTGTCAACCGTATTACTATATGCAGGTCTGATTCTTGGATGGCACCTGATGCCTCCCAAAACAGACTTCAGCATACAGGCTCCGGGCGCGGATAACCGTCCGGAAGGACTTACCCGCTCAACCAACGATGTGAAGATCGGTGAATTTTTCATGCGTTATGAGGAGGCAGTTTCCTCCCTCACAGGAAAATGGACAAGCTTTAGAGGCGCAGCCAATACGAATATCATCGAAACAGCTGAAGGCATTATTGAAACAGAGGGTAACTATCCTGAAATATGGCGGGTAGAGACGGGCGAAGGCCATGCCTCACCGGTTATCTACAATGGGAAATTGTATTTTCTGGATTACGATGAGCAGTTAAACTCAGATGCCTTGCGCTGCTTTGATTTGAATACCGGTAAAGAGCTATGGCGCAGATGGTACCGCGTACCAATCAAACGAAACCACGGCTTTTCCAGGTCGATACCGGTCATTGCAGACGACTACATTATTAGCATTGGCCCTGAAGGGCATGTGATGTGCTGCCATCCGGAAAGCGGCGACTTGCTATGGTCGCTGGATATGCAGAAAGAATACGAAACCGAAGTGCCATTCTGGTATACCGGGCAATGTCCGCTGGTAGATGAGGAGGTATTGATACTGGCACCGGCCGGCAAGAAAGCCTTGCTGACCGGACTGGACTGCCGAACCGGGGAAACACTGTGGACAACGGAGAATACCCCTGCATTCAAAATGTCGCACTCCTCCATTATGCCAATGACTTTAAATGGCGTAAAGACCTACGTGTATGTGGGCATAGGTGGTATCTGCGGTGTATCTGCTGAGGCTGAAAACCAGGGCAGCCTGCTATGGCACACCAATCAATGGCAACCATCGGTAGTGGCGCCCTCGCCCGTACAAGTGGCGAAGAACCGCATTTTCATGACGGCCGGGTATGGTTCAGGTGGTTTACTCCTCGAAGTGAATAAGTCCGGTAGTAAGTGGAGTACCGTGATACTTGATCAATACAAGCCCAATAAGGGTTTGTCAAGCGAGCAGCAATCGCCGATATTCTATAACAACATGCTTATCAGCGTAATGCCCAAAGATGGTGGACGACTCAGAGGTAAGTTGGTTTGCTATTCGCCTGATGATTTGCACACGCCATTGTGGACTTCTGCCGCGGATGAAAAGTTTGGATTGGGTCCCTATCTCCTTATCAACAAACACCTTTTTGCCTTTAAGGATGACGGTGAACTGTATGTATATAAAATTGAGCGCAAAGGAATGACCCTTTTGAAGAAACAACGCATCATGGATGGACGGGATGCCTGGGGACCCATGGCTTATGCCGATGGAATGCTGATTATCCGTGATGCACACACCATTGTATGCCTTAAAATCACTTAGTTATGGACAAATCGATAAAGGTGGCTGTTAATATTATGATATTCCTGATTGTGATCGGGTTTATCATCTATGTGCTGCAAGCGGATGGTGATGAGCAGCAAGTACTGATAAAGAACCCGGCGACGCAAACATTTAACAGTGACTACCAACTGCGTGCAAGCATTGATGTAAAGGACAGCGTGGTGGCTTTCGAATTGCACGGAACGCGTCTGTATGTGGCCGGCAAAGAATCTGTCAGCATCTATAATTTACGGGGCGAACGGGTGTCATCTTTTAAAATTAAAGCCAATGCAAGGGATATGGCAATCAGTCATAAGCGCCTGTTTGTTCTTTACCCTTCCTTCATCGAAAAATATTCGCTGAATGGCGATTCACTGGATGCCTGGGATGCTTGCAGTGAGTTATCTGATTACGCATCATTTACAATTACCGATGATTTCGTATTTGTAAGCGATGTAGTCCATAAAAATATCTGCAAATACACGCGTGAGGGTAACTTTGTGCAATTCATTGAGAGCCCGGATAAATTTATCACTCCGAGTCATTTCTTTGATATCACGCATAAAAACGACACTATTTATTGTGCCAACCCGGGCAGGCATCGTGTGGAATCCTACACCCTGAACGGGGAGTTTATTGCCGCCTTTGGGCGTGCCGGAAGCCATGCCGGTGCTTTTGCCGGATGCTGCAATCCGTCATATATCCATTTCGATGATCAGGGGCGCTTGCTCACCTCTGAAAAAGGAAATCCACGGATCAGTTACTATGATCAGTCAGGCACTTTTAACCGGGTTCTGCTTAACCAAAGCATGCTGGGCGGAGGTCATCTTCCCTACCAAATTAAAACCCTGAATAACAAACTACTTACGGCAGTAAATTATCAGATTAAGGTCTTTGAGCTAAAGAATCAATAAACCATGCACACAAAAAAAATAAGCAGACAAAAGTTTTTTCAACTCAGCGGCACTCTCCTGGCAGGTGCGGGCATCATCAGCACGAGTGCTTACCTTTTGCTCAACAGAGGCCGGGAAGGAGTTCTGTGCACGAGCCCACCGGCCAATGCCAAATGCAGTAAATGCAAAATTAAAGACTGTCCTTTACGCAAGGGAGTGACCATTGAAAGGAAATAAAAAAGAGCCATGAAAAAAGAGACCCTACATAAAAGCCCGATTGAGCGCCGGAAATTCGTAAAGATGCTCGGATCGGCCATAGCCGGCGGAACCATACTGGCAACCACGGGTGTCCTGTTCTCAAAATTCAGAACCGGCGAAGAAACGCATTACTGGCAGATTGACCCTCAGAAATGTACACAATGCGGAAAATGCGAAACCGATTGCGTACTGACAGTGTCAGCTGTTAAGTGCTTTCACGCTAATAAAATATGCGGCTATTGCGATTTATGCGGGGGCTATTACCGTTCCAATGTCAAGGAACTGAATACGGCGGCTGAAAACCTGATGTGTCCCACCGGTGCCATTCAGCGCAAATTTGTGGAAGACCCCTACTTCGAATATAAAATTGATGAGGACCTGTGTAACGCTTGTGCAAAATGTGTAAAAGGCTGTACCTCCTTTGGTAACGGCTCTCTTTACCTGCAAATAAAACGCGACCTGTGCGTCGATTGCAACGAATGTCAGATCGCAAAGGTCTGTCCTTCCAATGCCATCACAAGAGTTCCACTGGCACAAGCCTATAAACTGAAAGGATAAATGAAGCGAATAAACACCCTATTAGCTACCCTGTTCCTGGCCGCCACATCAGGTGCGCAAAATCTGAACCGTTTCCCAAAACCGGATTTTGAGTCGGGATATCAATACCCGGATACCCATTATGCGCTGCCCAATGAACAGTTATGGCTGTACATCGACATCTTCTTGTTGGTGGCACTTATGAGTTATGTGGCCTGGGCCATCCTCAAGAAACAAAGACGTAAACCAATTATCTGGGTATCCTTTCTATCGATTGCCTATTTTGGCTTTTTTCGCAGCGGATGCGTATGCAGCATTGGTTCCATCCAAAATGTGGCACTGGCCTTTGCCGATTCCGCTTACATAATACCCGTTTCGGTGTTCTTGTTTTTTATGCTCCCCATTGCCTTCGCCTTCTTATTTGGGCGTGTATTTTGTGCAGGGGTATGCCCTTTTGGAGCCTTGCAGGAATTGGTGAACATACGCAATTACAGACTATCCAGAGCAGTCACGGCCGTACTTGGCGTCATCCCCTGGTTATACCTGATTTTCGCCCTTTTATACGCGGTCACACGTACCAGTTTCATCATCTGCCTTTACGATCCCTTTATCGGAATATTCAGGTTAGGTGGTGACTTTGGCCTGATCGTGTTCGGATCGCTTCTATTACTTGCCGCTATATTCACAGGCCGCCCCTTCTGTCGCTTCCTGTGCCCTTATGGGGCTTTGCTGAGCTTATTCTCAAAAGTATCCATCTGGAAAATTCAGATTACAAAGAAAGATTGTATCAATTGCGATTTGTGCCATAATGCCTGTCCGGTTGATGCCATAAAAAGCCCTTATGAAAACAAGGTGAAAGAAGAGCGCATGCAGGGCGTGAAACGTCTGCTGATGTATTTTCTCTTTCTGCCACTGATTGTGATTACTTCTGCTTTTGTATTGCGCCAATTCAGCCCGCAGCTTAGCAAAGCGCATAAAGACGTAAAGCTATATGACATGGTTATGGAGCAGGAGCGTAATCCGCAGGATTTAATATCTGTTGAGTTGGAGGCCTTTTATATTGATGGTGGAAATATTGAAGCTCTTCAGGAAAAGGTAAGAGTGGTTAAGCAGGAATTTGAATTTTTCGGCACCATTGCAGGGGCCCTAATCGGTCTGGTGCTCGGATTAAGCCTAATCAATTTATCCCTTAAGCGTTCCAGAAAAACATACGAAATAGAACATGGCGATTGCGTAGCATGTGGAAGATGCTTCAGCTATTGCCCGCAAAATGACTTCCTGAATCTCAAATACACCGGTAAATGAAACAGAAAATCTACAGAAATATAGCCATTGTATCGGCCATTTTCATCACTACCCTGGCAATCATGCTGATCACCAATTATTTCCAGGTCAAAGAAGTATCGCCACTGCAAACTCAGGTGGTGGAGACTTTAAAACAATTAAATGATCAGAATGCGGGGAATACCGAGTTACAGGAGCAAATCCGACAACTTGATCTAATGGCACGTAAAGCCTATTTTATCAGCATGGATCACCTGATGAACGGGGTGTACCTGTTGTTGGGCATGCTGGTAGTATTCGTTGTATGCACACGACTGTATTATGCACATTTCAAGGACGTTCCGGATAAAGAACTGGATCCCATTGATGAATGGGCGGTAAAAAGTAAGGCTCGCAAATATGTCAATTACGGCGCAGTGAGCATAGTAGTAGTGGCTGCAGTGTTTATCATCTTCAGCATACCATTTATGGAAAATGCATCTCCGGATACAAAAGAGAAATCTGTGGCTCAGCTTATTGAAACGGAAACCCCCGAACCACAAGAAACGACTCAAGCTGCAAAAGAAGTTGGTGCTGCCGCAGATGAGCTAAGTACTGCCCCCGAGAACTCAGGCGATGAAGCTGACGAAGAGAGTGAAGTAGTGACGGCCAAAGTTGAAGTAGGCAATGAAACAAAAGATGTGGGTATTATTGCAGATGAAACGAAGGCTGTCGCTGACGTGCCGGGCTCAGTAGCAGCTGAGAAAAGCCCTGCTTCTGCCCCAAAAGCATCTGAAACATCCGGGGAAACCAAAGAAACTAAAGCAACAGAAATAACAGAATCTACTGAGCCCAAGAAATCGATGCCGCTCAATAAAATCAACAGTCCTGCCTTCAGGGGAAACAAGTCAAACGGCATCTCACCGGCCCAAAACCTACCTATAAAATGGGATCTGGCCAAGGGCACTAACATTGCCTGGCAGACAAAGATTAATGGGAAAGGTCAGAGTTCACCGGTCATTCACAGCAATAAAATATTCATCACCTGTGGTGACGAAAAAGCACGTGAGCTGTTCTGCTACGACCTGATTACGGGGCAAAAGCTATGGACCTATACGGCCACAGGCATACCCGGATCACCTGCCCGGGTGCCGGAAACAACCGATGATACCGGATTGGCATCGGCCAGTGTGGCCACCAATGGCAAGCAGGTTTGTGCTGTATTTGGCACAGGCGACCTGGTATGTACAGACATGGACGGTAATAAACTATGGGCTAAAAACCTGGGAGTGCCGGATAACCACTACGGCTATGCCTCTTCCCTGCTGATTTTTGATAATAAACTGTTCATCCAGTACGACAATAACAACGTACAGAAAGTAATGGCCCTCAACCCGGCCACCGGGGAAGTAATCTGGAGCAAAAACCGTAAAGAAAGAATTACCTGGAGTTCACCGATGATTGCCGATGTAAACGGAAGCCCTCAGCTGGTGCTCATGGGAAATCCGGGCATTACAGGCTATAATCCTGCCACCGGCGATGAGTTATGGCGCGTAGAATGCCTGATGGGAGAAGTGGGCGCCAGTGCGTGCAGTATGGACGGTATCGTATTCGGTGCCAGCGAATATGCTAAAATGGTGGCCATCAACGCCAGCGATGGCTCCGTACTGTGGGAATCGATGGACTACCTGCCGGAAGTAGCAAGTCCGGTGGCCACCCAAACCGATATATACATCGCCACAAGTTATGGGGTAGTTGCCTCCTTCGACACCAAAACCGGTGAACTTAAAAAGGAACACGAAACCAATGAGGAGTTCTACTCCTCACCAATCCTGGCCGAAGGAAAAATATACCTTATCAGCAACAACGGCACCATGCATATTTTCAAGGCTGACGATGATTTTGCCCTGCTGGAGACTTTCGCAACGGGTGAAAACACTTATGCTACACCGGCATTCACCGATGGACGTATTGTGGTGAGAACGAACAATAGTATTTACTGTGTAAAGGCCAACTAGCATGAGTCAATGTAACTGTGAAAATAACGACAAGCTGAGTCACCATGAAGTGATGGCCAAAATGGATACCATCATTGATCGTATTGGCTCCTCACGCCGGGTGATCATCCCATTATTGCAGGCCATACAGGATGAATTCAATTACCTACCCGCAGATGCCATTGAGCGCATTTATGAAAGAACAGAGATTGAGCGGGCACAGCTGATCAGCGTCTCTACTTTTTATTCGCAGTTCCGCCATATTCCTTATGGTAAGCACCTGATTAAGGTATGCGCCGGAACAGCTTGCCATGTAAAAGGCGCCAATAATGTGTACGATTCATTTGTAAGGGAATTAAAAATAAAGACTGACAGCGTTACCACGGATGACAAGCTGTTCTCCATAGAAAAGGTGGCCTGTCTTGGCTGTTGCACACTGGCGCCTGTAGTTCAGATCGATGATAAAATATACGGGCATGTGGCACCGGGGAAAGTAGGCGAGCTTATTTCTGAGTTTATCGAAAGTAACAAAGCCGAAGAAGAAAAAACCGGAAAGGCAAATGAATACAAGCTATCCGGTGAAGTGCGTCTGGGCATGGGCTCCTGCTGTCAGGCCAGTGGCTCTGCAGATATTTACAATGAGCTGCTTACAAAAGCAAATGAGCTGGGCATCAAAGTGGATATCAAATCCGTGGGCTGTGTGGGCGTTTGTAATCAGGTGCCCTTGATTGATGTAGTGCTCGAGGATGGCGCTGTGAAACGCTACCCCAATGTGAAAGCTTCGGAGATTAAAGAAATCCTGCACCACCATTTTAAATCGGGCAGTCTGCTCAGGCGTTTCAAAAACAGCATTATCAACCATGTGGACAATTACCATACCGACACAACCTGGAACAATGTGGTGTGGAAGTCTGAAGCCGAACGCACCGGCTTGATTAACAGTTTCCTATCGGAACAAAAGCATATCTCCACCGAAGGCTATGGTTTTCTTGCTCCGCTGGATCTGGATGAATACATTCATCACCAGGGCTTTGCGTCACTTAAAAAAGTAATTGCTGAAAACAAGCCAAACCAAGTGGTTAGGGATGTGCTCACAAGTGGCCTTCGGGGTCGCGGTGGAGGTGGTTTTCCTACGGGTGAGAAAATGAAGATTGTGGCCTCCTCCACCCAAAAAGATAAATACCTGATTTGCAATGGCGACGAAGGCGATCCGGGTGCCTTTATGGATCGGATGATTTTGGAATCCTATCCTTATCGCGTAATTGAAGGCATGGTGATTGAAGCCTTTGCCACAGGCGCTAACAAGGGCATCTTTTATATCCGCGCGGAGTACCCGCTGGCTGTTCAACGCATCAAACGCGCATTGGAGCTTTGCCGAGAGCGAAAGCTGATTGGCAGGAACATTCTTGGTAGTAACTTTTCCTTTGAGGTTACGGTCTTTGAAGGAGCAGGTGCCTTTGTATGTGGTGAAGAAACCGCATTAATCGCTTCCATAGAAGGCGACAGAGGGTTTCCAAAACAAAAACCCCCTTTCCCGGCCGTAGAGGGTTTGGATGGTAGGCCAACCCTGGTTAATAATGTAGAAACGCTCAGCCAGATCCCATACATCATCCGAAATGGAGCAAACCATTATGCTGAAACAGGAACCGAGAACAGCAAAGGCACCAAAGTATTTGCCCTGGCAGGTAAAATTAAAAACGGAGGGTTGATAGAAGTGCCGATGGGCATCAGCCTGAACCGTATCATTGACGAAATTGGCGGAGGTGTGGAAGGGGGTGAGCAACTGAAAGCCGTTCAAATTGGTGGCCCTTCCGGCGGTTGTATCCCGGCTCACCGCTGTGATGTACCCGTTGACTTTGACTCTTTCAGGCAAATGGGTGCCATGATGGGTTCCGGTGGCTTGGTGGTTTTGAGTGAAAGCGACTGCATGGTAGATGTGGCACGCTACTTTTTAAGTTTTACCTGCGAGGAGTCATGCGGCAAATGTACCTTCTGCCGCGTGGGCATCCGCCGTATGCTCGACCTACTGAACCGTATCTGCAGTGGCTCGGCCAAAATGGAAGACATCGACAAGCTGGAAGAACTGGCACTGAATGTAAAGAAATCATCACTCTGTGGCCTCGGAAAAACAGCACCGAACCCGGTGCTAACCACTTTAAAGTATTTCCGCAAAGAATACGAGGAGCACATCAATGGCCTTTGTAAAACCGGTAAGTGCAAGGATATGATGCAGTTTATAATTACAGATGATTGCACCGGCTGTACAAAATGTGCAAAGGCTTGTCCGGTCGATGCCATTGCCTATGAACCCTATAAGGTACATAATATCGATCAGGATGCCTGTGTAAAATGCGGCTTATGCGTCGACGAATGTGAGTTCAACACCATTATTAAAGTGCCGGTAAAACAAGAAGTGTATGCAAATAACGATTAATGATAAAATTATAGACGTACAGGGGCAGGATACCTTGCTGAAGATTGCACGGCGCGAAGGATTTGAAATACCGTCACTCTGCTGGTCAAAAGACGCCCGGCATAAATCGTCGTGCATGGTATGTGCGGTAAAAGATTTGTCCAGCGGCCAGATCATTCCCTCATGTACGAGCAAGCCGGTGGAAGGCATGCGAATTGATACACAAAGTGAGGAGGTGATGCAGGTGCGAACCCTGTCTCTGGAGCTTTTACTAAGCGACCACCGGGCCGATTGTGAAGCACCCTGTTCCTTGGTGTGTCCGTCTAAACTGGACATCGAGCGGATGCTTAACTACTATGATAAGGGCCAAAAAGAGAAAGCATTTGGCCTAATCAAGCATGCCTTTGATTTGCCAAAACTGGCTTGTGAAAACTGTAAAGCCCCCTGTGAGAAAGCATGCAGAAGAGGAAGCATCGATACTCCGGTGACAATTCGTAAGATAATCAAGGAATTAACTAAGGTAGTAGATGCCACTAAGGTGGACGAGATTGAAAATGTAGCGATCGATAAAACAAAGTTTCAATCACGATTAGGCCGTTTTTGCGAAAGTGAAAAAGCACGATTAAAGGAAACAGTTTCCACCCCTTCTAATTGTCTGCACTGTGCCTGCGCCGGCAAATCCGCTTGTCAATTAAGAACACATGCAACGACTCATAAAATTAAACGACCCGGTTATGATATGAGCAGCGCGTTGCAAGTGATGTCAAGAATAAAAATAAACGACACCATGTATTTCGAACCCTCCAAATGCATCCGCTGCGGCCTTTGTGTTTACAATAGTGACAATGGCTTTACCTTCAAAAACCGTGGCTTTCAGATGGAGGTAAATCTGCCGGAAGAAAATAAAAAGAACATCCGCGTTGAGCTGGCTTCGCTATGCCCAACCGGTGCATTGTATATTGTTGAGAATTAAAACTGAGTAATATGAACCGTTTAATCTGTATTGGATTAATCCTGATGACTTTCGTCGCCTGCAAGCACCAATCCGATGGTGAGGCATCGGTGGATGACCTGAACTGGAAACTCTTCAGAGCTAATCCTCGATTGAATGGGTATGTGGAGAAATACTTACCGGAAAAACCTGTTTTACTGTGGACATACAAGGGGGGCAAACGAACCGTTTCATCTCCGGTAATTGATAATGGCACTACCTACTGGTGCGACCGTAAAGGACAAATCAACGGAGTGGATATTAACGGCAAACTGAGCTTCTCCTATAACCTGAATACTGCGGTGGAGGCCACCCCAATGATTCACGATTCCATCTTGTACATCGGTCGTATTGACGGCTACTTAACAGCGCTGTCATTGGCTGATAAAGACACGGTATGGAACTTTGAAACACTGGGCCAGATCTCTGCCTCGCCCAACATGGCACGATTTAAAAATAAGGCAAGTATTTGCTTTGGCAGCTACGACAATTATTTTTACTGTCTGGATCACGAGAATGGCCAACTCATCAGTAAAATTGAATCGGGCTATTACATTAACGGCGCGGCTGCAATCAAAGGCAAGCATGTGCTGTTTGGGGGCTGTGATGCCTGGTTGCGCATTATCAATTGCCAAACGGGAGTCCCCAGCGATTCCCTGCTGCTGGATGCCTACCTTCCCTCCTCGCCGGCCATCATGGGTAAATACGCTTATGTGGGCGACTATACTGGCAATGTTTATGAGATTATACTATCGGAGGGCATGATCCAAGGATCCAAAAAAATCAGAGAACCCGAGACCGATAACGAATCCTTTGTGTCCATTCCTGCGGTGAGTTACAAAAGTGTTTATGTGTACGCCGGCGATCGTCACCTCTTATCCATCGATCGGGAAACAGGTAAAACCAATTTCAGGTATATGCTGAAAGGCAATGTGGGCGACAGTGCCCCGGTGGTTTGCCGCAACAAACTAATTGTGTGCACCAAAGATGGACTTGTATCAATCCTGGACAATAAAACAGGTGAACTCCTTTGGGAATATGACACAGGCGAGCAGATTGTGGCTTCTCCCGCCGTAATATCCGATCATTTTATGATATTAACCACCAAAGGCACGCTTTTCTGCTTTGGTACACAACAAAAAATACCGTAACACAATGAGCATATTAAAGTTAAATAAGATATACAAAAGCTATCCGGACGGTGACAATAATCTTAATGAGGTTCTGAAAGGCGTGAACCTGGAAGTAAACAAAGGTGATTTCATAGCAGTAAAAGGTGCTTCCGGCTCCGGCAAAACGACGCTGCTTTCTATTTTGGGCACCCTGCTGATGGCCGAAAAAGGCTCATACCTACTGGATGGTGCGGAGATCAACACCCACACCAACCTGCATAAACTGCGCAACGAAAAGATCGGCTTTATGTTTCAGGATCATCGCCTACTGCCCCAATATTCGGCACTTGAGAATATACTGTTGCCCGTGTTGGCCTATCATTCCCAAGCACCGCAATCCTATATGGATTATGCCCATACACTGATGAAAATCACACGAATTGAACAGGTGGCCAATCAATACCCGGCTCAGCTTTCGGGCGGCGAATCCAGCCGCGTGGCACTTTGCCGTGCCTTAGTTATGAAACCGGCTATTCTGCTGGCCGACGAGCCCACCGGACAGCTGGATATGGAAAATGCCCTTAACATAGTAGCCTTACTTTCTGAGATTAACCAAAGGTTGAATACCACCATCCTTATGGTAACACATTCCGAAGAAGTGGCCAAGGCGGCGAAAAAAACTGTAACACTTAAAAATGGGATACTAAATTGAAAACCAGCGACCTCATAAAAAAGAACATCCGTTTCTTTGCCCCTTATTTTAAACTGGTGGGTTTGGCCGTGCTCATATCTGTGGCCGTGATTGCCGGAAGCCTGGTGATTGGCGATTCGGTGCGCAGCAGTCTGCTAAATCAGGTTTCTGAACGACTGGGTGATACGGAAACAGTCATCTTTGCCCATAATAGTTACCTGGAAGAATCCTTTATTAAAGACCCAGTATTTAAGTCTTCCGCCAGGGGTATCCTTTTAAGCAATGGCTTTATCGCGCGAAACGGAAGCCTCATTCCAGTCATGGTATGGGGAGTGGATGACCTGAATCTGAGTAAAGGTCAGGCAATGATTAACCCGGCCTTAGCAGATGAGCTGAAGCTGACGCAAAACGAATCCATCGTGCTACGCTTGCCGGCAACAGGTCTTGTGCCTTCGGGCGCTTTGTTTGTAACTGAAACATATACTACAAGTCTGAGACTGGAGCATCAGGGCATTCTGGAAGCTAAATCGGGTGGAAATGTCAGCTTGCTCAATGAGCAGCAGCTCCCCCTGAATATCTTTGTAAACCGCCATGAATTAGCAAAAACAATGGAAGTGCCCGGAAAGGTCAACCTGATTATGACGGACAGAATAATCGAAGCGGAGGAAATCAATAGTGCCTGGCACTATGCGCTATCAGGACTTTCTGTACACACCAAAAACGGATATTCCGAATTAATTTCAGACCGGGTGTTTTTACAATACGAGGTACTAAAAGTACTTGGCCAGACCAATCCCGAAATAAACCGGATTTATTCCTACCTGAGTAACTCCATCAGCCTGGAATCGCAATCCATCCCCTACTCTTTTGTCACAGCCATGGATAAATATCAGGGACAAAAGTTACTGTCTGATGAAGTGATTTTATCGGATTATTCGGCAAAACGATTAAACGCAGAGGTGGGCGATAAGGTATCTATTAGCTTTTTTACTTCCACGGATTTTAAAACACTGGTGAATGATTCCTTACTTTTAAAGGTCAAGCAAATAGTACCCCTTGAAAGCCTGTTACAGGATAGCACATTAAGCGCTAACTTTCCCGGCATTTCAGATGTGGAATCCTGCACATCATGGGACAGCGACCTGCCCATTAACATGGATCTGATCACCGAAGAGGATGAAAAATATTGGGAGCTGTACCATTCTACATCCAAAGCCATTTTACCTTATGAGGCTGTAGAACATTTATGGGGCAACAACTACGGCTATGCCACGGGCGTTCGCATTACCGGAGAAAAGCCAGTTCTATCAGCATTGAATGCCTCCTTGTTTGGCGTGCAGGTAGTTCATCCGAGAGCCTCCGGGATGTATGCGGCAAATAACGGGGTTGATTTTGCCGGCTTATTCTTAGCCCTGGGCTTTTTCATTATTCTGGGGGCTATTCTGCTTATGATTGTGCCACTGTCTGAAATGATTTACAAGCGAAAAGCGGAACTTGAATTATTAAAAGCACTTGGCTACACCACTAAACGCATCAGCCACCTGTTATGGATGGAATCAGCTCCGGTGACCGTTTTTGCGTCAATCACCGGCGTTGTCACAGGCTTATTATATACCACGCTCATCATCTGGCTTTTAAATACATTTTGGTCGGGTGCAACACATACGAGTGGCCTTTCGGTATATTCAAATGTGTTTACCCTCGTAATGGCCTTTGTGGTGGGCATTGTCGCTTCCCTGCTTGTGCTACATCGTGTTATTTCCAGACACCTGAAGAAGAAAGTGCCTTCAGTCAAATCCAGGCCTTCATCCCTCCTGATGAAAAAAACACTGTTGATCGCAAACACTACACTAACTATAATCATTGCCGTTTACAACCTGTTCTTCATTAGTTCTATAGCACTCTTCACCCTCACCGGTGTCATGCTGATGCTTACTTTTGCATTGTGGGGCGAATATCAAGTATGTAAAAGAGGTGGCGTAACAAGGAAGGGAATTAAACTGAAGAACCTGACCTGGCGTTCGCTGTTGGCCAATAAAAAGCAGGCTGTGCTATCGTACCTTTCGCTGGCCACCGGTATATTCATTGTATTCTCTGTAGGCTTAAACCGGCAGGATTTTAACAATTCGTCGAAGCTTACGCAGGCTACCGGAGGCTATGATTTATGGTGCGAGAGCACTATCCCGGTGTACCATAACATGAATACGGTAGAGGGCAAAGAAAAACTGAATTTATTAGGATTATCCGGTAACCCGCAAGTTCTTCAATGCCTTCGATACAAGGCGGATGAAGCCAGCTGCCTGAACCTTAATAAGGTGAGTACCCCCACGGTATTGGGTGTAGATATGCATCAGCTGTTTGAAAGTGAGCTTGGCCTTACTGATAACATCTATGAAGTGGATAAGGACGGACTGCTAAAATACTTACAACAAGCAAAAAATAATGTATACCCCCTATTGGTGGATGCCACTGTACTGCAATGGAGCCTGGTGAAAAACCTGGGCGATACCTTATACTACACGAGTAATAAGGGTCAGAAAGTGGCCGCTCAACTTGTGGGCACCTTGCCCAATACCATCTTTCAGGGACATGTTTTGATGGACAAAGCCCTCTTTTCTCAGATATGGCCGGATATTACCGGAAGTGAAGTCTTCCTGTTAAACACAAAGCAGGATGCAATTAGTGAAACAAAAACAATCCTGTCGCAGGCTATGTACGAGTATGGAATAAGGATTAACACAACCCACGAAAGGCTGGCTCAATTTAATACAGTTACCGATACTTATCTGACGATTTTCATGACATTAGGCGGAATCGGTCTGCTCATTGGTATCATGGGCTTCGTGATTGTTATCCGTAAAAACCTGAATGTACGGCAGCACGAAATTGAGATGTATGCCCGGTTGGGTTTCAGTAAACAAAAAACGGAAGGCATACTATTCCGTGAAAATATTCCGGTGCCCCTTTATGCTATTGTAACCGGATTGATCAGTGCCGTGATCAGCATTGGCACCAATTACGTCCATGTCAGCTTATCAGTCTGGATCACCGCCCTGATTCTGACAGGTTTATTCATGCTTTTTACACTTCTTTTTATAAGCCGTGTGGTTAAACTTGAAGTTCAACGAAATTATAAGTAAAATGAAGGTTGTCTTTATTATTCCAGGAGTTGGTGATTCGTTTTATTGCGGCAATTGCATGCGCGATAATCTGCAAGCCTCCGCCTTGCAAAAACAGGGACATGAGGTGATTATTGTTCCACTGTACCTGCCCCTGAATAAACATGCTTTTCATACGAAAAGTCCGATCTTCTTTCCGGCTACAAGCTATTACCTGGCACAGAAATTATTCAAACGCATCACCATGCCGAAGTGGCTGGAGCGATTCACAGCATCAGATTCCATGCTTAAGATGGCTTCTTCCCTGTCGGGCACCACTTCTGCCAAAGGTATGGAGGGCATGACCCTATCGATGATACATGGCGATGACCCGGTGTTTCAGAAAGAAGTAAAACGCCTGCTTGCCTGGTTAAGCCAGGATGAAAAACCGGATATTATCCATTTGTCAAGCTCCTTACTCATTGGTATAGCCAAAGCGATAAAAAACAAAATGGATACGCCGGTGGTGTGCTCGTTGCAGGATGAGGAGGTATGGATTGACAGTATGAAAGAAAAGTATGCCCGCCGGGCCTGGAACAGCATTAATGAGAACCTTCGCTACGTAGATCGCTTGGTAACTACCAGTAAATTCTATAAGAAAATAGCAGAAGAAAGGTTACCAAATGCCATAGATATTGAAGTAGTGTACCCGGGTGTTAACCTCAGTAATTACACAGAATCGGAAGCACACGGAACTAAAGTAATCGGATATTATTACCGCCTGAACAAAGACAACGGACTCCATATTCTGGCCAGGGCTTTCGTAAACCTGAAAAAGAAAAACACCATTCCCGACCTCAAACTTAAAATAGGCGGCGGATACACAGATCATGACAAGCAATTTGTGAAGGAAGTAAGGCAAATTCTGGCACCGGTGATGAGCGACGTGGAATTCCAGGATGATTATTCGATGACTCACCATTCCGCGTTTTACAGCTCCATCTCGGTCATTTCCGTGCCCCTCACTTTTGAGGAAGGTGTGGGCTTATATCTGTGCGAAGCCTTCGCATCGGGTGTACCTGCCGTGGCTCCTTCCACCGGCTCCTTTCCGGAAATCATTGGAGATGCAGGCCTTTTATACCAACCCAACACACCAGATAAACTGGCCGAGGCACTGGAAAAACTCCTTAATAATCAGATTCTCTACAAGGAAACTACATCAAAAGCAAAAGAGAGAGCCAGTCAGGTATACAACCATGAGGTACTGGCCGCCCAACTACAGGAAATCTACAAACAAACCATTAATAATGACTAACAACGCAGACACTATGAAAACAATGAACAAACTAAAATTCAAGCTGATAGCATTTATAGCTTGCTATTTGGCCTTGCAACCTGCAGTGGCACAAAACCAACACGGCTGGCGCGGTCCTAACCGTGATGGCACCTATCCGGATACCGAATTATTAAAAGAGTGGGCAGCTGAAGGCCCCGAATTACTATGGGAAACACTGGATGCCGGCAAAGGATGGTCTTCCCCGGTAATTGTGGAAGATCGCTTGTACCTCACCGGAATGAATGAAGATGAAACAAAGGAAATCTTCTCGGCCTATACACTTAAAGGTGAAAAGATCTACTCCATCGAATACGGAAATGCCTGGAACAAATCGTACCCGGACACCAGAACAACACCTACCGTTGTGAATAAAAAGGCCTATGTAATCAGTGGCCAAGGTGAAGTGGTATGCATCGACCTTAAAAAAGGGGATATCGACTGGACGGTTGATGGAAAAGCACAATTTGAAGTAAAAACAGGCTCATGGGGTACTTCTGAAGCTCCCTTGGTTTTTGATAACAAGGTAATTTTTTGTCCGGGAGGAGACCAAACAACCATGGTGGCCTTAAATGCAAAAGATGGGGCATTGATTTGGAAGAGCCAATCTTTAGGTGAATTAAGTAGCTATGTTTCTCCTCTTTTGATCGAGCACAATGGAATAAGGCAAATAATAGGTATTGGGGGTGAAAGCATATTTGGTGTTCAGCCTGAAACCGGTGAAATACAATGGGCATTTAGCAATTGGGGTGAAGATTTTGCCTTTAAAAACGGGGATAAAATTTCATGCAACACCCCGCTTTTTAAAGACGGTAAAATATTCTTCTGCAATGGTTATAACCTCAATTCATATATGTTGCAATTGGCCGATGATGGAAAATCAGTAAGCAAACTATGGAAGAACTCGGATTTAGATACACATCACGGCGGCTACGTGTTGGTGGATGGCACTATTTACGGTTCAAACTGGCTCAATAACTCAAAAGGTAACTGGGTTGCGATAGATTGGAATACCGGTGAAACCCAATACGAAACGCCGTGGGAAGGAAAAGGAAAGGGTTCTATTATAGCAGCTGATAATATGCTTTACTGTTATGATGAAAAAAGGGGCTATGTGGGCTTAGTACCTGCCTCTCCAGAAAAATTTGATGTGATTAGTGAATTCAGAATCACCCAAGGTGAAGGCCCTTTTTGGGCGCATCCGGTAATTAACAACGGTATTTTATATATTCGTCACGGCAACGCCCTGATGGCTTATTCAATCCGTCAATAAATATACATTAAGCGTCTTTCAACTATGAACTTTTTTCAAAAATACAATCCCTATAAACTCATCCTGATCAGTCTGCTTGGGGCACTGCTTATCACCTATCCCAACTTTACCCAGCTTCCCTGGAAGCTGAGTTATCTGGAGGGCATTGAACGTGTCAAGCATATCAATTTCGCCATTATTCGCTTTGTATTTTTTACAATTTTGGCTGGGATTCTCTTTCATATTAACCTGAAAAAGATACCTACCTCCATATTTGGAAGACGCTTAATGCTAAACATGGCCATTTGCGCGCTTGCCTATCTTGCTTATGTGCTCATTTCTTATGCTTATTGCACCTTTGTGGATTGCTTCGGAAGCATCCTTATTTTCCAGTTCTTTTTCATATGCCTGATGGCTGCCTTCATTGGCCATGTTTATCACATGTATAAAGATCAGCGCCAAAAAGAACAAGAGATCGAACAATTGAAAATCGAGAACCTGGAAAGCCGATGCAGCGCCTTATCCAATCAGATTAATCCGCATTTTTTCTTTAACTCACTAAATAGTGTCACGGCCCTTGTGCGCAAAGGGAATGATGAAAAAACAATTGAGTTCGTGAATAAGCTCTCAGACATATTCCGGTACATATTAAACAGTGAAAATAAAGGACTTGTAAGCTTGGGAGAAGAACTGGAATTCGTGGCTTCATTCCGCTATTTAATGGAAGTACGCTTTGCCAATAAGCTGGATTTTCAAATAGACATTGAAGAAAACCAAAGAAGTTTAAAACTACCAAGCTTATCTATTTTGCCGCTAATCGATAATGTGGTTGCTCACAATACGATTGACAGCGAACACAAAATGGTAGTATTAATCAGACTAAACGAAAACAACGAACTGGAGATTCATAATCCAATATTCCCTAAACTCTCACCGGATAATACCAACGGCACCGGGCTCAAAAATCTGGAAAACCGCTTTCAGATCATGATGAATAAAAAAATAAGGGTAATGAATGACGGTCATACATTTATTGTAATTTTACCCTTAAAGCAGTAAAGGATGAAAGTATTAATTGTAGAAGATGAAACCGTGGCCTTTGAAAACCTGGCCACGATACTGAAAAGCATTGATTCATCTATTAAAATTATTGGCAATACAGAAAGCATCCGGCAAACCATCAACTGGCTAAGCACCAATGAAACACCTGAATTGATTATGATGGATATTCACTTGTCGGACGGCAATGCATTTACCATTTTCCAACACATTACCATTGAGATACCCATCATCTTTACTACTGCCTATGATGCTTATGCCATTGACGCGTTTAAAGTGAATAGTATTGATTACCTGCTGAAGCCCATAAAGGTCGTAGAGCTTGCAGGTGCCATTGAAAAGTTTAAAAAATTAAGCCCCGGTGATGAACTCAAGTACCTGAGCAATCAACAGGAGCTTACACCATCTAATACTTACATTGCAAAGATGCTGATCCGCGATGAAAACAAGCTGATTCCGATTGATATTAATGAAGTAAGTTGCTTTTATACCACAGATAAGGTAACCGAAATCTACCTGAAGAATGGTATGCATTACCCATATTCAAAAACTTTGGAACAGATTCTTCACAACCTTAATCCCAAGGACTTCATAAGGGCCAACAAACAATACATTCTGTCACGCGACAGTATTAAAGAAATGCTGATCCGCTATGATAACCGCCTGCAGGTGCAACTTAATATTGAGACACCGGAAAAAATTTTTGTAAGTAAAAATAAGTCGGCTGAGTTTAAGAGTTGGTTTACCCAGCTTATCTAGTTTTTAAAGTTACTTTCCGATACATAATTTTCTATGTGCTTAATATTAGATAGTTACAGAGTTTACGTTGTAAATATTGCGTAAAGAATATAAATCTGTGGTATTCACTACAAACACTATTATTACTGCCTTACGGAGCTATTTTACACCTACATTAAATACTTTGGCAATTTTAGAAAAACCGAAGGGTATTTACAACGCTTTTTCTCACTAAGAGAAGTCAGTTTAATACTTAAAACAGCTAAATGAAAAGTTGTAAAAATTGTAAATGATAATTTAAGAATTTCTGAATGGATTATCACCTGTGTTAATTTAACCGGTTATATATCAAAACCTAGGTTTTATGAGACATTTTCCTTAATTGCCATTGTTTATACTACTCTTTCTAACTAACACTATTCTGTTTTATAAGAAATAACCAAAAGGACATATCTATTTAAATAGAAAGGAGTATATAAAATGGAGGGAATCTAATGAATAATTAAGCCTTCCCTCCACCCTTATTAAGTTTTAAATAACTGAACTAACATTTAAAATAACTAGCCATGCCATAAGCTATATCTACTTCAATTCCATTTTCGTTATTTGCGAATAATCCCCTCTGGTAGTATTAAAGATGTCCAGTAATTCTTGTAGTTTCTCTGGATTGCTTTTGGCCAGATTGTTCTGCTGCCCAATATCTTCTTTTAGGTTATATAGTTGAAAGTTTTGAGCATTACCCAGTTCAATATTTACCAACTTGTTTTTTGCAGGGCCCTTATAAGGTGGAATCATAATCCAATCGCCATGGCGTAATGCGGTGCGGGTAGTCGCTTCTATAACAAGAGACTCACGACCATTAGTACTTTTACCTAAGAATACATCCAGCAGTTCCTCACTGTCTGTTGATGATTCGTTTGTGCCAACCAACTTAGCTAATGAAGCTAATAAATCCATCTGGCAAACCAATGCATCAGAAATACCGGGTTGAATAGTACCTTTCCAATAGGTGATAAACGGAACTCTTGTCCCAGCTTCAAACAAACTGTACTTTCCACCACGCAATTGACCTGCCGGAGTATGATTCCCTAGTTTTTCTACTGCATCATCATAGTATCCGTCGTTCAAAACAGGTCCGTTATCACTTGAGAATACAATTAATGTATTATCTAAAATGCCTTCTTCCTCCAAAGTTTTAATGAATTCTCCAACACACCAATCTGCCTCCAGAATGACATCACCTCGAGGCCCCATACCTGATTTGCCAACAAATCGAGGGTGAGGTGTACGCGGCACATGTGGTTGCTGCATGGCATAATACAAGAAGAAAGGTTTATCCTTCTGTGACTTGACATATTCTTGTGCCTTGACTAAAAAGTGATCGGCCATATCAATATCGTTCCATTTAGCTGCTTCACCACCTTTCATGTAACCAATACGAGGCACACCATTTACAATTGTTGAGTTATGACCATGATGCCACATCATCTCACAAAGTTCAGGGTTATCTTTACCAGTTGGCTGCCCCTCAAAGTTATTTTTATAATCTATCTCAATCGGGTCATTAGCATCGAGGCCTTCCACCAATCCATCTTTTAAATATACAGTTGGCACACGATCCTGTGTGGCAGCCATGTAATAGGCATAATCAAATCCTACTTCATTAGGACCTGGCGAAACAGTCTTATTCCAATCAACATGACCTGTGCCAAGGCCTAAATGCCATTTGCCAACTAATGCTGTTTGATAGCCTTGCTTTTTCAGCATCTTCGCTAAAGTAACCTGGGCTGTATCTATAATTAATGGTGCTGTTCCAGGAAGAATCTTAGCTTGCTTATTTTTCCATGGGTAAAAACCTGTTAACAGGGCATATCTACTCGGTGTACATGTGGCCGATGAAGCGTAGCCATTGGTAAATTTCACACCACCTGAGGCTAAGGCATCAATATTTGGGGTTTGCAATTCTGTTGCTCCATACGAACTTAAATCGCCATAACCTAAGTCATCTAAGTAAATGACAACAATATTTGGTGATTTGGCTTTTTGTTTATTTTGCTTGCCTTGCTTGTTATTGCAAGCCGTTAATCCTATTACTATGCTGAGAAGGATTGCTATAAATGCATGTGCATATCGTAACATGAAATATCTATTTATAATAATTACTCGGATAAAACTATTTTTTTACTACTCGTTAAGGTCTCTGCCTTTGCCGTAACCTCAATCTGACCGCTTTCACCAGTGGCTTGAATCATTAAGAGGCATTTGCCATTAAATGCTTTGCGCTGGCTGACTTTATGAGGTGATAAATCCAGAATATCACCATTTTCGACACCGATAATTTGAGCTGGCCCCTTCACCTCAAACTCAATTAGGTCATTCGCGTGGGGTACCATGGTACCTTGTTCGTCAACAACCGTAATTTCGCAATGCACGACATCTCTATTATTGCTTTTTATCTGGGTTCTATCAGCAACAATGTTTATACCGGTTGGTTCTCCTGCTGTGATATACTGTTTTTCAGCCATTTCAACACCGTTAGTTTTTGCAATGACTGTAAGTTTCCCATCTTGATACGGTACTAACCATACCAACTGTCTTTCTTTACCTATTTTCTTTTCACCTAAAGACTGACCATTTAGAAAAAGTTCGGCTGACTCACAATTAGTATAAACTACTACTGGAATTTCCACATTTTCCTTGTCAGGATGCGTCCAGTGCGGTAATAAATGTACCATAGGTTTATCACTCCACAAACTTTGGTATAGGTAATAATGGTCTTTAGGGAAACCAGCCAAGTCAATTATGCCAAAATTAGCTGTACGCGCCGGCCAATTAAATGATTCACCCAGGTAATCGAAACCAGTCCATCGAAAATTCCCCAGGTAATAGTCTCTTTCCTCAACCCTGTTCCATTCGTGGCGAACTCCAATGCGTACAATCGAATTGTCATAAGAAGACTGGTACCTTGGCGTAATACCGGTAAAAACTTCTTGTTCTGATAAATCATCAATTTTATAGACTTTGTGCTCCATCTTGGCAAATTGTTCGGGTTTCTCCCAAGGGGCAGGATTATCTTTTGTACGATACCACGTTTTTGTGCGGTAAACGCCTCTTGTTTGAAGTGTATGTGTTATCTCCGTACCGATAATGGCTTTCTGCGGATGGTTCTTGTTATACTTTGCCAAACTTCCTTTAAACTCTCCATGGCCGTTAAAGCCAGCAATATCGATATGAGGAGCCATATAACCACGACCTTGTGTGATAGGCCTTGTGTTATCAATTGCTCTAGCAAAGCCAACAATCTCCTTTTGTTCAGCAGCAGTGAAACCATGCACTTCATTACCAATACTCCAGATTACAACAGATGGATGATTACGATCGCGTTTCATGAAGTCAGTCAGGTCGCGTTTCCACCATTCCGCAAAATAATTGCCATAATCATGTTTGGCTTTAGGTTTCCACCATCCGTCAAACGCCTCATCCATCACCATAAAGCCCATGGTGTCACACATGGTATAGAATTCCGGGGAGAACGGATTGTGAGTTGTTCGTAAGGCATTACAACCCATTTCTTTTAGCATCTTCAAACGGCGGTATAAAACATCATCTGGCACAGCAGCACCAACCGGACCTGCATCGTGGTGATTACTTAAACCTTTGAATTTGATAGCTTTATCATTCAAAAGGAAGCCCTTACTGCCTTTTAGCTCTATGGAACGAATGCCCAATGGTGTAGTATATTGATCCATTTTTTCTCCGTTAACAATCAGAGTTGTTTCAATACTGTACATATTTGGTTGTTCAGGAGACCATAACAAGGGTTCTTCTACCTCAAAGCTTTGAGTTAATTCAGCTTGCGCATCTATCTTTATTTCGCTTTCGGCTTTGGCTACTGTTTTACCATCAGCATCTTTAATAAAGCTATTCACTAATACAGAAGTTTTATCGTCTGTTTCATTGTTTAACTGAATCTGTAAATTGACATTTGCTTTCTGAGAGCTCACGTGAGGAGTGGTCACAGCTGTTCCCCATTGCGGAACATAGATGTTCTTTGTTTTTGTGAGCCATACATGACGATAAATGCCAGAGCCAGTATACCATCTGCCACTGGGTGCTTTAGAGTGATCAACACGCACTGCTATTACATTAGTTCCTTCATTGAGGAAGGGTGTTAAATCGTAGCTAAAACTGATGTATCCATAAGGCCTATTCCCCAGATGATGTCCGTTAATCCAAACATCGCTATTCATGTAAACACCGTCGAACTCTACAAAATATTTTTCATCCGGTTTTAAGTCTTCAATGACTAATTGCTTTCTATACCAACCAATACCGGTGGGTAAGAATGCACCGGCAATACCTGCCGGGTTATTTTCATTGTACTCACCTTCAATACTCCAGTCGTGCGGTACATTTAACTGACGCCATTGGCTATCATCAAAGGAAACTTGCTCAGCGTTTTGAATATCTTCCTGAATAAAGTGCCAATTTAGGTCCAGTGATTCCCTTGTCCGAACCTCAACATTGTTATTATTGGTGCATGCTGTTGAGGTTATAAGCATAATAAATGCCAGTAACATATAGTATTTCATAGATATATCGATTAGTCGTTAACAATTCGTTTGTTTTTCTTTCGCTCCTTAATTGGTTCAAACTCGGGATTATTTTTTGGCATTTGTGCATTCACATCTTTTCGCCATATGTCCAGATTATTTTTTAACTCAGAAAGGATATCTGGATATTGACGATGTAAATCATTCTTCTCACCCAGGTCTTCTTCTAAATTGTATAATTCAAAGCTATTAGTTTCCAAGTTTTCTATAAGCTTCCATTTTCCTTGTCGAATGGCACTATGTGGCACTGCTCCTTCCTGATGGTAATGAGGATAGTGCCAATGTATAGCATCACGCTTAAGTGTTTGCTCTCCTTCCAGCAGCGGCAGCCAACTTTGACCATCCAATGCCACATTCTTATCAGCTAAATGAATGCCTGCCAATTCGAATAGTGTAGGATAATAGTCCTCTGTAATAACCGGCTCGTGAATTATGTCATTAGCTTTATTAATTGTTGGCGCATATAAAATGGTCGGTATTCGAATACCTCCTTCGTATATACCTCCTTTACCATGGCGCAAAGGTGCATTACTTGTGATTTTACGCTTCCCTTTACCAATTAAGCCACCATTATCGGAGGCCAACAAAATGATGGTATTTTCAAATAAACCACTTTCTTTTAATTGGGCAACTACCTTGCCGACAGCATCATCAGAATGTTCCACCATAGCAGCATATTTGGGATTATAATGGTTTTTAGCGCTATCACTTAAAGCTACATACTTCTGAATTTTGTTTTCTTTTGCCTGTAAAGGCATATGCACATTGTATAGCCAGAAATTAATAAAGAAAGGTTTATTCTTTTGTTCTTGAATCACTTTACAAACCTGATCAGTGAGGCGTTCTGTCAAATACTCACCTTCTTCGCCATCATTAAGGCGAGGATTACCATAAGGAGAGAAATAGCCTTTTGAACCATTTTTCGCATTTCTATTGGGTGCACCTTTTGACCAACCAGCAATATTAACATCAAAACCATGGTGTTCTGGCCAATCCTTTTCTGTTTCACCCAAATGCCATTTGCCAATATGAGCCGTATAATACCCGGCATCCTTAAAAGCTTCAGCCAAAGTGTATTCTTTTGCATCCAAATACATTTTCCACTCAGGCACTTTTAATTTGGCCCAAGGATATTTATGCCCTTCAATCCAATCGGTCAAATGCAAACGCGCAGGATTCTTTCCTGTCATTAGTGCCGCTCTTGTTGGTGAACATACATTACAAGAGCTATACGAATTGGTGAATAAAGTACCTTCGGATGCCAATTGGTCTATATTGGGTGTTTGATGGTAATCGCTACCGTAACATGCTAAATCAGTCCACCCCATATCATCTACCAATATCATAATCACATTGGGTGATGTTTTGTCATATGATGATTGACAGGCAATCAGGAATAAAGATAAAAAAATGATTATCCCAGAGAGCCACTTCATTTTTTGTATTTTTATTGAGCCACGCATATTAATCCACATTTAAGTAGGTTGGAGCTGCAAACTGATAAACCTCAGACTCTGTTCTTGCTTCTCGCATAATTCGATTCATCTCAATAACAATTTCAGGATAATCTGAAGCAATATTTTTAGTTTCACCCGGGTCGGTGCTTAAATCATATAACTCGATTGATTTCTCAGGTTGTTTTAGGACATTATATTTAACAGCTTTCCAATTGTCCTTACGGATGGCTATGCGTCCTCCTTTTTCATGAAACTCCCAATACAAATAGTCATGTTTCTTTTGATTCGACATACCAAACAGCGTTGGCAAAAATGATATGCCATCTATGTCTCCCTGTAGATCCATTCCAATCATATCGGCAATGGTGGGCATCACATCCCAAAATGCAGAGATATGCTCTGTTGTACTTCCGGGTTTGATTTTACCAGGCCATTGTGCTATCATTGGCACATGAATACCACCCTCGTATAAATCACGTTTATATCCTTTGAATTGGGCATTGCTGTTAAAATAATCGGGATCGGCACCACCTTCCTGGTGAGGGCCGTTATCAGATGTGAATATGATAATCGTATTATCAGCAATACCAAAAGCATTCAGTTTATTCACTATTTCACCAACCTGCTGATCCAATAGCGTCACCATAGCTGCAAACGTTGCATGGCAATCTTTCTGCGAACCATATGGTCCCTGACGATAGTTTTCACCCTCATCAGTTCCTTTATATTGCTTTTCAGGTAATAATTTCCCTTTAAAGGCATCAATGTTTTCCTGTGGCATTAACAGCTCTGCATGCGGTATTGGCGAGGCATAGTACATAAAAAACGCATCATCTTTGTTGGTTTCTATAAAATGCATGGCTTTATCATGAATCAGTTCAGCCGCGTAGTCATTTTGCTCAGCGCCTTTGTTACCCTCTAGTATAACCTTTGTCTGATTATGCCATAAATGATAAGGGTAGTAATGGTGCGCTAATCGCTGGCAGTTATAACCATAAAATTCGTTGAAACCCTGCTTATTCGGGTCGCCCTCAGACCCTGGATATCCAAGCCCCCATTTTCCAAATACACCCGTTTTATAACCGGCTTCCTGTAACATCTCTGCCATGGTGTAAGTACTGTCGGGCAATGGATACTGTCCTTCAGGTCGGACTTCCTTGTTACCTCTAATAGCAGTATGGCCAGTGTGTTGTCCGGTTAAAAGTGCAGAACGAGAAGGGGCACAAACTGTTGAACCCGAATAATGCTGAGTAAACACCATTCCATTCGCAGCTAACTTATCAATATTAGGTGTTTGGAATTTTGACTGACCATTAAAACCTACATCGCCATAACCTAAATCATCAGCCAGGATATATATAATATTAGGCTGTATGCTATTTGTTGCATCCTTTGAGGAGTTGCAAGATGAGAAGCCAGCTAAAATAACCAACAAAAAAAATAATCTATTTATGGTTTTCATATTTCCGTATTTAGTTAGCCTCTTTTGTCTTTCCTCTCACAGTTTCCGACAGATGCAAAAGGAAAGACAAGAAGCTTTAATAATCTCTATCTAATTAGTAATAATCTTTATTTTGCCCGTATTAAGGTTATCGGCGTAAGCTTTTATACTTACCTTACCAGCTTTACCCTTTTCACTTTTGATGATTAACATACATAAACCATTAAACGCTTTGCGATAGTGAGCCTGAAAAGGTTCTGTAGTGGCAGCATTACCATTACCAACAGCGGCAATAGTAGCAGGCCCTTTAATATCAAAATGTATTAGATTATCAGCCATAGGGCAGAAATTCCCTTGTTTATCTTCAATGCGAACGGTAATAAACGATAAATCATAACCATCAGCTTCGATAATCTTTCTGTCAGGCAATAAATTTATTTGTGCCGGCTCTGATGCAGTAACAATGGTCTTACTTGCCGCTACTTCTCCATTATTATAAGCTATTACTTTCAATTCACCCGGCTCATACTTCACATTCCAATTTATTCGGTAAGGAGAATCCCAGGTTGTCTGGGGCTTTTTCCACCAATTAAATACAGATGGAATGGTTGTCTTGTCTTTTCCCATTACCTTTTTACCAAGTGATTTTCCATTGAGAAATAATTCTGCTTCATCACAATTGGTATAGCAAAATACCGGAATGGTATCATGAGGTGAGTCCTCCCAATTCCAATGCGGCAGGATGTGTACCATTGGTTTGTCAGTCCAAACACTTTGATAAAGGTAAAAACGGTCTTTCGGAAAACCACATAAGTCAACGATACCAAAGTAGGAGCTTCTGGAAGGCCAGTCTCCTGTCCACTTCCCATGGGTATGGTTATCCTGTCCGTTATAAGGCGTTGGTTCGCCCAGATAATCAAATCCCGTCCAAACAAACTCCCCTAATGAGCGCGTCATGGTTTGTTGGGCATCAAACTCAAAATCTGGAGGATAAGCCCATGGCGGACTAATAATATCATAACTGCTAACCTGCAACGATTCGTGTTTGTCGTAATTTTCCAACGGCAAATGATAAACCCCTCTTGAACTCACACACGAAGAAGTTTCAGAGCCGTAAACAATCCAATCGGGGTGTTCGGCCAGCAGATTATCATACTGTGTTGGTTTATAATTAAATCCAACCAAGTCAATGGCTTCGGCGAGGCCATTCTTCACGCAAGCCGGATACATATTAAATCCAGCCGTTACCGGCCTGGTTGGGTCTTCATCATGACAAATAGCTGTTAATGAACTGGCCACTTTACCTCCATGTCCCAATCGTTGTTCTACAATTTCATTACCAATGCTATACATGACCACTGAAGGATGATTTCTATCACGCTTAATCATATCACGTAAGTCTCGCTCATGCCATTCGTCCCAATATTTGTGATAGCCGTTTGCAGTCTTTGGTGCTTTCCAACAGTCAAAGGCCTCAATCTGAACCAGGATGCCCATTTTATCACATAGTTCCAGCTGTTCGGGTGAAGGCGGGTTATGGCTGGTGCGGATGGCATTAACACCCATCTCTTTCATAATCTCCAATTGACGTTGCGTAGCCCGATAGTTGACTGCCGCTCCAAGCGGTCCTAAATCATGGTGTAGGCAAACGCCTTGAAACCGTACCTGACGACCATTAAGTAAGAAACCTTCCGTTTTAGAATATTCAATGGTACGTACCCCAAACGTTGAGTTGTAGGTATCAACTGTGGTTCCATCTCTTATTATGATTGACTTTAGCTGATATAAATGTGGATTGTCCTGTTCCCACAATTGTGGTGATTGTATTTCAATTTCCTGCTCTACTATGATTTGCTCCGAATCCAATTTCAAATCAGACTCAGCTGTAGCTACAATTGTCCCTTTGTGATCCATAATCTGCGATAGAAGACGGTAGTTACCTGTCTTATCAGTTGTCCTGCAGATAGTTGTTGATACTTTTACAAGAGCAGATTTAGAAGACACTGTTGGCGTCGTGATATAGGTACCCCAATGGGCAACATGCACCGGATTTTTAATCTCCATCCACACATTACGATAAATACCAGCACCAGGATACCATCGGGAAGATTGTTCTTCTGGGGCTACTTTTACAGCCACCACATTATCATGACCATATTTGAGATAAGGGGTTAAATCAGCCTCAAAACCGATGTAACCATAGGGTCTGTAGGCCACACGATGGCCATTAATATAGACCTCTGCATTACTCATCACACCATCAAACTCCAAGTTGACGATTTTACCCTGATACGATTTATCTAACGAAAAGCGCTTTCGATACCATGCCGTTCCTGATACCGGCAAACCACCCGTACGGGCATTGTGCTCTTCACTAAAGGGTCCTTCAATCGCCCAATCATGAGGCAAGCTCAAGACTCGCCAACCATCATCATTAAACTCAATCGAACTTTCTTTACCTGTTTCACCTATACAGAAGCGCCAATTCTGATTAAATGGAATTCGTTCTCTTTTCTCAAGCCCATGACTAGAAAAAACGATTAAAAAAAGAACTATAAAACTTATCGTATATCTCATCTTTATTTTTTTAGCACTAATTACTTCTCAGAGCTTTAATTACTGTGCAGAACTGCAATGGATAACGCAGGTATAACTACTTCTGCGATTACTTCACACAACACTCTTAACTCCATCTTAGTCGACTCCTCAAAATTCTTATCTAGAGGATTTTCACCTTGTATCCCCGAAAAGTTTAAGCTGCTTAATTTCGATGGCATATTTTGTATTTGAAGCACTACTCTTGATGGAACAGTATTCTTATTCATTAAAAAGACGCTACACTCTTTATTACCTTCATCAATACTGGCATAAGTACGTATGTATGGTGAGTTATTACTCGTATGAACACAATGTTTCATAAAATGCTCATTTACTATTTTAATTACCTCTGCAGTTGGCTTACGTGCATTATTGTCAACTCGTAAGAGTACCGATACATCGTCTGATTCATCATCCTGATAACCTTTCCAGGGTGAATGAGTTCCCCAGTTATAGATGTATGAAACATTGGGCATATTCATCTCATTCATCAGCACCTCAAACCACCATAAGGCCTTGTATACATTATTGATATTCCCCATCCCTTGACCTGATGGCGAAACACCGGTTTCTGTGATCAGTATTTCCATGTCGGGTTTTGATGATTGATGCACCGCATTTCTCATCTTGATAACATTGGGAATGAACGGATCATTGTATTCCTTCCATAACTCATAGTTTTTACATGATTCCTTATAAGCCCACAAGTATTGGTGACATGATGTAAAATCAATTAAATCGGGAGTTTGTGTAATAATCTTTTTGAAGAAAGCTACATTACTAAGGATGCCAGGTCCCACTTTTATATTTGGATCAACGGCTTTCATAGCAGCAGAAATTTGTTGGTAAGCATCAACATACTCGTCTTTACTAATAAGTTTTGGATGATGATCTACTTCATTGCCAATTTGCCAGTATCCAACCTGATAGTTCTTTCGTTTAGCATACTTTACCCATTCAGCTGCAGAAGTAACCAATTCATTAAGAGTTGGTCCTCCTTTATACTTGAATGACAAAGCATTTACTACAACAAGTGGTTTTATATTTAAACGAGCACACAAGGACATGTATTCGTCAAAATCCATAGCTGACATAAATGTGCCATCTTCATTTGTTGCCCAGTCCCATTGTGCAGGCGTTTGCGTTTTAGTTGCAACTGCAGGCTTCAGTCCATTTTGTGTATTATCATATGGAGCAGTATGCCATAGGTAATTATCAGCCAGGTGACCATATGGAAACCTTAAAGAGCCACACCCCAGTTCATTTATTGCTTCAGCAAATGATTTGTGAGGATTGGGTCTTTTTATATCTGAATCAAGCAACCAACATAAATTGGCTGAAGCTGCTCCTTCAGGAGTGGTACTTTTCATTATTTTATTGAAATCAATCCTGATAGTATCCTGTGAATAAGACAACCCAGGCAAAAAAGCAAGCAGCAAAAATAAGTTTAGGAAATGATATTTTTGTAAATTCATAAGGTCCGTATTTTGGTCTCCGCTTAACAAAACAAGCGGAGACTATACAGCTAATCAACATCGTTATGATGTATTAAGCCAGATAACGTTCAAGTTAACTTAGTTTGTAATAACAACTTTAGTTAAAGAGTTTTGAGGCAAACTTAACTTTACCCTGGATGTAGATTCTATGTTTGCTACTGTTTGAACTATTTCACTTGACGTCCCATCTTCAGAACTTATTAACGAATTAGCCGTAACCATTTTAGCAGTTATACCTTTTAAATCAATGCCTGTACTTAATGGTACTTCATTTTGATTTTTATTCACAAGATACATGATTAGCTGATTGTTTTCGTCGTCCCAAATGGCCACATCATAAACACCATTGATAAGAGATGAACACCTTACCTGCATTTTGCCCATGGCATCGCCAAACATTTCAAAAACTTTAACGGCTGGGTTCTCGCTGTAGTTATCAGTTGGATCTAATAAATAACGATTAACAGAAGGTGCATATGTTTCTGTAGGCCAATGCACACCCCAGAAGTTAGCCATAAATAAACCACCATCAATAAATTGGGAGAATTGTTCAGAAATCATCAAGGCAGATTCAAACTTGGATGGTGTTTCAGCTGGTGATGCAGCCGGACCTAAGTTCCATTCGTTGGATGCCAGTTTTATGTGTGTATGGCCAGTACGGTGAAGCAATGGTGTAAACTCCATTATTTCTCTAAAATAACTTAAACCATTATACCATTGATTTTTAGTACTCATTGGATAACTGTTAACCCAACGATTAAAGGTACCTGTTCCAAACTCCCAATACCAATGAACCTCCATGATATTAATATTTTCACCAGCTAATGAAATAAGGGTTTCCATACCTGATAACTGTGTAGAAATATGGCTATCCCAATTGACAATGGTTTCAATGTTTGGATTTACCGCTTTCATTGCCGGCACATATAGGTTAATCTGTTCCGCATATTCTGCTGGTGTCATTCTATAGTTGGCACCAGAGTGGTAGGCCTCGTTATCCAAATACCAGTATTTGACTTCATATCCTTGATCTTTGCAATACTGCACCAGGGCAACTGCCTCATCTATACCATCTTGCACTCGATTGTATTTCATGCCGGAACCCATGTTAATTCCCAGCATTGGCTCAGCACCTATGGCAATAATGTTCGCCATGTATTCATCAACATCCATAAACTCAGTAGCCGGCATATCGTCACTCGGATCATAATTTGGGTCCCAATTATCTTTCCATCCTTGTCCATTAAGGTTGTTCCAATGGTAACGGTTCACAACGGCACCCCCCGGATAACGAACAACACCAGTATTCATGCGTTTAAACATCTCTGGCAACTGTCCAGAACCATTTTGCCACATGGCATCTTTTTCAAAACAGTAGATATTGTTGAACCCCATCAGCAAAGGACTAACAATCCCCTTCTCTTCATTTAAATCCACCATTATATCATAGGTGGTATCATTTAATTTCGGAGTTTCTATTGTATCTTCTTCACAAGCACTAAATCCAATGGTAAAGAGTAATGCTGCAGTATATATATATAAACGATTCATTTTTTCTAGTTTAAAGATGAATGGCAACAGTCGTTTTTATACAGATACCGTTGCCATACATTACTAATTAGTCAACTTTAACGACTTTGAAATTCTTGATGTAATATGGATTTCGTGTGTTATAGCCAGCAGAAAGCTTTAAGCTAAATGCATCAATTTCGTTCACTGCTACATCACCTGTTCTATAACCCCCTGCTTTTTTAATATCCATGGTTACTGAATGCCAGGCATTGGCAGATGGCAGTGTCGCTGTATATGTCTCAAATATACCAGCTTTGTCATTTTTGTATTTAGCAAAATTGGCTAAATAAATATCGAAAGCTAATGCTGATGGCAAATCACTTGGTGCATCCGGGGTAGCCGTATTGTCATAATACACATCGAATTGAATTGCTCTTTTACCTGCCAGTATATCATTGATATATACTTCGGGGATGGCTACACCCAGATTAGCAATCACATTTGTAAAACCACTGTTCTTAATTACTTTAACAGCTTTCTCACCCTCCGGCGCATCTGCATTTACGGTAAATACAGAATTAAACTTAGTCTCATCGGTTAACCAAAGTGCCCGTAATGTATAATTATCTATTTCATGATCGCCTGATGAAGTGATTTTTGCCGCAAAATTACCACCATTCTGGTTAGGAATTGGCTCATCGACAAACTCTTCCAAACCACCCCCCAAATCAACCACTAAAAACTCAGGAGCCAAACGCCCTTCTCCCTTAGCTACGACCTTTTGAGCTGCAACGGTTACACCATCTTCATCAATCACCGAAAATACCAGCGACGTATCTTCAACATCCGGCATCACGAAGGTGTATGTGACATCTTCTTTTAACTGGCCATAAGGAGACGTATGCACTTGCTCATTATTTAATAGCATACCTACCAAACCAGCCTCACCTTCTAGATGAAATGAAAAAGGATAACCATCTTCAATCATAATAGAAACGGTATCAGGCATTTCTTCAGTAAAGGCAATGGTAGGTGCCGGATAACTTGGTAGTCTGGTTTCAAAGGTTGGCTCTGTTTCTTCACAGGCGAAGGAAACTATCGCCAGGAATGTTATAAGAGCTATATAATTTAACGCTTTCATATTCTTTCGTTTAGTTAGTTTTTACCATCCAAAATTCTGGTCTAAATTCCGATTAATTTCTCTCGCAGTAAATGGTATGGGATAGAGATAATTACGCTCTGATGGATACAGATAACCCGATCTATCACCATTTGAGTTACCAGGCTCCAATAGCACACCCAATCGTACATAATCAAACCAACCATGTCCTTCTCCAGTCAATTCCCATTTACGCTCCTGTAATATTTGTTGACGCAAGGTTTCCTGATCGTCTGTTGTTAATGGCTCTAAACCAGCTCTGACACGTACATCATTAATTCCCATTGTTTTATTGGCCGCATCCAATTCATTTAATGCTTCAGAATACATTAGTAAGACATCAGCATACCTTAGAACCGGGAAATCACAACCATAATCTTTACCATCAATGGCACTGAAGTTTGGATCCGGACCTTCCTGAATATCACTTAAGAACTTGCGAAGGTGAGGCGCTACAAGAGGAGAAGTTGGGTATTCTATTGTTGCTCCATTACCGTCGATATATGAAGTCATAAAAGAGGCATCGCGTCTTTGATCTCCAGCAGGATATGAATTAAAGAATTCAATAGGTGTTCCTGCTGATTTCCATTCAACCAGTGCAATTCCAGAACCTTTCGGTACCCATACTGGTGTCCAGGAGTTACCTTCGCCACCTTCCCAACCTCCTGTGCCTGCCATATATTGCACCGAGAATACAGTTTCTTTACCATTGGGATTATCCACATCAAAAACATCTTCGTAAATATCTTCCAACTTGTAAACATTCAGGTCTATAACCTCTTTTAATTTATCTGCTGCTAACTGATAATACTGATTATCACCCTTTTCAAGCTCTCCACTCACATAATTCAAAGCATAACCAGCCATAGTCAGGTAAACTTTACCTAAAAGAGCTTTAGCAGCACCTTGGGTAGCTCTACAAGCTTCCTCCTGAATCACAGGCAAGTTTTCTTCCGCATACATTAGGTCATTAATGATTTGGTCATAAACCTCTGCTCTTGGAACTTGCTCCATAAATTGATTCTCATCGATGGTAGTTGTCTCTGAAGTAATTAAAGGAATATGCCCGAAGAAACGTACCAAATTGAAGTAGTTAAGTGCTCTCAGGAATTTAGCTTCTCCAATAATTCGATTTTTGGTTTCTTCATTGTTAAAGCTAATAGCTGGCACACGTTCAATAACTGAATTGGCACGATTATTTATTTTCCAGGCTATGTTCCAAAACGGATATAAATGCTTGTTTTCATCATCCTCATAGGTATAGCGATCGAAAGCATCTGACCAGAAACTATAATGCATTTCTGTTGGATAATCGGCCAGATTCCACATGGTTCTGCCATAATAATTCTCTGCCTGAAAACCATCATACACACCATTCAAAGCTGCAATAGCATCAGCTTCTGTTTTGTAAAAATTAGCAGGGCCTAGTTGACTGTACATCTTCTCATCAAGGAAGCTATCCTCGCACCCAAATGCAGTCAAAAGAATCACTACACAAAAACTATATATTAATTTTATCTTATTCATGACGTTGATTATTATTAAAATGTGACACTTAGACCCATTGAATAAACTCTTGGCATTGGGTAAGCAGCGTTATCCACACCCAGGTTAGTCGCACTCTTACCGCCGGTATTTACATCAGGATCAAAACCAGAATAATCTGTTAGTGTAATTAAATTTTGCCCTGACACAAAGACTCTGGCTGCCTGAATATTCTTTATTCGCTTAACAGGTATATTATAAGAGAGATTCACATTCTGAAGCTTGATATAGCTTCCGTCTTCAATATTTGGCATGCTTCCAACACCGCCCATTCGCATAAATGAGGCATCTGGATTTTGTGGTGTCCAGCTATCCAAGACTACACGATCAAGATTGTTTCGCATATTACTCACCTGCTGTAAGTAACTACCCGTTCTGTTTAGAATATCATTACCCTGACTACCGGTAATGAAAACCGATAAGTCAAATCCTTTAAAAGAGAAGTCATTTGTGATACCAAAAATAAAATCCGGGTTTGGATCACCCAATATTGTCCAGTCTTCTCCAGAAATCTTGCCATCAGGAATGCGATTTCCATTTTCATCAAAAGCACCACCAATATCAGCATATCTTACATCTCCGGGTTGAGCAGCAGGCATCACCAAACTACCATCCGGATTCATATAGGCATATACCTCATCCCAATCTCTAAAAATACCTTCAAACTGTCTTCCGCGGAATACACCTACTGGTAATCCTACTCTCCATTGATTTGCCTCATCATCCAGAGCAATTATTCTGTTTCTGTTGAATGATATATTACCAGACACATTCCATTTGAAGCTTCCTTCCGTGATTGCTCCAAAAACAGAAATTTCCAAACCTTTGTTTTCCAACTCACCTGCATTTGTCATGGATGAGCCATAACCAGACATTGGATCCAGTTTTTTATTCCAAAGTAAGTCTTGTGTACTTTGTTTGTAAACATCTAAAGTTAAGCTTAAGCGATTATTTAATAAACCTAAATCAAAACCGAAGTTAGTTGTTGTCGTATATTCCCATCCTAAATCAGGATTACCTAGGGTACTAGGATAAACAGCTGTTTGAACTGCTTCATTAAAAGGATAGCCTCCAATACCTAGTATCACTTGTGATTTGTATAGGCCGATATTTGAGTTACCAGATAGTCCGTAACTGGCTCTTAACTTCAGATTTGAAATGGCTGCTATGTTTTCCTTTAAGAAATTTTCTTCCGACAAACGCCAGGCAATGGCTCCTGAAGGGAAGAACGCCCATCTGTTATCTTTTGATAACTTGGATGATCCATCATAACGTCCAGTAAAGGTTACCAGGTACTTTTCATTCATATTATAGTTAATCCTTCCAAAGAATGATTCCAATTGCCAGGCTGTCTTCCAGGATGTAGGGATACCGTGTTCCTCGGCTGCAGCCATGTTATTATACATTAACACATCAGAAGGAAAACCAGTACCATTCATCCCACTAGCTTCAGCTTCTTCCCATTCACGAGAATAACCTGCCATTACATCCAGCTTATGAATGCCCCATTGTTTTTTATAATTCGCAATATTATCACTTACAAAGTGATCAATCTTATTATTGTCCAGAGAGGCACGACCTCCTACTAAGACTCCGCTTATCGTTGTTGTAGGTGTGTAATTGTATCTTTTTACATGTCTGACATCAACACCATAGCTTAATTTGATATTTAAGCCTTTAAGGGGAGTGATATTTGCAAACAGAGAACCAATGGCTCTATCTGTAAGTCGTTTATTGGTTATTTCTTTTGCATTGGCAACTGGATTTTCAATCCCTTGTGCACCCGGGAAGTTATTGGCTGTATAATTACCATTAATATCGTAAACCGGTAAAACAGGAGACATTTTAATGGCTGCATTAATTGTTCCGCCACCTGACTCCATATTGGTATTTTCGCCAGAGCTATTGGTTGTGTACCTACTAATGGTTAAGTTATTGCCAACTGATAGCCACTTATTAATTGTTACATCCGTATTAACTTTAAATGACCCTCTGCTAAAATCACCACCCAAAATAACTCCTTCGTGATCAAGGTAATTACCCGAAAGCGCATATTTTACATCTTTCGTTCCTCCTGTTATGCTTACCTGATGATTCTGTGCAAAACCTGTTTGAGTAATTTGATCTATCCAGTCAGTACCTTCTCCAATCGTTTCCGGAGATGGAAAATAGCGATTGTCTCCAACATAAATGGGATCACTGCCTGTATTTACTAACCACTCGTTAAATTTATAGGCAAATTCCTCACCGTTTAACAAATCCAAACCTTCTTGTATTTGCTCGAATTTAAAATAATTGGAATATTCAACTCGTGCTTTTCCTTCTTTACCTCGTTTCGTTGAAATAAGAACAACACCGTTTGCACCTCTAGAACCATAAATCGCCGTTGATGATGCATCCTTTAATATCTCCATCGATTCAATATCTTCCGGATTGAAAGAATTCAATGTTCCCTCATCAACAGGAATACCATCTACCACATAGAGAGGCTGTATGGAACTATTAATAGAGTTACCACCCCTGATGATAACACTTACACTTCCTCCTGGTGCTGCTGATGATGTTTTAACCTGTACACCTGCAGCCCGGCCTTGTAGAGCTCTATCGAAAGATTGTACTGGCATCTTAGTAATTTCTTCGGCTTTTACGGATGTTACAGAACCCGTCAAATCACTTTTCTTAACAGTACCATATCCAATGGCAACGACTTCTTCCAGCCCAATCATGTCTTGAACTAACTGAATGTCTATCGTTCCGTCTCTGTCAACTTTTCTTTCTTCCTTTTTAAAACCTATAAAAGAATAAGTTATTTCAGCACCCTCACTAACTTCTAAGTAATAACGACCGTCAATGTCGGTTATCGTCCCGTTAGAAGTTCCCGTTTCAATCACAGACACACCCGGTACAGGAATACCTTTATCATCTGTTACTGTGCCATCCACTTTATATTGAGCACCAATATCAACAAATGACACAAGTGCTATATACAGTAATAGCAGAGTTTTTTTTGTTAATTTCATAAACTTGGATTTAATTATTTAAAGATAAATTTTTATTGTCATCAGGGTTAAATAAATCAAGCCACTAATAATTATTAATGAGATGATTTTTTCTAACCGGAAATGATTTTTGGTTATTTTTTTCATTTATTCAAACATTTGATTCTGTGACAAACCTAGCTATTAGACAGCTCATAAACATTGACAGAAACTACAATATAATAGCACACAGAACACAAATCTGATTTGTGCTATATTTTATCTATTCTGTGCTATTATCGCTCATTCCGTACTATTCTTTAGTTGTTTATGGTTTATCGTCTTCGATCGTTTCGTCATACTTTAACCATTAGACAGGCAATAACAAAAAGCCACATTAAATCAATCATTTTAAAGCAATAATTATGAAAAAATCTAGACTCCTTATTATGGCCATTATGGCAATGTTTTGTTCATTATCTTTCGCTCAAACCACATGGTATGTTAGTACAAATGGTGATGACGAAAATAATACTGGTAGTGAATCATCTCCATGGGCTAGTATAAAAAAAGCCATTAACACTGCACAAGCTGATGATATTATACAAGTAAAAGCAGGAACCTATACAGAAGTCAATATTACTGTTAGCAAAAACCTGACAATTATGGGAGAATCACCAGCTACAACCATTGTACAGGCAACAGGAAGCAAGCCAGACGGTGCTGGTACAGGGAAAGCACCTAATCAACGTGTATTTATGATTAGTGGTTCAGTAAGTGCAACTCTTAAAGACATGAGCATTCGCTATGGAAACCTAAGCGGTGGTGTTGGTGGTGGCATAAACACACAAGGTAATGCCGTTTTATCAATTGAGAATTGTAATATCTATGATAACTTTACTGATCGCGCTGCTGGTGGTATTGGCGGGTATGGAAATACAACTATCAAAAACTCATCAGTTTTTGACAATACAGCTGAAGGAAATGGCGGAGGTCTGGCATTCTTTGGCGTATCACTTTCTATGGAAAACTGTGTTGTATACCGAAACCACTCTAACTTAAAGGGTGGTGCCATTTCTATCACTAATACAGGAGGGGTTCTTTCTTTAAAGAATAATACTATAGTTAGCAATACTACAAATTCTGATGGTCGCAAAGGTATTTTTACTGAGAATTCAACCTGTTCTGCATTAACGAATAATATCTTGTTTAATGCTTCTTCTGCTGGTACAGATTTCGGTTATGACGGTAGTGTAAATCCAGTGGCAGCAGCTACTGTTAAGAACAATATTGTTTCAAAATGCTGGTTAGCTGAAATCAGGAACGAAGCAAATAGCATCACATGGGAAACTGCAACAGCAGTAACTGAGTCAAACCTCAAACTAGGAAGCTTGCAAGATAATGGAAGTGGACTACAAACTTTGGCTCTACAAGTTGGCAGCATCGCCATAGATGCAGGAGATGCCACAACAGCCACATCTACAGATATTCATGGTAGTAGCAGAACAGGCACTCCTGATATAGGGTCATATGAATACACCCCAGCGACCAACATTGAACAGGTGAGTGTTAAAACAAGTGTGGTACCAAATCCTAGCAGTGGAACATTTAATATCGAAGTGAATGAACTTTCAAATGGAAACGTTGATATTTATACTTTAAATGGCAAGCTTGTTCATTCAGAATCAATCACATCAGGACGTACTTCTATCACATTACCAGCGAACATTAACGGACTGGTATTTATAAAAGTAAGTGGTGAAGGTTATTCAGAAGTATTCAAACATATTGTGCGCAAGTAAATAAGTATTTATAAAAAGGTCCATGCAGTATAAAGCTGCATGGACCTTTTTTTATCACCTAAATCATAAGAATATGAAAAAGATTATACTCATTTCTATTTGCTTAATATTTCTGTCAATATTTATCCAGGCACAGATTCAAATCAACATTGACGGCACTCAAAAAAAGCACACTATCAGCCCAATGATTCAAGGGCACGGACTCGTTTATTCACATGAAGCCGATAGCATCTACACAGATGGTCAAATGGCACAACTCTTCAAAGATGTAGGAGCCGGCTTTTTGCGTTGGCCAGGGGGGACAGTAGTTACCCATTATCATTGGAACGACCTGAACGGTAATGGCTGGTCTGATAATTGGGATCCCAACTACAACACAGCTAACGATGCCGATCCTGCCCATTATATGGATCTGGATGAATACATGACTTTATGTGCCGCATCAGGAGTAGAACCTATGTTAGGCATTAATATGAGTTCCGGGATAGAATGGAACAGGCAGAGTGATGGATTAAATGAAGCTGTTTCTCTCATTAAATATTGCCAAGGTAAACAATTTGATGTTCGCTATTTTTATTTAGATAATGAGACCTACCATTCTGGCAACCTTTACAACAAGGACCCTGACAATGATGGAGAGTCGTGGACAGCATCCAATTATGCTGCTCAGTTAAACATCTATGCAGATTCCATCAGGAAATACGTACCTGATGCCAAACTCATTGCTAACTGGTCGAATAAAGTCAGGACAGATAATGGTTTCACAACTATAATCAATACTGCGGGAGATAACATAGACTTTATTGACATTCACTGGTACTGGCGGTGGGATGAAGCCAGCTGGGATTTATGGAAATCTCAAACACCCATTCAATTTGAAAACCAATGGTACAATGGAGGCACCTATATAGAAGAGATTGAATACTTTAATAACCTAACAGCTCAACTTAATAAACCGCATATTAAGATGGCCGCTTTAGAATGGAACCTTGGACCCGGCCCCTGGCAAACAGATACCAATCATAGTAAGTTTAAAACAGCCTTAATGCAATCTGAAATGCAAATGCAGATGATGCAAGGAGGTTTGGAGCTAGCAGCGTTATGGTCAACTCAATGGCCAGGAACTGTTGATGCGGATGATCGTTTTTTAGTAGACCCGGATGATGGTTATGCGGCTAATCCCACAACAACAGTGTTTGAACTGTATAAAAATGCATTGAATGGAGAATTAGTTGAGAGCACTAGTGTTGATAACAACATAATGCTGACAAGCGTTATTCAAAATAACAAAAGCGCATTCATATTCTTGTTAAGCAAAAAAGATAATGACAGCAATATTGAGTTTAATATTGATGGTTACGACATCCTATCTGTCAAACAAGCCGTAAGATTCAAAGACCCTGGAATACTACAGAATATAACTTTATGGCAAAACAGCAGTAACTATCTGGCTACCATTAAAGCAAATACTTTAACTATGATAGAGTTTGAAGTAGAGCAATTGAATCTAATTGATAACGGTAGTTTCGAAAATGGTATAGATAAATGGAATACATGGAATAGCGTAACGGCTGGTTATGAAACTATTTATGGTAGTGGTTCCTTGCAACTGAACGGTAATGCTTCCACCTATCAATGGGCACAGGTACAGCCTTCGACTACTTATACATTGTCAGCATTTGCCAAAGTTGATGACCCAACTGTTAAGGTACAATTAGGCGTAACAGACCATACCCTTATAGATATCGATGATACTTCTTTTACTTTGCACCAACTGATGTTTACAACTGGTGCTAATACTGATTCAGTTAAAATATATTTTTGGCGACCACCGGGAGGAACCGGTTCTGCATTATTGGATGAAGTTGTCTTAAAAGAAACAGCATACATCCTTAATCCGTCATTCGAAAAAGGATTACATGCCTGGAATACCTGGCAAACTGTTGTAGAAGAAAATACCGAAGTTGCGGAAGGATTAAAAAGTTTGAAATTAGATGGTAATTCATCCGCTTATCAATGGATATCGATAATGCCAGAAACCTCGTACGAAGTAACATTTCAAGCTAAAGTTGATGACCCAACGGTACCTGTTACCTTTGGCATCCAAAAACCGGATGGAAACAATTATTCCACTATCAATATTGATGCTACCAACTATACTTCATACACACTTGATTTCAGAAGTGAAGCTGGAGCAGAACAAACTAAACTCTTTTTTTGGCGACCACAAAACTCACAAGGAGGTGCTTATTTAGATGATTTGCAAATAATCGAAGATTTAAGCTTAAAAAGTGCAACACCAGTTGAGGAAGTTAATCTGAATGACAATAAGGTAAAAATATGGCCAAATCCTGCAACAAGTCATTTAAACATAAATTGCTCTTACATGGCCGAAAATGTCCAAATTACGCTTTATGATATTTCAGGAAGACTACTATTAAGCAAAGTATTTTCTGTTACGGATAGTCCAGCCTAAATTGATATTAGCCAAGTTCCAGCAGGCATTTACATAGTAAAACTCATTGATAGCAGAAATCAAAATTTTCATGCCAAACTAAAGATTGATTAGATTGATTTTCTTTACACATTCATTGACTCCCGATAGAAATGTCGGGAGTTTTTATTTGTATTCCTTTGGAGAAACACCATACAAGGCCTTAAAACTTCTGGTAAAGTATGACCGGTGATTAAAACCTACCATGTGCATCACATCGGTTACATTTAAACCTTCCTCTTTTAGTAGTTGAGCTGCTCTTTTCAAACGAAAAGTTCTAATAAACTCTGTAGCTGACTGTCCTGTTAATGCTTTTACTTTTCGATAGAGATTTGTGCTATTAAGTGCCATTTTTTCAGCCAGCAACGTAACGTTTAACTCAGGATTATCAATTTCTTGTTCCATATGCTTCTTCAGTTCGCTCAGAAACTTTTCATCTAATGAGGTCACAGTAATTTTAGAGGGCTCCAGTTGAAGCTGCTGGGCATAAACTGACTTAAGTCGTTTTCGTTGCTCAATCAGATTCTGTATCCTCACAAGCAAATATGCCATGTTAAATGGCTTCTGTATATAATCGTCTGAACCAATTTCAATTCCCTCAATCTGACTTTCAATACCTCCTTTTGCGGTTAGGAGAATAAATGGAATATGACAGGTTCTAAGATCACCCTTAATCTTATGACATAGCTCGATTCCATTCATGAGTGGCATCATCCAGTCAGATATAATAATATCAGGACTTGTTTTAATAGCATTATTAAATCCATCCTGGCCATTCTCAGCAACCGTTACTTCATAATTATCCTGGAGACCGCTTACAAGAAATTCACGCAAGTCAATATCATCTTCAACCACCAACACTTTTAAGGCTTTACTATTTTCGTCAGTATCATGTTGCTGTTCTACAATGGATTCTGCTTCTTTTTCTTCATAAGCATTCGAATACACCTTATCACTATTCATGGTCTTAACAGAACTCTCATTATTAAAGGGTAATGAAAATGTAAAACAACTCCCTTTACCAGGCTCACTTTCCAATGTAATTTTACCCCCTTGCAGAGTTAGATAATCTTTAACCATTGATAAGCCAATTCCTGTGCCTTGCTGGCTGCTATAATTATTTGAGCCTAAAGTATGGAAACGGTTAAAAATATTTGCCTGTTCCTCTTGAATTATTCCATCACCATTATCAATGACTGAGATTAGAATCTCATTTTTTTTCTTCGAAGTTAATCGACCATCTTCAACTTTAATTTTAATGGCACCTCCATCGGGAGTGAACTTAAACGCATTAGACAATAAATTCACCATTATTTTTTCCGTCTTCTCCATATCAAAATTCATCATAAGCGACACTTCCGGAGAATCGTATTGCAAAAGCATATCGCGACGTTCAGCTTCACTTTTGAACTGAGAAATGATTTTATTGATAAACCTAATTATATCATATTCCTGAAGGTTAAGAATCTCGCCTCCAGTCTCAATTTTACGTATATCAAGAATTTGATTGACAAGTTTTTTTAACTTATCTGTATTCCTCTGGACTAGAATTAGAGATTTCTTTACTGATGTATCAAGGTCTTTTGATAAGAGTTCATCAACAGGACTACTTATTAGTGTTAATGGGGTTTTAAGCTCATGAGAAATATTGGTAAAGAAACGTGTTTTAATTTCAATCAGTTCTTCACTTTTTTGTCGTTGAAGAGTTTGAAAGCGTATATCGCTTAGGTGTTTTTCTCTTGCAATCAACATGCGACGGGATATGACAAATAAAAGCACAATTAGAGCTATATACAATAAAATGGCCCATGTTGAAAAATAAAATGGTGGATTAATTTTTATGGTCATTATCCTTGCTTCACCCCCATACACCCCATATTTGTTCGAAGCTTTAACTTTTAGCTTATACTTACCAGGCCTCACCTGGGTGTACGACACATAGTTAATGTTTGATTTGGTGGTTTTCCACTCATTATCAAACCCTTCAAGCATATATTGATAATTACAAGCATCTTTAAAACTGTATTGAAAAGAAGAGAATCCTATTGAAAATGTGTTCTCACTGTAATCAAGTTCTATATACTCGGTTTCATCAATGTGCTTTTCAATGATCTTTCTCTCATTCTTTAATAAATATGGTTTTATTTCATCATTATGTATTGAAAAGGATGTCCAATGTACTTTGGGAATATTTCTATCAATATTTAGAGTATTTGCATTTAAAGAAACAAAACCTTTATTTCCACTAAGCACCATTAAATCATCTTCCAGCAAAGTTATATTTGTTAATGAAGTTAATCCTAGTATTACATTTGGAAAACAGTTTAATTTTTGAGTTTTTAAGTCAAACGAATGAAAACTATTTCGAGCAACAAAATAAACGATTGAATCAGAAACAGCGACACTACTAATGCTATTTGGTATCTGCTTCATTATTCTGAAATGCTCTTTTTTTGCCTCATAATAAAAAAGACCTTTATTAGTTGCTATCCATCTAATTCCATTTTCATCAACAAAAAAATGCGATACAAATTGAGGTTCTCTAATAACTGAATCGTTTTCAAAGCGTTCGATGGTACCCGTAACCATATCCAACCTGTTAACTCCTTTGTTTGTTGCTGCCCATACATCACCATACTGATCAATATCAATATCATATACCTTGTTGGATATCAATGAATTTTCATTGTCTGGTTGGTGTCTGTAATTTATAAATTCAAGCTTATTGTTATCCTTTTGAATTACTTTATAAATACCCTTGTTGAATGTTGCTAACCAAAGCGTTCCCTCAGAATCCTTATCAATGCAATTTATATAATTTGTTTCCAGATTCCTGTTACCTGATTCTTTCGCTACATAGGTATCAAACTTCCCACTCATACTATTAAATGTGTTCAGGCCACCAGCAGTAGCAATCCAAACTTTATCATTTTCATCACAAAATACATCGTTAACCTTATTGTGAAGTATTGTTGGGGGTAAGTAACGTTTATACTTTTGCAAGTCCTTGCTATAGTGAATCAAACCTTCATCTGTTGCAATCCAGATTTCTCCATTTCTTTGTTTACTGATTTTATTAACTTTAAACTCTCCCTGAAGGGATTCTGCATTTGGATATACCTTATTTCGTAAGATTTGTTGTTTATTCATGTATACCTTGTCAATGCCTTTATCAGTGGCCAACCAAAGGTTATTAAGTTTATCCAGATAGATTTGGTTAATTACATTGCTAGATGGAGAAAAGGTATTCTTATAATCATGATAATAGTTTTCGAAGTTGTTGTCAGATGTTAGAAGATTCAAACCTAAATCTGTTCCTAACCACAGGTTTGAGTCTTGTAAACAAATGGTTTTCACAACACTATTACTAATGGAGTTTCCATCATCGTTATGAACAAATTGAACAAAATTATTTTCAAATCTATCAAATAAACACAAGCCCGTTTCTGTACCTACGGCCAAGATACTATCTGAGTGAATTGTATATGGTTGAATACTTAGAATTAAGTTATTTCGATGATTAATTGAATCTGATGTTTGAAGCCGATATTGAGTAAACTCTTTTCTCTTCCTATCTAATAGATTCAATTTATTATATGTTCCAATCCACAATCGCTTATCCTGATCTTCATAAAAACATCTAACAACATTGTGACTAAGACCTTTGTTTAAACCTGTTTGATGGATGTAACGCTCAAGCATATTCAGTTTCTGATCATATATAAACATACCTTCCTCAGTTCCAATCACAACTTCTTCATCAGAAGTAAGGTATAATGCCCTACAAATTCTATCACCCAAATAGCGGTCATTGATCCGTTTTGTTAGCTGTCTACTTTTATCATAAACAAATACACCATTATTCGTACCCACCCAAATTTGATTATCTGCATCTTCAAGCAAAGCACTTACAAACCCAAATCCTTCTCTTACACCTGCACTATTTACATTTTCAATAGCTTTTATATCATAACCATCATAACAGATTAAACCACTTGAAGTCCCGAACCAAATCATTCCATTATTATCTTCCAAGATACAATGAACCTTTGCATTCATTATACCTGGTGGCAGATCGATATGTTCAAATTTTAATGTATTGTCTGCAATGGCTTTGCAGGTAAAATTGATGATGAGAATGGTAAGAATTATCTTAATACGGTATGATACTAGCATAATTCAAAAATAATCATTTAAAAGGATTTTTAAGGAAATCAAAGATGTATTACCACTTCCAAATCAAATAGACTATATAGTTTTATATATTTATGAACCTGACTGTTAGTGTCCATCTATCAAAAACTAACTTTCATACTCTCAAAAGGTAAAATCGTGAGAGTAAAAAATCCACGCCCAAAGGACGTGGCATTGAGATAAGCCCATAGGTCATTAAATACGAATATAAATCATTGAAGCCATTACGTATGATTGAATTTCTAAAATACAATTAATGCAAAATGTAAAGCTTCTCTGACCACGCTCATAGAACGTGGTTTTTTAATTTAAACTAAATTTAGAAAACAGTTTATGAAAATAGTAGAGGAAAATGTCTCTCCAAACGGTGGTTTTGTGACACTGAACAAATTTTGACAGATTAAATATATTCCCAAGAAAAACATCAACTAACACACTAGAGCCTTGATTATCAACCTATCAACCCCTATTGGATATATTACACAGAATCACTTACGACTCTGATTGTCAGTCAATTAACCTCACTTACCGATACAGAGTTTTCTAAGCTTTATAAATGAGGCATCTATAGGGCTTGAGTTGTAAAAATAGTGTAATGAAATTTTAAAATTTCTGAACAGTGTTTCATCGGTGTTAATTTAGCCGGTTATTTCACCTCAAAAGGGGAGGATTGTCAAGTTTTAAGAATTGTAACATCCAATTTTCTAAAATCTAATCTCTTTAAATATACCCAATGTTAATAATTTCCAGCTTGGTAATAATGTGATTTAGCCATGATTTTTAACCTGTCAATTATCTTGAAGTAAAAAGGATTGTGATTATGCCACTCTGCAACAAAGGCAAAGAATCTGAATTTAGCCCTGTTCTCATCTACAAAATGAAATACTTTACCCTGGAAGTTCTTATTACCTTTATACATGATATTCTCTTGAAAACTATTCGCATACCTCTTTTTCAAAATGGGAATATCCTCATTAAGGACTTCTTCAAATATTACTTCATGCCAGTAATCGTGTAACTTCATATCAATAAAAAAATCCATTTTTTTTGCTTTAATGATATATTAATAATCCTCACAGGTCTTCCTGATGAATAACTAAAGGCATCGCCTTTACCATCTATTACTTGAATAAAATCTCCTTGCTTTTGCTTTAAATAAGGAATGAATTCATCACAATCTTCAAGTTTTGTCGATAGTTTCGGAAATTCTATTTTCATTCTTTTACTATCAAACTTATAATAGTATTCATTCATATTTGTAAGTTTTATTCATTATCAAAGATAAGTACACTACCAAAGATATAAAGAAGAAATAGCATCCCTTATATTACGGATCCACAATTATTTGAAATAAATTGGTTGAGGTGGAAAATAAGGAGCAAATACTAATTAAATATAAGTATATTTTAGGTGTGTTATGCTCATGTCTATTTACAATTAGATCTTAAGGAAGTGATAGATGTTTTTTTTTGTATCACGTCTTATGGGGTATACGAATTAAAAATAACAGAATGGTTTTCAAACCTCACAAAGAAATGTTGAGAATGTAAGAATAGTATTTGAGCTAAATATTTTCGTTTAATTAATTGTATATGACAGAATTTTGAATAGTGTTTGATTTCGATAATCAATAAATTGATTTAATGTTTCTATATTTGCTTCCCGAAAATCTAAATGAAATGACTGAACTTGGCATCTTTTTAAGTAAGAAATCAATAAAAAAAGCAGAAGTTGCTAGACGAACAGGAATTAGTACATCGCGTTTGAGTGAGTTAACTTTAAATCCTACAACAAAGCTTAGAGCAGATGAATTGTATTTGATTGCTCTTGCAATTGATTTAAATCCGTGTGAGCTTTTAGAAGCAGTTTGTGGTCATATAACTCTTAAAAGATAAGAGGATGGTTAATAATGCTAAGATTGAACAGCTAAAAAGAAAATTGAGTGAAGAATTGGTTAAAGACAATTCTGATAATAGTTTAATTATTTCATTATCAAATGAGATTGCTAGTCTAGACGAAAAGCTTGTTCGTTTTTCTGTTGATGCTGGTATAATTAACCGATTAGGAAAAGAATTGGTCGGTAGACATGAAACGGCAGTAGCAGAGTTGGTTAAGAATGCTTATGATGCAGATGCCACCACAGTAGATTTGTATTTTGAAAATACTGAAAAAAAGGGAGGAAGGTTAACTATCATTGATAACGGTCATGGTATGACTAGAGATCAATTAATATTTGGTTTTATGAAGATTTCATCAAGTGACAAGATTCATAATCCTAAATCACCACGATATAACCGAACTAGAGCTGGACAGAAAGGCATAGGACGATTTGCTACGCATCGACTAGGAAACTACTTGACAATTATTTCTCAAACAAAAGAGAATTCAGAAGCGATTAAAGTAGAAATTGATTGGGCTGATTATAAAATAGATCAGGATATTAATTTAATCTCTAATAAATTAGAGTGGATTCCTAAAGATCGGCTTGAAGGTACCATAATCATAATTGATGATTTGCGTGATATTTGGTCAGAAGGGATGTTAAAGAGAGCATTTAGGTATGTATCAGAGTTGCTCCAACCGTATCCATTATCAGAATTGGTCAAGGAAAATACAAAAGAACCCGGGTTCAAAGCAAGTTTTTATCAAGGAAACATTGACAACGCAGAGCCAATTGTTGATGTCAACTCAGAATTTTATAACTATGCTACTGCAATAATTGAAGGGTATGTAGATAGTGTGGGTGATGGGTATTATTCTTTATCAAGTACCTATTTTAACTTTCCTGAGGATTTAATTGAGATAGGAGCAAACTCAAGAAATGAAAAATACAAACCTTTTAAATTTCTCAGAAATATCCATATAAAGATTTATTACTTTATATATTATTCAGGATTGATTCCGAAGCAGTCTGAAACCATTATCAGGAGAAATGCCGAAATATGGGGAGGAATTCGATTATACAGAAATGGTTTTAGAGTTTTACCATATGGAGAAGTTGATAATGATTGGTTAGGACTAGATGCTTCGGTGCGTAGAAGAGTTATTTTAGCACCTCATGGTAATAATAACTTTTACGGATTTATCGAAATTAATGATTCTGAAGGTGTTAATTTTCAGGAGCTATCAAGTAGAGAAGGTTTATTTGAAAATGATGCATTAAAAGAGTTGAGAGATTTTACTTATAAAGTAATAACTGATGCTGCTATAAAAGTTTCCGCTGAAAGGGGAAAGAAATCACAAACAACACAAAAAGATTGGGAGCCTAAAAAACCAAAGGAAATTTTAGATGATGTTGCAGCAAAACTTGAAAAGGCTGCTGAAAAAAAGGAACAAGAAGAAAAGTCAGATGATAAAAAGTCTAAGACTGAAGAAAATGATAACGATTTCTCTTCAAATGATTTTCGTGATTTTGCTCAAAGGATAAAAGATGCAAATTATGAACAGGAAAAAAAGACTAGTGAACTTCTACAGGAAATTCAGTTATTAAGAATACTATCTAGCCTTGGATTAATTATTGGTGAGTTTATTCATGAAATCAAACACCATTTAGATGCATTTGAACTTGATATACACGCTTTAATTAGAGATCATTCTGAAGAACAGGATGTTTTAAAAAAATTAGAGCGATTAGCTTTGAACTCTTCATCATTTAGAACTTATACATCTTATTTTGATAAAGCGGTTTCTGAGAATGTAAATAGAGAGTTGGAGCCAATTGAAATTAGGGATGTTGTTAAGCCTTTTTATAAAGTTGCAGCGCCTAACTGTGAAAGAATCGGAATTGAATTGATAAGCCCGGAATTTAATGGTTATGACCTTTTTACATGTCCAATGCATAAGTCAGAATGGGCTTCAATATTATTTAATTTTTTCTCCAATTCTAAAAAAGCAATTAAGCGTGCAGGAGCAAATGGTAAAATACTGGTACAAGCTGGACGCGTCAACAATCAAATTTATTTAGATTTCTCAGATAATGGTGATGGTATTCCTGTCGAACACCAAGAGAAAGTGTTTGATCCATTTTTTACTACGAGCAGTCCATCAGGTAAATTCGCTGATGAAATTGAAGAAATGACAGGCACGGGGCTTGGCTTGAAAATCGTAAAGGATATCATTGAAGGATATAATGGCGACATTTATATAAGAGAACCAGAAGAAGGGTATGCTACAACTATTAGGGTGATTGTACCCGTTAAAAATGATTAAGCTATGGAGAAAGTACTATATATTGACGATGAAATAAATGGTGGTCGTCCCCAGATTGAAGCAATAAAGGATGCTTTGCAGGCAAATGGATTACTAGAGGTTGAATTATTTGAAACCGCTGATTTGTCCGTAATTGCAGAGCGTATTAATCAGGGTGATATAAAAGCTGTTATTCTTGATTTAGAACTTGATTCTGCTGCAAATTCGAAAGGAGAAAGAGTTCAATATAAAGCACCAACCTTAGCGCAAAATATTAGAGAAAGGTCAATTGATTTAAAAAATCTTGATATTCCTATAATTCTTTGTTCTACTCAAGATAAGATTAAAAGCCTATACAAGAGGGATCTAAGTAGTCATGATTTGTTTGACATGCGTTTTCATAAAGAACAACAAAACTACGATAAAGAATCTAGAAGAATCTACGGACTTATAAAAGGTTATGAATGCATAAACCAAATTGGACTTAATATGGATAAGTTGCTAGATATTAAATACGATAAAATTGATGCTAGAATATACTCGTCTTTATTAATTTCTGAATCCTTGCCTTCTTATAATATTGCACAGGTAATTCTTAAGGATTTAATATATATGAATGGTCCATTGATTAGTCAAGATTTATTGGCAGTTAGGTTAGGTGTTGATATTGAAAGGTCTGAAAAATGGAATATTATAAGAGATGAAGTATTTAAGAATGCAAAATATAATGGAGTGTTCTCTGTTGGTTGGGATCGCTGGTGGATGATAGATGTTTTAGAAGTTTTTAAAGAAATTACTGGTAAGAATCTAGCCATGGTTGATGCAAATGAGCGAGTTAAGTTACTAAAAGAGAAGACTGGCATTTCAGAAATAGTTTATCCAGAAAGAATAGAAAAATCAAATAGTTATAAATTTTGGACTGTTTGTAGAGGATATAATCGAGCCCTAGATCCTCGAGAAGGGTTTAAGATAGTCATGTCCAGAGAGCCTAAGGTCTGGCAAGATTATGATTACATATCATTGGAAGCAGCTCTTGAAAGGGAAGGATTTGACGAAGGTATTAGGTTACATCCTTCAGAAATTGAAAGGTTAAACTTTATCAAGGAGTCTTTGTAGTTTTATGGCAATAAATATTGATCAAAAGAAATTCAGGAGTGAAAGGGCTCATGATTTAAAAAACCTTGCAGATCTTATTGAAAAAGTGGGGATAACAGGATATCCCTTAAGGGAAGCAGCAAATCAGTTAAATGACTTTACACGAACAAGAAAGGTTGATAAGAATGATGCGGTTGATTATTCCTATTGGGGGTATCAGGTTGATTCGTTAGAAATTCCATTTTATATGCCTCCTAGACATATAAGACCTTCAAATTTAAATCCATTATCCTTAGTTTTATCAATAGATATGATTGCCTCATGTGATTCATGGGGAAATCTAGTTGATCCACTTAAAAAATTGGAATTTAATATTGAAATAAAGGGAGATGGGCCAAATGATATGAAACATCAGATTTGCTATCATATTGATAGACATATTGATAGTGTTAGTAATGAGCCTCACCCTATGTACCACCTTCATTTTGGGGGTAACCGGATGAATTTTGATAATATGGATATTGGACAAACAATTTTTTTTGATGCCCCAAGAGTAATGTTCTATCCTATTGAGGTAGTTCTTGGCATTGATTTTGTTTTATCGAATTTTTTTCCAACATATTGGAATCAACTTCAGCAAGAAAGTGTTTATATTAGTTTAGTGAAGGACTATTACGATGCGTTGGTTAAGCCTTTTGCTCATACATTAGCTTCAAAATGGACTGCTTATAATCCTTCCTCAATTGATTGGCATCCCGGTTTAGTGTTCCCACAACTTGCCAATGTATGAGACAGGATATTTTTCAATATTTAAAAGGGTATTCTTCCGATGTTAGTAAAATAAATCGCCTATTAATATCGACTTTTATTAGCATTAATGACATTAAGGTGGTTAACAATAATCTTATTGGAAATCTTCTTATCAATTCGCAGGATGAAGATTGGGATTATTTAGCTGACTTTTTGAATCTATTTGAGGATAAATTTGAGCTTGAAAATTTAATTGAGCTATTTGAGTTTGTTATTTCACCCAAGGATAAAATTGTAAATGGCGCTGTATATACTCCTACAAACATTAGGTCTTTTATAATAAAAAGTGCTTTCTCAAGGACTGTCATCAAGCCTGATTTAAAACTTGCAGATATATCATGTGGATGCGGAGGCTTTTTAGCCGATTCAGCTATTTACTTGAGAAATAAAACTGGTAAAAGTTTTTATGATATATTCGAGAATCACATTTATGGATTAGATATTCAAGAGTATAGTATAGAAAGAACAAAGCTTTTACTGTCGTTGGTAGCCCTTTTAAGCGGTGAAGACGAAGACTTTAATTTTAATTTATTCGTTGGGAATGCGCTAAACCATGAATGGGCTTTATATTTTGATATCATTCTGGGTAATCCACCTTACGTCTGCTCTAGAAATGTAGATGATGATACAAAAAAATATTTGCAAAACTGGAGTGTGTGTGCAACAGGACATCCTGATTTGTATATCCCATTTTTTCAAATTGCTCTAGAGCAATTAAAGGAAAATGGAGTACTTGGTTATATAACTGTAAATTCATTCTTAAAAAGTGTAAATGGTAGGGCATTAAGAGAATACATAACTAAACGTAGGAATGAATTTGATTTGATAGATTTTGGGGGAGAGCAAATATTCCACTCAAGATCTACATATACTTGTATTTGTTTAATTAAGAATTGTGCTTCACAATTTATTAGGTATAAGAAAATAAATAGTTCTGAATTAAGATTTGGGTTAAATACATATACAAAAAGGAAATATGTGGATTTGGGTGTTGAAGATGGCTGGAGTTTTAGTAAGATAGATTTAATTAAAAGGATTGAGAATATTGGGAAATCTTTTGGTAGTCAATATAAAACAAGAAATGGAATTGCAACATTAAAAAATAATGTATATGTATTTGATCCAATTAAAGAGGATAAAAACTATTATTATTTGAAAGATGATGAAAAAATTTTTCAAATAGAAAAAGCAATATGTAGGGATATTATCAATCCAAATAAGTTAACTACAATTTCGGATATCGATTTAATAAAACGGAAAATAATATTTCCATATCGATATGTTAAGGAATTATCTCAGCCCAAGGTGATTGAGGAGAAATCCTTCTATAAAAGTTTCCCTAAAGCCTATAATTATTTATTTACAAAGAAAGAAATACTCGCAAGAAGAGATAAAGGTAATGGGAAATACGAAGCATGGTATGCTTATGGTAGAAACCAATCTCTTGAGAAAATGGGTAGTAAGTTATTTTTCCCACATATAGCACCATCGACTCCAAACTTTATAATTTCTAAAGAAGATCTTCTTTTTTATAATGGATTAGCTGTTGTTGATAATAACCCGATCAAGCTTCAGGTTATTAAGATTTTATTTAGTTCGCGTTTGTTCTGGTTTTACATTGCTAATACAAGCAAGCCATATTCTTCAGGGTATTTCTCATTGAGCAGAAATTATATTAAAAACTTTGGCATATATGATTTTTCAGATGCAGATATTGAATATATGCTTAGTGAAACAAATAAGTCCGAGTTAGATAAGTTTATTGAAAATAGGTATGGAGTTGTAATCGAAGGATAATGTCTCGATAGTTAAGTGTTTACTTAACTAGATTTTAAATGAAAGACTTTGCTTTCGAGGTAAGTGTTTCTGTAAAAACGAAGCACCTTCACCGTATTAAAAATACCTTTGACTATAATGAGTATGGGATTGCTGATATTTCAATGAAAATTGGCAATCGAAGAATTTCACGAATCCACAATTTCATGAAAATGGGTGGTTGTTCATACTGTTTTCCACATGGCATTGAATGTATCAATTCTACAGCCTCAAAAAGACGAAATCGCAACTGGAAGCTCTATCGTATGAGACAGTGGAAATAGACACCTACTGCATCCTACCACCAGGTAGGATGCAGTGTTGTTACTTTTTCTAAAATGTAAAGTATGCTCCATTTCGATAACTATGATGTTCACCCCAATCGACATAACCTAGCTGGTTTGTTACTAACTTGGTGCCATTAATATTAATTTCCGGCATATTGGCATGATGATGTCCATAAATCCAATAGTCAACATCCCAATCATGGATTAATGAATATTGCTCAGAAATAAAGGCTGTGTTAATATCTGAATTGCGATAACACTCTGGGTTACATATTTGCGTGGGAATATGATGCGTTACAACTACTTTCTTTTGTGCATTGGAAGCAGGTATAGCTTCTTTAAGAAACGACAAACTGTCTTTATGCAGCTGATTAAAAACTTTATAATTCAGCCTATTGCCTCGATACTTAATCTGGTGAAAATCTCCAACGCCATGCTCCACCCTAAGTGACTTAGATTCTGGAATATTTGACCATAAAACAGTAAAAAAGAAATCAACATCTTCGATAGACACAACCTGATTATTAACTAGGAATACATTCTCCCTTATGCACTCATATATAGGCTTGTCTAATATGCGAAGATCCTTTCCAGAATAAAATTCATGATTACCTGGAACGTAATACACCGTTTTAAAATGCTCCGACACATAATCAAAGAACGAATGCTTAAAGTGCTTTTTACCCCAATAGGTAATATCTCCAGCTAGAATCAATATATCACCAATTGGTTTTATAGAATTCTTATGAAGGAACAGACTATTTTGAGCAAACTCAAGGTGTATGTCAGAGCAAAATTGAATGGTCATAAGGGAATAAATAAATTGAGTACATTCGTATCAGCTAAAATAGTCAAACAACATTAATAGTTGAATCGATTTTATTATTTTTGACCTGACATATTAGAATAATTTATTGCGTTACTGACGCTTCTCCTCAGAAAAACGACCAATTTAAAGAGTACGAGAAGTCAGGAAGTGAACGCACTCTATATGGGTGTGTTCCTTTCGCTAGTATAGTGTACTCTGGTGCTTGGTCGTACCTTCTGAGGCTATATATAGTGGAGGTTCACACCCACCTTGTTTTCATGGGTGTTGAAAAGAGCAAGCCTATGGAAGAGCACAAAATCATCAAGCCCACCATTTCTGAGTATCTCGCGGGTCTTAGTGTTGACCAGTTGGATGAAGTTTTAACCTTATACAACCAGAAAGAGGTTAAGATTGTAGATATCATACATCGTTATAGCCTGGAAAAAATAAATATTGGTGCTTTCAAAAATCATCTGCCTCCAAGTATTTGTAAGGATTATGTTTGCCCTGTTTGCCTGGTCTATTCCTGGACGAAACCAATAACTAGGGGTATCCAGTCTATACCATTTTGTCCCCAATGTCATACAGCTATGTATTCTGAATATAAAGGACAAAGTGTGCAAAACAAAAAGATTCAGGGATTAAAGAAGGGCACAGGTCTAACTTATCACATAAACAGGGAACTATTTTGGGAATTAGATTTTGAGTCGAAAGTCTTTATTGGTGCCATTTCTGCAGGTTGCATGTCAGAGGAGATTAATTCGGTTCAGTGTTGGCGAATCAAAATGATGAAGTTTTATCCGCTGCCGGAGCTGCAGAATGATATGCTGAATAGTCTGAACGTATTTAATAATAAAATAGAGAATGTAATTATTGAAATCGAAGAAGACCTGATTAAAGAACTGCAAAATCCAACAGATGCATTTGGTAGTACCGTGCAGGAACGATATGAACTATGGAAAAAAATTGCTTTAGCCGAAGCTAGAGAAATATTTACTAATGAAATGAATAGTTGTGGTTTCTTTTCTCATCCAAATGAGACGGACGAGCTGGTTTTATATTCGTTGCTAGAGGATTATTCAGTTGGACAAATTTATAATATCATCTGGCGCTCCGTAAGGAAAGGTACCACTGATTATGCAAAAACGGATAATCGCTCTTTTGCTTCAAGTGCAGTTATAAATCATTGTCAAAAATTTGCAGCGATAAAGAAGGCTAATGGGGAGAAGATAGAAAACTACAACCGGCCTTATCATAGTCGCCAATCAAGGATATCTCAATATTATTTTGATTCAGTTTTGAAAATAGGAAAGACTGGTTTCGAAATGCATTCTTCTTCAGATTATTTTTTATGTTTGCTAATATAATTAATACTTACACACATTTAATTTCTATAACTTTAAGATTATGAAAAAAACACTGTTACTCCTTTCGATTGTATTCGTTTGTGGCTCTGCTATTGCACAAACGGAGAAAGCAGAATATTCAAATGTTATTAACGTTGAATTAGGGAAGGACTTAAAAGGACAGACTGTAACAATTGATGCTGAATTTTTTGGATTTGGAATGGCAGGTATGGCCAAACCAAACAAATTTAAGGTTGGTTACATTCCATTTAGATGCTTCGAAATTGGAGGAGAACCAGAAAAGAATTCATTCGGAGGTGAAGTCGGCAATTTCTTTTTTATAAAAAAGAAAAATGATTACGCAGACGAAGTAAAAAACTTAAAAAAAGGAGACAAAGTAACGATAACCGGAGAAGTTTATATAAACAACTATTACGGCTACAAGAATGTTAATTTCATAGTTCATGAAATAACTAAAATCTGACAAGCAGTTTAGTATTGTTTGACTTTCAAATTGGGAAATGGGGGTAATTCCCCATTTTTTGATACACTGGATGAGGAAATTGATTTTGAAGATTCGGTCGAAAATGAAGAATGGTAACAAAACTAAAAAATGACTTTAAAGGAACTCATTAGCCAATTTCAATGGTCAGAACTTGAAGTAAGGCTCCCTTATTTATATCCAGAGCAAGGAAAGGACTTGGATGGATTCAAGGATGCATACTCTCAGTTGATGTCATTACATCCTGTGGATTCTGATATGACAATCATTCTCACACCAACAAAGGAGGATTGGGAAGAAACGGAGTATGCTCATGTAAATGCACGTTATACTATTCCTAAAGATGAGGAACAAAAAGTAATGACTTATTCATTGATGCTTACGCCCTGGACTAAATGGCTGGGAATGGAAGTTTCAGAGGAAGCTTTCGCTTATTACGGAAAACTTGACACGCTGGTTCATATTTTATGGGAAATGACCTTTGTCGGTTATAAGGAAGAAAGTGTAACTGAATTTGAAGAAGAGCTAATGCAGCAGAAGCTTGAATATGAAGAAATGACGGAAGAGGATAAATCCGAATCAAGCCTGTATTCGAGGCTTGTTAAAAGTTGTCCGGATGGGAAACAAATTGTAACCGGTAAGGAAAAGGAGGCTTTCGAAAAATTCATAGGTATAAGTAATATAGAGGAAGTTCCTTCAAAAGAAGAATACGAAAAAGCCTGTCACCGCATGGAGGAACTTATTCACCTAGTCAATAATGATACTCCAGAGTCTGATCCAAACTTTCAGGAGCTGGACCGAGTTTCGGGTATCATTATAAAATATGAGGAAGTGCATTACCCAATCCCGGAACTTACTCTAAGACAAAGAGGTTTCACCGGAACTGTTGATTGGAATGACTCGGATGGACTATTCTATGGTCAGGTTAAAGGAATCGAGCCGGATTTAGTGTCTTATGAAGGTAAAACATTGGAAGATTTGGAGAAAGACTTCAAAGAGGCATTGGAACTGTACCTGGAGGGAAAAGATAAAGCCAAAAATCATCTTCGAGAATTATAAACCAATCAAAACATAAGCAATATGAGAACACAAAAAGACAGAGAATACGCCAAAAAGCGGAAGAAACTTTGGGACGCATTTGATTGGAAATATGCTTCAACGAATGCCCTGAGTAAAAACCACTCACTAAGGTGCGGCTGCTAATGGTGTATAATAGAAAGGTATAATAAATGGTTTAGAAATAAACGCAATCGTATTGATGCCAGAGAAGCACTTTCAAATGTAAACGACTTGCGTATTTATGAGGTAAATATAGAAGTTAAGAAGGTTTAGTTTAATCATCCAAAGATATAATCCAGGACTTACCTCTTTTAGTGCTTAAAAATATAATTACTACACTAGTGCAACCATTGTTCCTATGCCTATAATTAATCACATGAATTAGTATTTTTAATGAAATGAAAGAAAAAGCCATAAAACTAAAGGTGCAAATTTTTCAACCATTTAGCACCTTTTTTCGTGTTTACTAAAAATGCTACTATTGTTGCTATAACAGCAATTCCAATCAAAATATATGTTCCTACCGCCATGACCAAAATCTTTTGTTAGTATCAGCTGATTACTATCCTTATCCAAATTTAGGAAAAGAATCTGGGTTCAGAACAGTCATTACATTTTGCTGATTTTAAAATCTTCAATATTCGAGTCTCTTCGGGAGCATATGAACTCAAATTAAAAGAAAAAGCCATTTTGGTTACGATTCATTTGGGTGATGTTAAAATGCACCTGGGAACTACTTATTCTTCCACCTTATGAAGCGCAAGAGAAAGATAAATATAGGAAAAGATAATGGCTTAAGTAACCTGGATCATTCTCAAGAGGAAATACATGAATGGTTATCTAGAACACCAGCTGAACGATTTGCTTTCTTCTTAAAACTATCTAATTTATTCTGTAGTTTAAGAAAACCATTGCCCAATGATCCAAATTCGTTTGAATTGCAGAACCCAAGATTATAATACTACAATACCTAAGCAATATGAGAACACAAAAAGACAGAGACTATGCCAGGAAGCGCAAGAAACTTTGGGACGCGTTTGATTGGAAATATGCTTCGACAAATGCCCTTAGTAAAAACCACTCACTGAGATGCGGCTGTAAATGGTGTGCAATAGAACGATACCATAAATGGTTTAGAAATAAACGCAATCGTATTGATGCCAGAGAAGCCCTTTCTAATGTGAATGACTTACGAATTTATGAGGTGAATACAGAAGTTAAGAAGGTTTAGTTTTGATTTTAAAGTATTTTGCAATTAAAATAAGATGGACTGATTGGGCGCAAAATTAACCAGACTATAATCCAATTGAGAACAATATGAAAAAACTTTTTCTTGATGATATAAGAACAATTGATATGGTTTATGATAGGGCAATGCAATCTGAATTTGATATAGTGAGAACGTTCGATGATTTTGTTACCCATATCAAGAGAAACGGATTACCTGAATTTATCAGTTTTGATAATGATTTAGGTCTCGATAAAAATGGAGAGGTTGTACCAGATGGTTATGCGGCTGCAAAATGGTTGGTCTTCGAATCTGGACTTGATTTGAGAAACCTGAGTTTTAATGTACATTCTGCTAATCCTGTTGCCTCAAAGCAGATTGAGGGACTATTAACGAATTATATAAAACATTTAGAGGATAATTTATAATAGATTGTTAGTTAAGTTAATAAAGGCCTTCTATCCATTTGAAATTCGCTGTAGTTTCTCCTGAACGGCTTCGATAACAAAATCTTTCATTGTTAAAGTATCGCTTTGAGCCACAAGTATTTTAAGATCTTTGTGAAGTGATTTTGGCAAGTAAACTGTTGTGCGAAAAAATTCATTCTTCGCCACTTTGGGAGTTTTATGAATATCTTCAATTTCAGTTTTTATAACATCAATGGCCTTCGGTTTTTTAGACAAAGAAACTTTGTTGCTGAGGGTGCTTTTTATATTCAACGTCTGCTTTTTCATGTGTAATTTATTTGAATTTAATTGCCACATGGAACTCGCCAACTAATCCATTCTTAATGGATATATTATTTAGGCTCGTTTCATATTTATGTTTTTATGGCAAAATGCTTTTATGTCCAAGCATAAAAATGCCTGGACATAATTATGCTTGAATGTTAATATGTTTTTATGTTACTGATTATTTTGTCTTAATAATTCAAGGGTTTCATTTGCGAAAGAAGTAATTTCTTCCTGAGCCTTAACGTCTTTATATTCCAAAACACTTAATCCTGATATAATCGACTCTGAATAGGCCACCCTATTATTAAGTTTTGACTTCATTGCCGGAATAGAAAACTCACTCAGAACCTCAGAAATTTCATTACTCAGTTTTGTTCGTGGGTCAACTTGATTGAGAATAAACCTTGCATGAATATCGTCTTTAAGTACCAATGCCTGATTGTATTTTTCGATAAATATCTCAGTAGCCCATAAATCTAACACACCAGGTTTGATAGGAATGATCAATAAATCAGATAGCAGAATAATAGTCGTAGCCAATTCTGAAAGAGCAGGAGTGCCATCTATTAACACTAGGTCATAATCCTGATGAATCCGATTGATATTGCTTCGTAAAGCTTTGGGATCTGTCATCGAAATAGCTGTTACGCATGGTTTATCTTCCGGCCTTAATCCTGACCATTTTACTGAAGAACCGTTAGTGTCTGTATCGATAATAAGGGTTTTATATCCCATTGTCGAAAAACAAACTGCTAAATTTGTGCAGATTGTCGATTTTCCGGTGCCTCCTTTCAAGGAGCTTATTGATATAATCATAGTTTTAGATTTTGGGAATTACGCTTTTTAACTTTCTTCTTTTTAAATTCTTCCTGGTATTGCCCCCGTTGGGAATTGACCGACTGAATGCCTTGAGTAATAGATTTGCCAATTTCATTAGATTGAAATTGTGCTCTCTTCTCATCCAGTGCGGTAAAGTATTTATCTCTCTCGTAGAGGTTTCCGTATTTGATCATTTGATCGGTTTTTAATTTGCTTTCGAGACGTTCATAATGGAACAACTTATCAAATGCCTTTTCACTTTCAAGGTAGAAGTTGACTCGATTAAATCGTTTTTTGTCATTGGTGTTAGGCGATAGAGTAATCTGTTGCTCCTTATCTCTCGCAGAAACGATTACATGAACATGCATATTAGCTTCATTATTTCCGTTACGTTCGTACTCTAGTTTTGCAGCCCAAACCAGGTCATTTATGCCCAATTTCTTTCCGGATTTGAGGTGAAAGTTTTCAGCATAGGCTTTCATCACTTCGCAGGTATACTTTTTTAATGCAACTGGGTCGTTTTTGATATGTTCTTGCTCTTCCTTATCTGGTGCAATCACTAAGCTATTGAAGCGAGTTCTGCCTTTAGCGATTCCTTTCACATTATTGTCAATCATTTTAATGACAGCATTTGAACTTATCTCATCATCAGTCTGGTTAAAAAACATTTCGCGCTTATCTATGGCTAAAGATTCATTCTCTTTACCCAAATATTCGACAAGATTACTGCAGGAGCCGGTATTAGAGTAGGTTGCAGTTCCATGCTTGGTTGGATTTATAACCTTTATGTACATATCTACTCGTTTTGTTGTGATAGCATTTGATCAAATGATTCCAGTATGTTTATTCCCTTATGTCTTTCTTGTACCATTTTACAGTGCGTTCGAAGCTTATCGTAATTTTCCGCTTGAATGTTGTCAAGTCGAATGTTGAAATCAATAATGAAGTTGCTTAAAACGAAAACGGCTGCTATGATGCATAATGTGATTGCAGATTTTTTTAGCGTTGATAATAAACTCGCTCTTTCAATGGCTTTTTGATGGAGTAGTGCTTCGTACTTTCTATGGGATTCATCAGCTACTTCTTGAATTGAAGCGATTCCATTTTTGAATAGTTCTTCATTTTGAGTTCGTGTACTTACATCTTTCAATGTTCTGGACAAAACTATAAGGTCATCGGATACATTTTTAAAATAAGATTTCTCATGTTGGCGCATCCAGCTTTTAAAGGTTGATTCAAGACCTTGGATTTGATTGAATACATTTTTAGTAACTTCTTTTAAAGTCCCCTTTTTGAGGGCAGAATTGATTAATAATTCTGCGCCTTCGGTTAGTCCTTTTTTTTCCCTTATGCATAGTTTTTTAAAATCGTTATGCAATTCTGGAGATATGCGTATGATTTTCATTGAATTAATTTTAAAATAAGGGTAGCAAGAGGGAACGTAACAATGTTACATTCGGTCACTGAAAACAAAGTTTTCAGGGCATAATAGATGTTACATTATTATTTCAAATGTAACATCTATTGCTTCATCCCTTATGGTTATTAGTAGATAGTGTGAATTTTACTTTCTTCTATCAGTTCCTGGATAGATGATATCATTGCACATTTCTTTAAGCCTAGATCTTACGTGGTAGCCGTATTTTAACTGGATATCTTCTGGATGAAGATTTGATGTAATGTATGTTCGCATGCCATAATCACAAAAACCATCATATCTGCCAAGAAGAATAAATTGCATAAAGTTTATATGGTTTGAGTAATACGAAGCTTCTTGAACTTCTGTTCCTAAATCATCTAAGCAAAGAGTAACAGGTTTAGTTTTGTCGAGTAAGCCATTTGTTTTAAAAAAACTATTTATTGAATTATGCTCTATTGTAATTGGTCCGTTTTTAATGAACTCTATATTTAAAGTAGTACACCTTTTTATTAGGTATTCTCTTGAATTATTACAAGCTCTATTGAAATGTGAAAAGACTTTCATTAATGAGGTTTTACCGGTGCCTATATTGCCACGAATTAATAGTCCCTTGCGAAGGGAGTATTTAGGGTTTTCTTTCTCGAAACTTGGGTCATTATTAAAATACTTTAGTAGAAGTTTGTAGATCCACAGATCGGAATCTGTCAATTCAAAGTTGCTTGTGCATTTTCGGCCGATTTTATAGATTGCTTCTAAGTGTCTATTATAGTCCTGATTCATAATTTTTAGTTTGATTTGTTATGTTGATTCTTTTTAAGGATTTTAACTTGTGCTCCCAATTTTCAGTGTTCCAACCAGCTGTATTAATGTCATTAGGATTGTCTAATCCCAAAAAGCGATTGAAAGCATGTTTTCGCTCAGAAACAGATTGTTTGTAAGTAATATAGTTATTGGCTTGCTTAAAAAACACGACGAGAGGTATTTGATTCTTTGATAGTTGTTGTAATTGTTTTAATAGAAGCTCTCGTTTGTCGTCTTTGCCTGTAAACCCCCAAAAAGAAAGAATGTCTTCAATTTCCTTAGAGTAAACCTCAAGTATCTTTTCTTTTTGTTTTTTTTCTTCTTTTTCTTCTTCTTTTTGTTTTTCTTGCGCATCGGTATTGATAGACTTATCATAGTCTTTGTATAGACTATGCATACCATATATATACCCTATTAACTTCTTGTCTTTTACTTGGTTAAATTCCTTCCTAATGCATGCTTTTACTTTAGGACTCTGGGTAAAGTTGTACTTGCTGAAATTAATGATGCATATCTCCTTGGTTTCTAGGTTGTAACGAATCTTGTTCATTTTTACGAACTCATCCAGCAGTAGCAGCAATGTGTCTCGGTTATATCCTGTTTCAACTTCCATTTTTCGTAGCGGTATCTCATAGATACCACATTGTTTTACTTTATCATTTGTGAGGATATACAAGTAGAAGTACTTCTTTTCTGGAGTAAGATCCATTACCCAAGCATCAGTCCAAAAATGGGTTTGGATTTGCCTATATTTAGCCATTATACTATTTTTGTAAGTGGTTTAAAGGAATTAGAAGAATTGATGGGCGTTGATTGGGCAACGCCTTTTATATTTACGTATTATTGTTTTCTCCTACGCAATAAGAAATCAGATGCAGCTTGGTCCAAGTCGCTTTCTGTTCGTACTCGATTGGTTTCTAGTAGCCAACGATCAATTTCATCCTTATCAAAGAAAAGTTTTCCGCCGCCGGGTTTGCTGTAAGGTATTGAAAATGAACTAGTTAACTTATAGAGGTATGATGGCTTAAAACCAGTGTACTCAACCACATCATTAAATGTCATTGACTTTTTTTGGCACAATAAGAGCTTTTCGATTTTAGTTAATCGATCATTTATGTTTTCGTAATGATCCATGATACTTCATTTTAAAGGTTATACATGGATACTGGCCAGTATCAGTTTACATGGCAAACAAAGGAAAATGAGGTCAAGAAAAGAAGGTCATGCATTAATGATGACAATATGTGGCAGTTTAAAGTGTTGTATTCGTGATTTGTAGCGTTTGAAGGAGGTTGCATTTTATTATCATCTATGACATGTATTTCAGTTGTTCATCGATAATGTTTTTGTCTTTGAGAGGTAAATTGTCATTGATACTTCTTTCTTTCATTTTTGATAGAGAATTATTTTCATATTCATATGGTTCACCATCGAAAGTAAATCGATCTTTTATTACAGATATCATCCCATGTTTTGAAATGCATTCTTGGCTTAGAATATCAATAAAGTAGAAAAAGTAGGGTTTTTTAAATTTAGTAACATTAAATACTTGATTTTCATCAGAATCTACCTCTGTTAATTTTACAAACTCCAGAATCGTACAATCAACTATTTTCCAATTTTTGATAAAGTATTTACTAATGCTATTAAACTTCTTTTTAGCTTCTTTATCCTTGAGTTTGAATTTAAGGGGCAATGGGAGTTTACCTATGCTCTTTTGCGCATACTCGTAGTAATCTACTAAGTTATTAATTGTCATCCCATGAATATCTGACGACAAGTTTACTTTTGTTTGCGTGTCAATTCGCTTTATTAACTCTTCACGATATATCACTCTTGCTGGATATGGAAGATGTGATAAATCAGTTGGGTGTAGTCTGAAAATCGTTTGGTAGCTAATCGTTTGCTGATTATCCAATATATACAAAGATAGACCATCAAAATATCCTGTTCTTAATAAGCTATTACCAAATGAATATCCATATTCTGCTGTTTTTATAGGGCATAGTTCATATAGGTTATCTTTTACTATTGAATACTTAAAGATTTTATCATTAAAAAAGAATGTAATCCATATGTGCGTTGCAATAAGAATTTTTTCAAATTCATCAATGATGTGACTTTCCAATATGTGAATTGTCAGCTTTCTGCTTTCCTGAATATTAAGCGATAGCCACCTATGAAGGCTCACAGATTCAATATTTTTAAGAAGTTTACTCTTAAACTCACAAAAAAGGGTTGAAATTTGATCGTCGTTTAAATATACAGGTGAATTTATTTGACCTTCAATTTCTTTACATGATAGATTTATGTTTTCTATATCTGTTCTAATTTGAGTTAAAAGAGAAGCTATTTCGTATTGACTTTGGCAATCATTGTTAGTGTTGTGATAATAGAAAAACTCTTTGAAAGTTCTGACATGATGTTCAGTCTTAGAATCTTGTATAGCATTAGTTTGTTTAATAAACTTATTATATAATACTCTCATATTTATTATAAGGTGATTGTTGGAATGATATTAGCGGCTTCTCGTTGTTTAGCGTCAACGATCTTTGCGTAGATTTCAGTTGTCCTAATTTCTTTATGGCCAAGTCTTTTAGAAACTGTATAAATGTCTGCTCCATTTTCAAGCATAAGCACTGCGTTGGTATGACGGCTAGAGTGAAATGTGAACTCCTTGAAAATCCCGGCTTTATAGGCCCACTTCATTAAGATATTTGTAGTCTGGGCAGTATATTTTAGGTCTGGAATTACCTTTTCTTCAGGAGCTCCTCTTTCACCAAGTAATTCTCTCGCATTTTGACTGATATATAAATACTCAAGACCATCAGTTTTTTTCTGGGTAAAAACAATTCGCAACTCATCTTCATTTTCACGGACTTCTTTCCAGATTAGCTTTTCTATATCAGAATACCTTAGGCCAGTAAGACATGCAAATAAAAAAGCTTTCTTAATACTTGGTATTCGACATTCAGCCTTTGCTAACTTTTGAACTTCACTATGTGTTAAATATGGTCGTTCAACTTCCGCTTTAGGGAAGCCCTTTACTCGTTTACCGGGATTGTCATAGATGATATGCTCTTCAAATGCCTGGTTTAAAGCTGCTTTAACTTTTGAAAAATAGGATAACTTCGTATTCGTAGAAAGTCTTTTGCCTTGTGGGGTAGTTGCTTCTTTATCCAGATACTCCTTGAAGTCCTTGATTTTTTCAACTGTAAAGTCTTTAAATAGAAGCTTAAGACCGAAGTACTTTGTTAAGTGTTTGTAGCAGCTATCCCAATTGCCATGATTACCTTTACTTTCAAAACGTTCATCAGTGAGTTTTTTAAAGTACTCAATAAAGTTAGCGTTGAACTTAGTATTGCTTTGAAAGCCATATTTTCCCGAATCAAATTCAGCCTGCTTTTTAGTCCTAATTTTCTCAGCTAAAGTTAGTGTGTCTTTGTTATCCAGCTTTTCAGTCGGAGTCTTTGGTTTGTCAAAAATGGTCAGGTTAAGATTTTCAAATTCTCTGTTGTGCTTGATTTTACCGTTTTCATCTTTTGTGTATCCCTTATAGTATTCAAGGAATAAACTGGTCTTACCATTCTTAAGCTTTCTTTTTCGTAGGCTTATTTTCATTTTTTACAACGTTTACGATGTGTAGTTGTAAAAGTAGGGTAAAGAATTGTAAAATAAAAGTCAAGTGAAGTAAAAGGAAACTCATTATATAATTCAAGGCAGATTGATATCAATTATCCTTAATGCATTACTGGTAAGCTTTTTGATTGACTTTAATTGCATTCTATTTTACTTCTTTTGACCTTGTAGTTAAATTCGAAAAACACACTTTACTTTCCGATACAGAAATTCTTAAAAATATTACCCAATACTTCATCTGTATTGATCTGTCCGGTTATCTCGCCTAGGTAATGCAGTACTTCGCGGATGTCTTGCGCCAGGAAGTCGCCGGACAAACCACTTTTCATCCCCTCTCCCACTCGCATAATGGCCTCCAGCGACTGCTGCAGGGCCTCATAATGGCGGGCATTGGTCACTATCACCTCATCGTTATCCAGCGCCGAAAGATTAACTGTCTTTAGAAGTGCATCGTGCAGGGCTTCAATATTTTCCTGTTGCTTGGCCGAAATGGGCACTATGGCATCGGTACCCGACAGCTCACGAAAGCTATTCTTATTAAAACGGGCAGCACCTTCCTCACCAGCCAAATCAATCTTATTGATCACCACAATCAACTGCTGCGACTCATTAAGTCGTTGTTTAACATTGGTAATGGCCTCGTGTATCTTTTCATCCGGATCATTCACATCCAGCATTAGCAACACAATGGTGGCCTTGTCAATTTTCTGGTAAGTACGCTCAATGCCCAAACTCTCGATGGCATCGTGCGTATCACGTATCCCAGCCGTATCGATAAAACGGAAGCTCATTCCTTCGATATTGATAATATCCTCAATGACATCGCGCGTAGTACCGTGTATATCCGATACAATGGCCCGATCCTCTTTTAACAAAGTATTTAAAAGCGTTGACTTGCCGGCATTGGTATGTCCCACTATGGCCACAGGGATTCCGTTTTTTATGGCATTACCCAAAGAAAAAGACTGCACCAGCTTAGTTAGTAAATGCGCTATCTCATCCACCAACTGATAGAGTTCCGAACGATTGGCAAACTCAACGTCCTCCTCACTAAAATCCAGTTCCAGCTCAATCAAGGAGATAAAATTAAGCAAGCGCTCGCGCAGATGAATCAATTCATTGGAAAAACCACCCCTCATCTGCTGTAAGGCAACACGACGGGCGGCTTCGCTGCGCGAGGCAATCAAATCGGCAACGGCTTCGGCCTGCGACAAATCCATTTTACCATTTAAAAAAGCCCGTTGCGTAAACTCCCCCGCCCTTGCCAGGCGCGCACCACGTTGGGTTAACAATTGTAATAGCTGTTGCTGTATGTAAGGTGCGCCGTGGCAGGCAATCTCAACAATATCCTCACCGGTAAACGAATGAGGGGCTTTAAAGATACTCACCAACACCTCATCCAAATCCTTTTCACCATCGCTGATACTGCCAAAATGAACGGTATTGGCTTTTTGCCTAGTCAGTTTCTTTCCTTTGGTGGCCGGCACAAACACTTGTTCACAAACAGAAAGCGCCTCAGGCCCTGACAAACGGATTACAGCGATGGCACCGGCTCCCTGAGCGGTTGATATGGCACAAATGGTATCTTTACTATCTAGCATAACTAAATTCTTACAACTTGCCTGAACCTCTCTTAACTGAGACTACACAAGCGATTATTTCTGCAAATATAAGGAAATGCCATTGAACGACTCAATCACCTAATCTGGACAAGCCAGAAAAGTACAAAGTATCAAAATTTGAGAGACTATTGACAGCTTGCAAATATAGTCTGCCAAAAAATACACGAATTTCAATTGTCAGGCATTAAAGAAAGGTGAGCAGCTCCTTTAGGGCGGATATTTCATGGGTCACCTCTCCTTCAAAATCAAGCTGTCGCGTATTAAAAAACACCTGATCGATGCCGGCCTTTTGCGCACCCCGAATATCCGCTTCCAGACTATCGCCGATCACCAGGCATTCTTTTTTACTGGCATGACAACTTTTTACGGCATAATCAAAAAAATAGGTATCGGGCTTTTGTACGCCTATCAACTCCGAAATAAAAATATTGGTAAAATAAGACCGCAAACCACTATTAACCAACTTCTTGTTCTGCACCTCTTTAAATCCGTTGGTGATAATATGAAGCGTGTAACGCTCTTTCAGTTCATCGAGCACCTCCATCGTATTTGGGAAAAGAAGCGTTTGCGTGGCACTGATGCGCAGGTAATCATTGGCAAACTGCTGCGCCACGGCATGATCATCAAAACCCACCTCGGCAAAAGGCAGGTAAAAACGCTGCACGTTAAGCGTTTTCTTATCCACGTTGCTACGACGGTACTGCGCCCACAGAAAACGGTTGTGAACTTCATATTTGGCATGGAACTGTTCGTAATCCGTAAAGTAACGCGACAGCTGATAGCTACTAAATAAAATACGCAGTGTGGCCTCCGAATTCGCCTCAAAGTCCCACAGCGTATGATCCAAATCAAAAAACAGATGTTTGTACTTATGTGTCGTCTTCTGCATGTATTGCTCTTACTTATTTACTTGAATAACCAAGTGCCTTGTTAATCGCCAGAACTGCTCCTTATCCCTAATTGTCAAAACCATAGCTCCTCCCTCACTCTCTTCAAGCGTATAAGATGATTCCGGATGATTCGACAGTATTTTGGCCTTGGGCATAAACAGATTCAAGGAATCCAACTCGCGATAATCAATGGCGGTGAAATAGTCTTGTGAGAAGCCATCAGAAAGCAGCTTATTCTTACTCAGGAAACCATCACTGCTGATGATATTCTCCTCTTTCAGCTCCTTTTTGGAGCCAAAGGCATAATAAGCCCTGTAGAGTTTCTCCGTGGTTTCATCCAAAGCCTGCTGCGTAGCATGGCGGGCGCCCTCCAGAGAATCAACCACCAACTGAAGTCCTTCCAAGCTAAAGTTAAGATCATCTATAGTGAGGCGCTGCTCCTTCAAGCGAGCCTGCAATTCAATAATCTCAAGGGTTTTATCTTTCAGTTGAGTATTCAAGCGCTTCACCAGCTTATTAAGATTACTACTGTTAGTGCTCGCCTGCTTTAGCTGACGCTCCAGCTGGCTTATGGTTTCCTTATTTTGCACCATCAGTTCGTAAATAGCCTGTATATCGCGATTTATTTTATCTTCAACGGCTTCTGATCCGGCCTCATCGCGGCTCACATTGAGGGTTATCAGCTGTTCTTTTTCTTTAATCTGCTGAAGGTTATCATCAATATCGAGTAAGGCACCTACGAGCTTGTTCATCTGTCGGTCTTTCTCCACGGATACCATCATCAGCGAGTCGCGCTCACGATTGCTTAAGGCCTGATCGCCCCGGCCTGACTTACAGGCAAACAGCAGCGGCAATAACATTAAGGAAACAAAATACTTCATCTGCATATATTTGTTTTGTAACTAATTATCCTCATTATGGGCAGCTTTGTTTCCACGCTCTTTCTTGCGCTTCTCCTCCACCTTTCCGGCCACTACCACCACAATTTCTCCTTTAACATTCTTAGCCGAAAAATGTTCCTTTAACTCTGTGAGGCTACCCTGCTTGTTTTCCTCATGCAGCTTACTGATCTCGCGCGACACAGAAGCCTGACGCTCACTCCCGAAGTACTCGATGAACTGCCCCAATGTTTTCACCAGCCGGAAGGGCGATTCGTAAAACACCATGGTACGCGTCTCTTCAGCCAGGTATTCCAGGCGTGTCTTGCGACCTTTTTTCTGGGGTAAAAATCCTTCGAAGCAAAAGCGATCGTTGGGCAGACCTGAATTTACCAAGGCCGGCACAAAAGCAGTGGGTCCGGGCAGGCACTCCACCTCAATACCCTCTTCAATGCATTTCTTCACCAGCAGGTAGCCCGGATCGGAGATGGCCGGTGTACCTGCATCTGACACCAGGGCGGCCGTATCGCCTCCTTTAATACGCTGACACACCTTATCCACCGAGGAGTGCTCATTAAATTTATGATGCGACATCATACGGGTGGATATGTCAAAATGCTTCAAGAGAAAACCCGTGGTACGGGTATCCTCGGCCAGCACAAAATCCACTTCTTTAAGTATGCGGATGGCACGCATCGTAATATCTTCCAGGTTACCAATGGGCGTTGGTACTACATACAATTTACTCATTTACGGTCTTTTTATTGTCTTAAGAACACACTTCTCCTACTACATCCGGAAACTTCTGCCTACTGACTAAAACACTGAATACTTATTGCGATTAAATAAATCGGCGTTGAATACTTTTATAAAACGATTCGCTGGCATCATTATCGGCTTCCCAGCTATAATTCGACTTGAGAAAGCTGAGGGCCGCCTGATAGGAATCCATCTGATTAATCTGATCGAGCGTTTGGTTAAACAGATCGGCATTATTACCAAACAACTCGCGCTGATAATAAAAACGATCATTGAGTCCCAGCGCCTTACGCACATCATCCACCGGCTTACCCAGGTGCTTAATATCAGCCACCTGCTCCTGACGGTTGGCCATGGCCTCATTCACCGACGACCGCTCTTTCTTGATCATCTCGCCCAACACCATAGCTTTAGGGGCCGTGGCTACAACAGGCGATTCTTCGTCCGGTCCGACTCCTGCAGTACTGATCGCTTCATTACGAACAATCGCCTCACCGGGCTCGGCAGCCGGCCTCACCTCCTCCTTCGGCATCTCACTTTCCTGTGGCACTTCATCGACAGGCACTTCTTCCTTTACTGCCGCAGGCTTTGTAGCCATTGCCTGTGGTGCTTCGTCATTTTCTGACACAACAGGCTGCGCCGGCTCCGGTGCCGATGGTAAAACCTCCGTTTCCTCGTTGGACTCGCCGCTGGCAAAACGATGTGATGACTCAGCGATAGCCACGCCATCCGAAACAATGGAAGTAGCTGGTGCTGCCGAAGTTAAACCTGACTCATTACTGGCAACGGATACTTTTTCTGTATTAAGTTGCTCCAACAGCATTAACTCTTCGTTAATGTTTGCTACTTTAGTGCGGGTTAAGTTGATAAAAGCTGCATTCAGCTCCTGTTTGCTCTTAAAGGTGCTAACCAATGTGTGAACCTCCTTAAGGTCGTGAAGGATAATATCAATGAGTGCTTCTTTTTCCATGGTGTTTGTGGCTTCTAACTTATTCCACAAAGTTAATGATTGCTATTAAATAATAAGGATACACTAAATGTTTCTTGAGAATAAGGCAAATAGAGATTCCCAAAAAGGCTGGATCGAAGTAATTGTAGGCTCCATGTTTTCGGGCAAAACAGAAGAACTTTTACGACGACTTAAACGGGCCAATATTGCACGGCAAAAGGTAGAGATATTTAAACCCATGGTTGATGTTCGTTACAGTAACGACGAAGTGGTATCGCACGATGCCAATGCCATACGCTCAACACCGGTGGAGTCATCGGGCAACATCCTGCTTTTGAGTGGTAACGTTAATGTGGTGGGTATTGACGAAGCTCAGTTCTTCGACCAGGGCCTCGCCGATGTGTGTCAGCAGCTGGCCAATCAGGGCATACGAGTGATTGTGGCCGGCCTCGACATGGATTTTAAGGGCAAACCCTTTGGCCCCATTCCCTCTTTATTGGCCACCGCCGAATACGTAACCAAGGTACACGCCATTTGCATGCGCTGTGGCGATTTAGCACAGTTCTCGCATCGCCTGAGTGACGATGACAAGCTCGTTGTCCTTGGCGAGAAGAATGAGTACGAGCCCCTTTGTCGTCGTTGTTTTATCAAGGCAAAAACAAAGGCATGAATTATTCACTCGCTCAACTGGCTACTTTCGCTTCGGCGCGCACCCATGGCAACGCACTTGCAAGGGTAGAGAAGATTGTTTATGACAGCCGAAAAACCTTTGTGCCCAACAACACGCTGTTTGCGGCTATCAGAACAGAGAGTAACGATGGACACGCTTATATAAATACCCTTTACGAACGGGGCATCAGAGCCTTTCTGGTGGAGGAAGATGCCGGGGTCAGCTATGTTGACTACCCTGAGGCCGGTTTTATTATTTGCGACGACACCATAACCTGCCTTCAAGCCATTGCCATGCAGCATCGCCATTCATTTACCGTGCCTTTCGTGGGCATCACAGGCAGCAATGGTAAAACCATAGTAAAAGAGTGGCTGACACGACTGCTTCTCCACACCCATAAAGTAGGACGATCGCCGCGTAGCTTCAACAGTCAGCTGGGCGTACCCCTATCCATCTGCATGCTGCCCGGCAACATTGATGTGGCACTTATTGAAGCAGGCCTCTCAAAGCCCGGCGAAATGGAGAAACTGGCGAGCTGCATTGAGCCTGAAGTAGGTATCTTTACCAATATCGGGCAGGCGCATCAGGAGAATTTTAAAGATACTGATCACAAAATCAAAGAGAAACTCAAACTTTTCAGAAGCGCACGTGTAATCCTGTTTAACGGCGATGATAGAAGAGTTGCTTCGGCCATAACCACACATTATCCAAACGCCAAACGCCTGAGTTGTGGCCATCAGCCCGGCAACAGCCTGCGTGTTATTGAACAAATTACAAGCAACAACATAACCCATCTGACACTTAACTGGCAGGGCGACTTGCTGCACATCAGCAGTCCCTATCAGGATGCCATATCCATTGATAACCTGATACTATCGATCCTGGCAGCCCTGGAGCTGGGCGTGCCGCCGGAAGCCATCAAAAAAGAATGTCCCCACCTGCAACCCATTGCCATGCGTCTGGAGCAGAAAGAGGGCATTAATAACTGCCTGCTTATCGACGATGGCTATAACGCCGATTTAACTTCGCTGGAGCTGGCACTGGACTTTTTAAATCAGATGGGCACCAAAAGCGGCTTATCCAAAACACTCATTTTATCCGATATACAACAGAGTGGCGTAAACGACAAACAGCTGTATGAACGTATTCAACAGTTAAGTAAAGAAAAGGGAATTAGTAAATTTATCGGCATTGGCAAGGTGCTATACCGCGCAATGGGTGGTACTAATGCCTATCCCACTACCGAAAGCTTTCTTGAACAAATTGACATTAATGGCTTTAAGAATGAGGCCATCCTACTGAAGGGTGCCCGTAACTTCGCCTTCGAACGCATTTCGGCCTTACTGGAGCAGCGCCGCCATAAAACAGTGCTGGAAATCAACCTCAATGCCCTGACCAACAACCTGCAATACTACAGAAGTAAGCTACACAAAAGCACGAAAACACTGGCCATGGTAAAAGCCTACTCCTACGGCACCGGAGCCTTTGAGATTGCCAACCTCTTACAGCACCAAAAAGTAGATTATCTGGGCGTTGCCTTTGCCGATGAAGGCATAGAACTACGAAAGGCCGGCATCACGCTGCCTATTATTGTGATGAACCCCGAGCTAAGCAGCTTTCCGATGATGCTCAATTACGAGCTGGAGCCTGAGATATACAGCTTTGAAGTACTGAAGGCTTTTATCAATGCTGTACAAAGGGAAGGCCTAACCAGAGTACCCGTACACATTAAACTAGATACCGGCATGCACCGCCTGGGCTTCCTAACCCATGAAGTGGATCGCCTGATACAATGCCTCAAGGAGGCACCTCAACTGCGTGTTTGCAGTGCCTTCTCTCACCTTGCCGGCAGCGACGAGGCTCAACACGATGACTTTACCCGCTCGCAAATAGACGCCTTCAAAAGCCTGTGCAGCCACTTGCAAAAACAACTGGGCTACCCATTTCTCCGACATATTCTTAACTCGGCCGGCATCGAGCGCTTTCCGGATGCTCAGTTTGATATGGTGCGCTTGGGCATTGGCATGTACGGCATATCATCCATCCAAGCCCCCTTAACACCGGTTAATACACTCAAAACTTATATCTCACAGCTAAAAACTGTTGAGCAAGGTTATACCATTGGCTATGGGCGCAAAGGAAAAGCCAAAGAAACAACGCGCATAGCTGTAATCCCCATTGGTTATGCCGACGGCTTTAATCGTCGTTTGAGCAATGGCAAAGGTTATGTACTAATCAACGGCCGGCAGGCGCGCATTGTAGGTAATGTATGTATGGACATGTGCATGGCCGATGTTAGCCATATTGATGCCAAAGAGGGCGATGTGGTAGAAATATTTGGCTGTGGCATTCGGGTGGAAGAACTGGCGGATACACTCGACACCATTCCCTACGAAATACTCACCGGCATTAGTCGCCGCGTAAAGCGTGTTTATGTGATGGAATAAACGCTCTTTACTTTTTGCCACCAAGGTCTGAATATAAACCAAGTACAAAGGTTTGTCAAATATTGGTCACTGAAAAGCTGATGCAGCCTACGTGTTTTCAGCATTGGGGCTGTCATATCACCGTAGATAAATCTTATTTTTGCAGCATGAAGCAATTAACGGGTGACATTTCTGATTTGGTGAAGGCGCATATTCAATCCCTCGATCCGTATGCCGAGGTGGTATTGTTATTTCCGCAGGGAACGAGCATGCACGAGGACATTCAAATTTATGTTTTAACCAACGAAAAGGTGGACTTTCAGCTGGAGCAACAGTATCTGGATGCCCGCTATCAAATCGAACTTCAGTCTGCGCAGTCCATCTCACTTTACATCTACTCAAAAGAAAACTGGCACCAGCAATTTAAGAATACACCCATCTACCATAAGGTGGATGTGGAAGGAGTTTACTTATGATTATTGATCGGGAGTGATACATAAAATATAGACCCTTTATCCGGGGCACTGTCCACCCATATACGACCTGATAATAACTCAACCATTTTCTGTGTGATAGCCAATCCGAGACCGGCTCCTTCGTTAACACTCCGGGCATGCTTAACTTGCCAGAAGGGTTTGAAGATGGAGTCCTGATCGGTAGTATCGATACCAATACCGGTATCGGCCACATAAAGAATAACATGGTCTCCGTCGATATGAAAACCCACCTCAATACTACCGTGTGGAGTGTATTTTATTGCATTGGATAAAAGATTGCTTAACAGTCGCTTAACCAATATTATATCGCTGTACAAAATACAGTCAGACTCGCACTCCTGAGCTCTATCAATGAGGGTTAGTGTACTGCCTGCCTTATAAGTAAAAAGACTCAGGCTGTCCTTAATTACTTCCTGTACCGAGAAGGTAGTGTAGGAAGGTTTAGTGAGACCCGAATCCATTTTGGCCACTTCAATAATATTGTTGAGGATCGCCAACAAATGGGTACCATTTTTTACAATAATGGCAGCATAGGACTGAAGATCAGATTGATCCGCCAAGTCTTCTTCGAGCAACTGAGCAAAGCCCATAATGCTGTTCATGGGTGTTCTGATCTCATGGCTGATATTGGCCATAAAAGCTTTGGTGAGCTTCTCATTCTCAGCGGCTTTTCGAATCGCCACACTCAAATCAGAATTTATATTTCTCAACTGCTTTCTTTCATTTTTAAGATCAATATTCGCCTGATTCAAGCGGTCGATCGTTCGCGCAAGTTGTTTTTGCATGGCATCAAAGGCGGTGGCCAGTTTACCTATCTCATCCGATCGTCTCAAAAGCTTATCCTTCACCTGAATATTCAAACGGGCATGCGCCATATCACTACTTAGCTGCGTTAAGTGCAGAATGGGTCTGGAAATGTTTCTGGCCAAAAGTGAAGTCACAATAAGTGTTAGTAGAAGCACCACCACCGTTAGCCAGATAGTGTTATAGCTAATAACATTGAGAATCGCCAATAAATCGCGCTGTGGAATGACCATCACTACCAGATATTGGGTGCTCCCCACTCGCATGCTTGCCATTTCACAGGTACGTCCCTTAAAGGATACTTCGCGGATAATTTGTTCGGCACCACCGCTTAACAGTTCATCCACAACAGCGCTATCCAGGAGGCTATTCAGCGAGGTATTTACCTCCCCTAACTTCTCCGACAAGAGAATTTTACCCTGCTGATCAAGAAGCCACAAACGCGTATTCTTAGAGGGCTTATTGTACTCAAACTGATGAATAAGAAACGATGGATCAATGCCGATACCGGCCACTCCCAATGGATCTTGCGTATCGCCTATCAATGCATTGACAAACAGCATCGACCGATTTAAATTATTGTCGTGATCGAAGTTAAGCTGACTCTTAAGACCTCCTTTAAGGGAATTAAAAAACCAGGCATCATCGGGGTCATCTTCCGACACGATATCAAGCAATGAATAGTCTTTATACCAATATTCCAAGGTGCTTTTGTTAACGGCAAAAATGGCCGGATAGTCCAACTCATCATTAAAGAAATCGAGTCTCTCCAGGGCAAGGGCCTTCATCACACTATCTTCTTTGCTACTGCCAAACCAAGCAACAAAGGCTGGATCGTTGGCCAGTATGTCAACCGCTTCAATGGCCTTTTCAATCGTTGTCAAAAACTGCCCCTGGTGCGCTTTTAAAGTCATTATGAGTTGATTATCATACACATCTTTCATTACAGCTTTACGTACTGCATAGTAGTGCACCAGTCCAAAGCTCATAATGCTAAACGTAACAAACAAGCCCATAATACGCATTAGCCGTTTTTGTAGTGTCCGCGGTTTTAAAAGCAAATTATTGTGTATTGATCGGTTAATGAGGAAAGCGAATTTGCAGAATATAATTGATTTAGACAAGCCCTGTAAGAAGTCAAACTTAACTTAGCACCACAGCGTATAATTATTTTCTTTGCCTTACCGCGCTTTTAATGGTAATTTAGATAAATTTGCTGAGGATTAATTTTATAACACGTCATGGGATTATCATAGATGAAGAACACGTATTTTGATTTGATTGAGCAAAGTTTTTACTTTCCACAGGAAGGTTTTGACTTAAAGAATGACTACCTCACCTTTCATGGGGTATCGCTAAAATACCTAATTGATAAATACGGAACACCGTTTCGATTTATCTATTTGCCAAAAATTGGTGACCAAATCAAAAAAGCACGTAATTTATTTAACCGTGCCATTAAAAACAACGCTTATAAAGGTAAGTACCATTTTTGTTACTGTACCAAATGCAACCACTTTAACCACGTTATTAACGAGGCACTTAAGCACAATGTAAACATTGAGACCTCCTCGTCGTTCGACATCGACCTGGTGCGTTACCTACACAAAAAGGGTAAGATAGACAAGGATATCATCACCATTCATAATGGTTATAAAACCGATGAATATCTTAAGAAAATCATTAAGTTACAAGAGGCCGGTTTTACCAATTCCATCATTGTGCTCGACAGCATCAATGAGTACGATCGGCTGATGAAACTTAAAGCCAAGCAAAAGCTAAAGATTGGCATCCGCATGGCCATTAACGAAGAGGCGCAGTCGGCTTACTACACCTCGCGCCTGGGTATTCAGCACAATAAAATCATCGATTTCTTTAATCAGAAGATAAAGAACAATGATAAGGTAGAGCTTAAAATGCTCCATTTCTTTGTGGACTCAGGTATTAAAGATACCCCCTACTACTGGGGTGAGTTTCAGAAGGCAGTAAAGCTGTATGTTGAGCTTAAAAAAGAGAGTAAAGAGCTGGAATCATTTAACCTGGGCGGTGGATTTCCCATACGCAACCACCTGGGCTTTGAGTACAACTATGAGTATATGATTCACGAAATTATATCAAATATCAAAACTGCTTGTACCAAAGAAAATGTGATGGAGCCCGATATATACACCGAATTTGGTAAATATACCGTGGGTGAGGCCGGTGCCATTATTTTTGAGGTACTGGAACAAAAGCAACAAAACGACACCGAGAACTGGTACATCATCAACAACAGCCTGATGAACACCATACCCGATGCCTGGTCGATACAGGAAAAATTTATTTTACTGCCGGTAAATAAATGGAATAACGAATATGGCCGGGTGAATATTGGGGGCATCAGCTGCGACCATTCGGACTATTATAACTCCGAAGACTTTAACCAGGAGGTACTACTGCCCAGCTACAAAGCTAGCGACAAAGAACCGTTGTACCTGGGATTTTTCCATACAGGTGCCTACCAGGATTCGGTGAGTGGATATGGCGGTATTAAACACTGCCTGATACCGGCCCCTAAGCATGTGATCATCGACCGTGATGATACGGGAAATATTGTGGATACAGTTTACCGCGATGAACAATCGGTGCGGGAAATGTTGGATATTTTAGGCTACCTGGAAGATGAATAAGATTTTTGGAGACATTGACGACCAGCCCATTGAGCTGAGCGAGGCACAAATATTGCTGCAATCTATCCCCTACGATGGTACCAGCACCTGGGGCAAAGGAGCCGATAAAGGTTTTGACGTTTTTATGGAGACTACCCCCAATCTGGAGTTTTACGATATAGAAACCGACTCAGAGGTGTATAAGAAAGGTATTCATATACTGCCTCAAATCGAAGAAAACAGATCGCCCGAGCAGGTTTATGAGGCTGTTCTCAATAGCACCACAGAACTGCTGAAACACAATAAATTTCTGACTTTCTTTGGGGGTGAGCACTCGATCAGCATCGGCATTATTGAAGCCTACCGTAAGAAATACAAAGACTTGACGGTATTGCAGCTGGATGCACACTCCGATTTGCGACCCCACTACCACGGAAGTGAGTACAACCATGCCTGTGCCCTGCACAAAGCGGCTCAAAGCACCAACCTGGTGCAGGTGGGCATACGTAGCATGGATGTGGTGGAAAAGCCTTTTTTGAACAAGGACAAATGCTTTTTTGCAGAGTCTATATACGGAAACGAGGAATGGATGGATAGAAGCATTGAGCTGATGGGCGATGATGTTTACCTGACCATCGACCTGGATGTTTTTGACCCCTCCATCATGCCATCAACCGGCACGCCCGAGCCGGGTGGCCTGAGCTGGGATACCACAATACGTTACCTCAAAAAAGTATTTCAGCGTAAAAACGTAGTGGGCTTCGACATCGTGGAGTTTGCACCCATCGATGGGTTGCGAGCGCCAGACTTTATGGTGGCTAAGCTATATTATAAGTTACTCAGCTATAAGTTTTTTGCCTAGAACAATTAGAGAATACACGGCAGACGCATTTAAAATTCAACCCCATTGTGGTTATTAATATTATGTAAAATCAATAGCCCTGCACTTCGTACAGGGCTATTGATTTTTAATACCCTAAAAATTATTAGTCTCCCCAAAATGCTCCATATCGTTAAGATGCAGATCGAGCGCGCGCACCGATATCCTAATCTCCCACCCCGACAGTAAAAGTGATATGATAAGCAATAAAAGCCCAAGGCCAAAAGCATAGGCAGCGGGTGCAAATACCTCTATATAAATCAGAAACATCGACAGTACACAAAACATAAGACTGGCAACACCCAGCAACTGCATGTTTTTAATAAGATACAAACGCTTGCGTAAATTTATGATCTGATATTGTAATACCATATCCGGATTACTACGGAATTGATCGTAGAGCTGACGTACCAGGGCGGCGTAGCCCATAAAACGGTTCGTATAAGCAAGTAGTATTAGTGATACTGCCGAGAATAATAAGGCCGGCGTTGTTAATGTTAAGGTCTCCATTATAATATTAATTTTAAACTCAAACCATGCACATGTCTGTTTGTTTGCCAGGCAGGAGCTTTTTAACAAAGATTAATTATAGCAATGCTTCCAACTGATTGATATTGCTAAGCTCAAAAAAGCAAGGCGACTCAATAGCTTCATCTACCAGTTCATGTTGCCAGGTAGTATGAAAAGGAATATGCACGGCCCAAGCTCCCGCTTCTATGACAGGTTGAATATCTGATTTCAGAGAGTTACCCACCATCAGCAACTCATGCGCCGACACATCGAGATGTGCCATCAGACTTTCGTAGGCTGCCTTATGCTTGTCACTCATCACCTCAATATGATGAAAATACCTTAACAGACCCGACTTACGCAGCTTGCGCTCCTGATCCAGTAAATCTCCCTTGGTGGCTACCACCAGCTTATAGCGCTGTGACAAAAGGGCAAGAGTGTCTTCTACTCCATCCAAGAGGTAAACAGGCTTATCCAACATGGCCTTCCCAAGCTCCATCAATTCATTAATCTCATGTGCACTAATGCGAAAACCGGACAGCAAATTAGCCGTCTCAATCATGGATAAGATAAACCCTTTGATACCATAGCCGTAAACGGGTATATTGCGCAATTCAACTTCATACAAAATACGCATAGTCTCTTCGCGATCGGCATAGTTCACCATTAGATCAGCAAAATGACGCTCAGCTTCTCTAAAATAAGTCTCATTCTCCCATAAAGTATCATCTGCATCAAAAGCGATAACCTTTATACCTTTAATTCTTCTCACTTCTACTATTTAATTGCTTATAGATAATTACTGATAATTTTATGCAAAGTACTTACATTTGCCATAAAAATTAGCAACAATGGCGAAAAAGAAAAAATGGAGAAACCTGGATGGAATCGTCTTTTCAACTAATCAGGATTTTGACTACCAATATAGCGGAGAGAATCAGGAGGATACCCTACCACCCCAACAACAGGACTTACGTGTGATGCTGGATAAAAAGCAACGGGCTGGCAAAAAAGTAACCCTGGTGTGCGGATTTATCGGACACGAAGATGACTTAAAGGATTTGGGAAAAACACTGAAAAGCAAGTGCGGTGTGGGTGGATCGGCCAAGAACGGAGAGATTATTATCCAAGGCGATTTCAGAGACAAAGTAGTTGACTTATTGCATAAGGCTGGCTACAAAGCCAAAAAAGCAGGAGGTTAAAGCCAAAATTTCCCTATTTTTTTCTACTACATCGTTCAGAAAGATAATGTTATTTAACGAATAACTCAATTATGGCATATGCCTTAGTAATCTGAACTGTATCGCGAGAAAACTTAAGATACGTAATAAAAAATAAGAAGAAAACATTATTTTCGGCACAAACTTAGAATACATGGGTCTATTAGAATCACTGATTGAACTGGATAAGCAACTTTTATTATTTTTAAATAGCTTTCACAATGGCTATTGGGACAATTTCTTCTGGATGTTTACCAGTAAAGAGGTATGGATTCCACTTTATTTAACCATGGCCTATGTTATCTTTAAAAAACACGGCCTTCGTGGTTTCGTCACCCTGCTTTCTATTGGCCTACTGATCGTGCTGTGCGATCAGATTTCTACCAACGTATTTAAGCACGGCATCGAGCGTTTTCGTCCCTCTCACGATGAAGAGCTAAAGTATCTGGTGCATCTTATTAATGGTAAACGCGGTGGCCTTTACGGTTTTGTATCATCGCATTCCACCAACTCATTTGGTCTAGCCATGTTCACATCTTTATTGTTCAGAAAACCTGCTTACAGCTTTTTCATATTTGCCTGGGCCACCATTAATGCCTACTCCCGCATCTATATGGGTGTACATTTCCCGGGAGATATACTGGGCGGCTTTTTACTGGGCTTATTGCTGGGCTGGGTGGTTTACCGTATCTACCTGCGGGTATTGCCACGTTTCATGGTTATATCGCACCATAACAAACGCCTACTCAAGTCGGGCATTGCCCGCACCTTCGACCGCGATGCCCGCCTTATCTATTTCAGTATTATACTGATGACAGGCACATTGCTGGCGGCCGCTAAGGTGATGCTTAAAATAACAGCTTAAAACCAAAACAATACCGCCACGCCTGCTACAGCCAGCAAAGCACCTACCACTTCTTTTAAAGTCACTTTTTCCTTAAAAAGAATGATGGCAGGAGGAATAATTAGCACCGGCACAATGGCCATAATAGTAGAGGCCACACCTGTGGTAGTGTATTTTATGGCCAACAGCGAGAAGGAAACACCCAAGAAAGGACCAAAAAAAGCACCAATAGAGATGCGCACCATGGCTGCTCCATGTTTTAAAGCCTGCAACACCCGAGGCCAGTGACCCGTAAAGAGAAAGAGAATGGCAAAACCTATGGTACCCGCAATAACGCGTATCATGGTGGCCGATGCCGCATCGTAAGTACCCATGCCCAACTTACTTAATACCAAACCCAAGGCCTGTCCTGTAGCACCCCCAAAAGCCAGTAATACACCCTTCAGGGGGTACTTAACATCAATCCGCTTACCTTTCACCGGCTTACCCAGTATCACCAATGCAATACCACTTATGGTAACCATCATCCCAATAAGATGAGCCAAGGTGAGCTGTTCGCCAAGCACCAGCCAGCCAAACAAGGCGGCCAAAGGTGGTGATAAAGACATAACCAGCATGGATATGCGTGCACCCACCACAACAAAGGCCTGGAACAATAACATATCGCCCACAACAAAACCCACTAAACCACTTACCGACAACCACACCCACTGATCAACGCTGGCTCCCTCCGGAAAAAAATATCCAAAACGTAGGTATTGCAAAGTCCCAAGCAAACCAATAGCCATCACCAGGCGAATAAGATTAACGGCCATAGAGCCTACTTTCTTACCGGCAGACTCAAAGGATAACGAGGTAAACATCCAACAGATGGCCGTAACCAAAGCAGCCAGCTCGCCCTGGTGCGTAGAAAAAATTGACATCTTACAGTAATTAACTATTATTCAATGTTTTAATACTTTAATACACAACTCAGAACAAGCGGATTTACGATCAATCGTTTCGGGTGGTTACGGGCTGTTGCTGCTCATCTTTTTTAAGCGAATATTTAAGCAAGTAAAATCCTAGCAATCCAGATATAATAGAGCCGATAAAAATACCCAGTTTAGCTTGATTCAATAGATCAGGCTGTCCTTTAAACCCGAGACTGGCAATAAATATCGACATGGTAAAACCAATACCGCCAAGTAAAGCCAAACCAAAAAAGGAGGTCCATGACGATTTGCGGGGTTTCACCGCAATGCCGGTACGAACTGCCAACCATGAAAAGAAAGTGATACCAATACCCTTACCAACCACCAGACTAAAGGCTATGGCCAGGGATAAAGTAGTAAAAACTTCGCCACTCCCCTCTCCTTGATGCACTAAGGTAACACCGGCATTGGCCAGGGCAAAAACAGGCAATACAAACATGCTGATAAACCCATGAAACTGATGCTCGATGAACTGTAAAGGACTCTGCACCTTTTTCACACAGTACGAAACTTCATTAATGGCATATAACTGATCATCGGTCAACACCCTTTTATTTTCACTCTTCGGTACCGAATTGAAACGAGTAAGAGCCGACTTAATACGTGCCAAAAACTCATTAATATGAACCTTGGGGCGCATGGGAATAGTAAAGGCAATGAGCACACCGGCAATGGTGGCATGTAATCCTGTTCCAGGGCCATCTACACCCGACTGCAAAAACAAGTACCAGATAACGCAGCCCAGCAAGGTATAAACCTTTAAATTCTGAACATCACGCAGGTTAGCCACTGTAAGCACCAACATAAGGCCGGCCGCTATCAAAAGGTAGGTCCAGTTTAGGTCGCCTCCGTAAAATAAGGCAATTACTAACACGGCACCCAAGTCGTCAACAATTGCCAAGGCAGTCAAAAACACCTTAAGTGCCAGTGGCACTCTTTTGCCTAAGATGGCCAGCACACCCAACGAAAAAGCGATATCGGTGGCCATGGGTATCCCCCATCCCTTTTGTGCATCACCCTCAAAGCCAAATAAGAAATACAGCAAAATGGGCACTAACATACCTCCGATGGCAGCAAAGATAGGCAGCGAGGCCTGCTTGAAGGAGCTCAGCTCACCGGCCAGAAACTCACGTTTTATCTCCAGCCCCACCACAAAGAAAAAGACCGCCATTAAACCGTCATTCACCCAGTGCATCAGCCCCATATTCACATTAAACATTTCGCTTGACAGGCCAAAGGGACTGTGCCAGAAATGGTGATAGCTTTCGTGATCGAGGTTAGCCCACACAACAGCAATAGCGGTTGCCATCATTAAAAGGGCACTACCACTTGAAAAGAGTTTAATAAAACGTTGCAATGGGTCACCCAAACGACGGCGCCCCGTTCCACTCTGATGTTCATTCATTAGTTCAATTATTTCCCTGATTTATAATATAATTCTGCTTCTTTTAATTTCTCAATTGTACCCACATCAAACCAAGGCACCTCATTGCTTACCCGATAACCAACAATACGATGCTGCGCCGCCAGCGACAGATAGGCTTGTATAATGGAGAAAGGACGCACATCGCCCATGGCCTCTACCAAGGGAGGCTCCACTATATGAACACCGCTAAACGCCAAATCAACAGACGAATGCACCTGACATACGTCAATATGCTCGCCTGTATTTATATTTTTCCAGCCACACAGGCGCATCTGCTCATCGAAAGACAGGTAACGCGATGAGTTGCGTTGCTTCACCATCAGCGTTGCGGCATTACCACCTTGTTGGTGCGCCTTGAGAAAAGCGTCCATATCAGCGCTGCTTATGATGTCCACATTACGAATTAATATGGGTTTTTGGGCAATAAACAAAGACTTGGCTTTCACCAGGCCTCCTCCAGTATCCAGCAATTGATCCGTCTCATCAGAGATGCACACATCAAGCCCCCAATCGTTGGATTGTAAATAGTCAATTATTTGGTGGGCAAAATGATGCACATTAACAATAACGCGCTCCGCACCCGCCTGCTCAACACTTTTTATAGCATGCCACAGCAAAGGACGCCCATTAAAAGGAGCCAAGGCCTTGGGCAAGTTATGAGTCAAGGGTTGTAATCGAGTGCCCAGGCCGGCAGCAAAAATCATGGCATTCACTATTTCTTAATTTTTTGAGGTTTGCACAGCTTTTCTTCCTTCTTTGAGCCACAGCCACATTTCTTGCATACATACTTATGACTCTCTTTAACCACCGGATGCTTGAGATTATCCGGATCCTTACACTTCTTCTTTCCCATAACCGTATAAACTATCACTTCTTCATATCCTGCTCCACATGTTTAAGCTCAACATTTAATTTGTATTTATGCTGAAGGTGCGCCGCCAACTGCTCTGCACTATAAACTGAACGGTGCTGGCCACCTGTGCAACCGAAGTTTACCATCAGATGCCTGAATCCCCTTGTAATGTACTTCTCTACCGACTTATCAACCAGGGCAAATACATCGCTAAGGAAGTTGGCCATCTCGGGTTCCTTACCAAAAAAGGCGATAACCTCTTCATCTTTCCCCGTTTTATCCGCATACTCGGGATAACGACCGGGATTATGAATGGCACGGCAATCAAATACAAAACCACCTCCATTGCCCGATACATCAACAGGAATACCCCGCTTATAGGAGAAACTGGTGATGCGAACCGTCAGTTGGTTGCTACGTTGCCCAATAGTCATTAACTCCTCCGACTCTGTTACATTGCGCAAGGCCGAAAAAAGTGTTGGCAGTTCAATGCCCAAATCCACTGTTTTCAATAAATATTTGAGGTTATTAATGGCATAGGGAATGCTTTTTAAGAAGTGTTCCTTTTTCTCATAAAAACCCCTAAAACCATAAGCACCCATAGCCTGCATGATACGGATTAACACATAAGCCTGATAATGTCGCTTAAAGGCAATTCGATCCACCGTTTTATATGCCTCCAGCTCATCCATGTAATACTCCAGAAGTGATTCACGCACCTGAGGCGGAATATCCGCTTTGGCATCATACAGCAGCGAAGCCAGATCGTATTGCAAGGCTCCCTTACGACCCCCCTGATAATCAATAAACCAAGGCTCATCATCAACCACCATAACATTGCGCGATTGAAAGTCGCGATACAGAAAATAATGATGCTCGGCTTCCAGCAGAAAATCAATAAGCTGATGGTAGTCATCCTCAAGTGCCTGCTCATCGAAGGGTACACGCGCCAACTTTAAAAAGTAATACTTAAAATAGTGCAGATCCCACAACATGGACTGACGATCGAAGGCATGACGCGGATAACACTTATCAAAATCCAGGCCGTCACCACCATTAATCTGGAAACAAAGCAGCTTCTTAATAGTCTTTTTATAGAAGCAAAGCAGTTCATCAGGAAAGTCCTTTCCCTTTCGTAAACCCTGCAAAAAGCTGTAAAGTGTTACATCACCCAAATCCTGGTGCAAATAGATATTATTCTCGAGGTCAACACTATATATCTCGGGCACCGGTAGACCTTTGGATTTGAAATGATCGGAGAACGACAGAAAAGCAATATTCTCCTTTTCGTCGGCATTATAGGCACCCAAAGCCGATTTACTGCGCCCGCTAATGCGGTAATACTCGCGGTAAGATCCTGAGGGGGGCAACATTCTGAATGAACGCGCATCTTCTCCGGCCCATGCCTCAAACATCTTAATCAATAGTGCTTTTGTATTTGCTTCCAAGGTATATTAATTTTGATCATATAGAATTATAAACAGCCGTAAGCCACACCAACAGTAATATAACGCCCAGCGATGGCAACATATTCATAATTCGTATTTTCTTAATTTCTAGAATATTAACACCCAACCCCAGCAGTAAAACACCACCCACGGCTGTTAGTTCGTTAATGGCAACCGGCGACATAAAATCACCCATCCAATAGGCCAACAGGGTAATACTACCCTGAAAAAGGAATAATGGCACTGCTGACATTGCAACACCTGCACCAAAAATGGCAGCCAATGCGATGGATGAGAAACCATCCATCATCGCCTTGGTCATCAATATCTCCGATCCCTTTCCCATCCCCTCTTCGATGGCACCCAATATGGTCATTGAGCCCACACAGTAGAGCAGAAAAGCAGTTAGCAAACCCTCTGCAAATTTGGGATTTTTTAGCTTCAGCCGCTCCTTTAGTCCATCGCTCAGCTTGTCAATGCGCTTATCCAGCATCAGCAGTTCCCCCGCTATGGTGCCAATAATAAGGCTGAAAACAATTTGTAACAATAACTGCCCTTGTATAGCCATGCTTGCACCCAAAGCCAGGGTAAACAGACCAATTGCCTGAAACACCCCCTTGGTTATTCGGGCGGGAATACGGTTACCTACGGCAAGGCCAATAAGGCTGCCCACAATAACAGTAAGTGCATTTACAATGGTTCCGGCTAACAACATCTATTATATTTTTCATTAACAAGCCGATAAAATTAATCTAATATCAACGATTCACGAAATCATTCCTCATATAAAATATCAAGCTTCCTCCCAACAGTTTCTATAACAATGATAAAACTCAGTGATTGACTCACTTATTTTCTCGATTAATCTTCTATTTTTGTTACTGACCAAAAAAAGATAATAATAACCTATTAAATCAGTACTATGACCCACAAAAAAATGAGCCCCGCAGATTATATTGCCCGCGAAGAGAAATATGGCGCACATAACTACCATCCTCTCCCCGTTGTTCTCGAAAAAGGAGAAGGCATCTATGTATGGGATGTTGAAGGCAAGCGCTACTTCGATTTCCTGTCGGCCTACTCGGCGGTTAACCAAGGGCACTGCCACCCCAGAATCATACAAGCACTGAACGACCAGGCTCAACAGTTAACCCTTACCTCACGTGCCTTTTACAATAATGTGCTGGGTGAGTTTGAAGAATACATGACCCGCTATTTTGGTTACGATAAAGTTTTGCCCATGAACACGGGTGCCGAGGCCGATGAAACCGCCCTTAAGCTATGCCGCAGATGGGGATACGACAAAAAGGGCATTCCCGAGAACGAAGCTAAAATCATAGTTTGTGCCGATAACTTTCACGGACGAACCATCACAATCATATCCATGTCAACCGACCCGGACTCCTACAAAGGATTTGGCCCTTACACACCGGGGTTTGTTACCGTTCCCTATAATGACATTGATGCCCTGACAAAAGCACTGGAAGATCCTCATGTAGCCGGTTTTTTAGTGGAGCCTATACAGGGCGAAGCGGGTGTTTATGTACCTGATGAAGGCTATCTGCGTAAAGCTTACGATATGTGTAAAGCTAAAAATGTACTATTTATGGCTGACGAAGTACAAACCGGCATAGCCCGCACAGGAAAGCTGCTGGCCTGTGATCACGAGGGCGTGAAACCGGACGTACTGATCCTTGGCAAAGCCATATCAGGGGGTGTATTCCCCGTGTCGGCCGTGCTGGCTAACGATGATGTAATGCTGGTGATTAAACCCGGCGAACATGGCTCTACATATGGAGGTAATCCCCTCGGCTGCAAGGTGGCCATGGCTGCCCTTGATGTGATAAAAGATGAAAAGCTGGCGGAGAATGCAGAGCGCCTGGGTAAGATTTTCCGCGACGAGATGTGCAGTATCAAATCGGATATGATAGAGCTGGTACGCGGCAAAGGACTGCTCAATGCCGTAGCCATCAAACCAAAGAACGGAAAAACCGCCTGGGACGTTTGTATGGCCATGAAAGAAAATGGTGTGATTGCCAAACCTACGCATCAGCACATCATCCGCTTTGCGCCACCCCTTGTTATCAGCGAAGAACAACTGCGTGAAGCCATTGATATCATAAAGAAAACCCTGGAACAGTTTGCCTGATAAAACAACCATTTACAAGCCGGCCAGAAGGTCGGCTTTTTTTTGAGCTACAGTTGGCAATAAGCACATAACGGGCCAAGCAGTTACATCGAAGAGTTTTATCCTTATCGCTTTTTTTTCAGCCATTACCCCCAATAAGCAGCCCGTTATCAAAAAGCAAACAAGGAATGAAGCCATCACAAACATTATTTTTTACATTTAGTACCCAATAGTTCATCACAACATTAATGAAGGCTGTATGACCATCGATGCATCATATTTAGAATTACTGGAGAAGCAAATGACCCTGATTGACCAAAGGGATTTCGACCTGGCATCATGGAAAAAAGCCACCATACTAATTACCAGCTCCTGCTTCGGAGTAAATTCGCCACAGGTAGCGGCCATCGATAAGATAGACTATGCATACAGCAGCTGGGCTCTTCGTGACGAATCGGGAACAGGCGATCCGGTAAAAACTGAATGTAAAACCATCCTTTCAACCATTATCAGTGAATATAAAATAAGGCTTTCTGCTAAGCCTTCTGATGATGCAACAAACACTAGTAATGGTTTGGAATTTATGTGGTTACCCTTTGAGGATGAGTTAACGGGCGCCGCATTAAAGAAACTAAAGCTACTGATTACCAAGGCCAATGTTCAGCCGGAAGAGGTGGAGGCTTTTCTTAAGGATTTCCCCAACCAAACACTTGTTAACATTTTACAACGTGCCCTGCTGGCAAAAGAATTCAAACAATGGCTAAACCAATAGAAACCCTTAACATACAACAAATGATATCCTATGCCTTTATCGACAATATACTACATGTTTCCATCGAAGGGCCGGCAACCCTTTATGACTTGTACGACTTTTTAGACGAACTGGGAAGCATGCAAAGCCTGCCTGATGAACTAAAAGTATTTTACGATTTACGGCATGCATCCATCGATCTGCGACTGGATGAAATCCATTTACTGTCGAAGAAAGCAGAGGAAAAAACCATGCACTGCAAATCGGTGAAGACCGCGTTTTGCGTGCAAGATCCTAAAATTACAGCCTATGCCATGCTCTTCTCGTGGCTGCCCGAAAATTCAGTAACCAAACGACATCAGTTCTCCACAAAAGAAGCGGCCATGCAATGGCTCAATGACGATTAGCAGGCATTAAGAAATCTTAATACGAAAAGCACCCGAAAAGCCCATGACATTATTAACTTTGTGCAAATTTTTTTTAAAGTTAATATGAAGTTTTTAAGTCATTCGGATAAAGAAAAAAACGAATACCTCGTTTTACTATATCAACTGGTGGTGGTAATGCTTTTTTACAGCGCTTTCCGCATCATCTTTTATCTGTTCAACACGGAATTATTTCCCAATGTTACCTTTGGCAGCTTCCTGACAGTTATGAGGGGTGGACTTAAGTTTGACTTAAGTGCAATGCTATACCTTAATGCCTTTTATGCTCTGCTATACCTGTTACCCCTGCCCTTCAAATTTAGTAAGGGCTACCAGAATTTTCTTAAGACTATTTTTGTAAGTTTTAATGGAATTGGACTAGCTTTAAACAGTATAGACCTGATCTACTATCGCTTCATTCTTAAGCGAACCACCTATAATGTGATTAATATTCTGGAAAATGAAACCAACATGCTTCGCTTATGGGGGCAGTTCTTAATTGACTACTGGTACGTTGCCGTTCTTTTTATTGCTGCCATTTACTGCTTAACCAAAGCCTACTCATGGATAAAACCACGACCTGCCAAACTACCCAATAAATGGCTTTATGCACTGGCATCGCTGGTCGCCATCACGCTCTTTTCAGGCTTTTCGGTAATTGGCATGCGCGGAGGATACCGCCATTCCACCCGCCCTATCAACATGGCCAATGCCGGTAAATATGTAAACACACCCGACGAGATGGCATTGGTTTTAAATACCCCCTTCTGCCTGATTCGCACCTGGGGCAAAAAGAATTTTACAACGTATAATTACTTCGAAGATGAAGCAATCCTTGAGCAAGCTTATAACCCTATTTATTATCCGGATAGTACGGCGCATCAAAATAGAAAAAACATTGTTATCTTCATTCTCGAAAGCTTTAACCGAGAGTTTTTAGGTTCCTTTAATCCCCATCTGGATAATGGCAGATACAAAGGCTACACACCCTTTTTAGACTCACTGGCACAGCATTCACTCATCTTCCCCAACACCTACGCCAATGGCCGCAAATCTATTGATGCCATGCCCTCGGTGCTGGCCAGCATACCGGCATTGGTACTTCCCTATGTTGTATCGGAATATTCGGCTAACCAAATCAATGGAATGCCCCACCTTCTTAAAAAGGCGGGTTATCAAACAGCATTTTTCCATGGGGCACCCAATGGCTCTATGGGTTTTGATGCCTTTGCTAACGTAGCAAAATTTGATCGCTACCAGGGCATGACAGAATTTGATAACGACGATGAGTTTGATGGTATGTGGGGCATCTGGGACGAACCCTTCTTCCAGTTTTTTGCCCGGGAAATGAACAAAATGCAAGGTCCTTTTATGACCGCTTTGTTTTCCTTATCGTCACACCATCCCTTCAAAGTACCTGAGCAGTATGAGGGATTCTTCCCCAAGGGCACACTGCCCATTCATCAATGCATTGGCTACACCGACAATGCCTTGCGCAAGTTTTTTGAAGCCGCCAAAAAAATGCCCTGTTACGACAATACACTGTTTGTTATAACAGCTGATCATAGCACGGTAGCCCATTACGATATATCTCGTACCAGCCTCAATAAGTTTCAAATACCACTCTTATTTTTCAGCCCGGGCGACAGCACCCTAAAAGGCGTAAACAACGCAGTGGCGCAGCAAATCGATATCATGCCCACGATACTGAACTACATCGGCTATAGCGAAAGTGAATATGTGGCCTTTGGGAACGATTTATTGGATGAGAAAGCTGATAAATTTTCCATCAGCTACACCAATGGCAGTTATCAGCTGTACCATGGCGATTACGTCATCCACTTCGATGGGGAAAATATTATTAGTGCCTACAACCTTAGCAAAGATCCATTTTTGAAAAATAACATCAAGGACACTGATCAGCAATACCTGAATCACCTTCCCCTAATGAAAGGCATTATACAACAATACAATAACCGCATGATTGAAGATCGACTGACCGTTGAATCAGGAGATAAAGAGTAAAAATAAAACCACAAAAGGCCACCTCACATGAGGTGGCCTTTTATAACCCGGCAGGTACATCTGCACATAAGGGGTTGATTAAAACTTATGCTTCAGCTTTTCATCCATCAGCTCACGTGCCAACTTCTGCTCGCGTTTAAGTGCTGACTTACGATGGGTCTCAAACTCCTCCTCTACTTCATTGAGACGGCTTTTGGTTTCGTGAGTAACAAAGTTACTGCGTTTAAACATGAGGAAAAATACCACCGCAATGGTGATTAAACCAAACACCAGACCCCACATAATAGTATTATAAAGGCTCTTTCCAAGCTCCATACCCAAAAATACAAGGCTATTCTTTGAGTTGGTTGCCGCATTTAAATCCTCGGTCAACTGCTTAATTTTATCATCTTTCGCAGCAAGTGTCTTGTTCAGATCTAGCAATTCATTCGTGCGTGTTTCCAGCTCATTCTTATACACTTCTACACTGTCTAAAGAATTTTTCTTTAATAAGTTAAACGTACTACGCTTTACCACTTTGTAATGCTCGTAAGTCTCCGACTTATCAAAAACATAATCGTACTGAGCCTTTAAGCTCATTGAATCAAACCTTGAACCTAAATCGCTTTGTGCAAAGACACCTAAGGATGAGCCCATTAAGAGTACCGATAAAACCAATGATGAAATTTTCATGTGTATTGTAATTTTTGTTTGAGTGTCTGTTGAGACAACGGTACAACATCAAAAATATTATATCAGACCGTTATCGTGTAATAATCAAAGATATAGAATATTCAGCAAAAAAGGGAGGTATGGTTCTAAAAGACCCTGTGTTTAAAGTGAAAAGCCCGCTATCAGCAGGCCTTTCATTATGATTTGTTTTCTTAATATTTTACATGCGTTCCGGCACATCAATACCCATCATCCACATACCGTTCTTGAGGGTAGTTCCCACCACTTTACATAGTAGCAGACGCATGGCTCGCTTGGCTTCATCCTCTTCCACTGCAATGGGTGATTCATGATAAAACTGGTTAAACTCCTTAGCCATATCATAAACAAAATTAGCAATGATGGCCGGACTGTATACCTTACCGGCTTCGGCTACTACTGCCGGGAAGTTAGCCACCATGCGCATCAACTGTGCCTCTTTATCGCTCATCTCTGTGTCTTCAGACACTGTGCCTGGCATTTCAATACCCTTGGCTGCTGCCTTACGGTAAATGGACTGAATACGCGCATAAGTATACTGAATAAAAGGTCCGGTGTTACCATTGAAATCGATCGACTCACGAGGATCGAAGGTCATATTTTTACGGGGATCCACCTTGAGGATAAAATACTTAAGTGCACCCAAGGCAATAGTGCGATACACTTCCTCAGCCTCTTCCTCGCTGTAACCCTCCAGCTTACCCAGCTCTTTGGACATCTCACGAGCCGTATCAATCATATCCTGCATCAGGTCATCGGCATCCACTACCGTTCCCTCGCGCGACTTCATTTTACCTTCGGGCAGCTCAACCATACCATAGCTGAAATGCACCAAATCCTTACCCCATTCAAGCCCTAGGCGATCCAGCAGAATGGCCAGCACCTTAAAGTGGTAATTCTGCTCATTGCCCACCACATACACCATCTTGTCGATACTGTAATCATCATAACGCAACTTGGCGGTACCTATATCCTGCGTCATATACACACTTGTTCCGTCAGAACGCAGCAGCAGCTTCTCATCCAGACCATCTCCTTCCAGGTTAGCCCAAACACTGTTGTCATCACGACGATAGAAAACCCCTTTATCCAGGCCTTCAAGTACCATGTTGCGACCTACCTTGTACGTATCTGATTCGTAATATATTTTATCGAAGTCAACCCCCATCTGCTTGTAGGTCACATCAAAACCAGCATACACCCACTGATTCATTTGCTGCCACAGAGCATATACTTCAGGATCGTGAGCCTCCCATTTAAGCAGCATTTCACGGGCCTCTTTCATCAGGGGTGAGTTTGCCTCTGCCTCTTCCTTGGTCATACCATCAGCTATCAGGGCAGCTTGCTCCTGCTTATACTCCTGATCAAACTTCACATAGAAATCACCCACCAGATGATCGCCCTTTTTGCCGGTAGATTCAGGGGTTTGCCCTTCGCCCCACTTCTTCCAGGCCAGCATAGACTTGCAAATATGAATACCCCTATCGTTAACAATATTCGTTTTGATAACACGATTACCATTGGCAGCCACAATGCGCGATAAAGAATACCCTAAAAGATTGTTGCGGATATGCCCAAGGTGCAAAGGTTTATTGGTGTTCGGCGATGAGTATTCAATCATCACCAGCGGTGACTCTTCGGTAGCACTTGAAATACCATAACCGGCATTATGCACATGCTCGTTAAGCACCCCCAGCCAATAGGCCGTTGATAACTGTAAATTCAAAAAGCCTTTAATCACTTCAAAGCCGGCCACCGCATCGCAATCATCCTTGATAAAAGCACCTAAATCGTTGCCCGTCTCTACCGGATTTTTCTTCGATAGTTTTAACAAAGGAAAAACAACCACCGTGTAATCGCCTTTCATATCTTTGCGTGTAAGCTGCAACTGCACCGCATCTGCATTCACACTTGCTCCGTAGAGCCTCTCTACAGCCTTAACAACAGAAGCTTTTATCTGACTTTCAATTATCATTTTTGTACCTTTAAAATGCTTGATATTTTTTATTCAGACTGCAAAGTTAAAAAAGTTAATGCTTTTAGCGGGTAAGAATATTCGAAATGTGTGCATAATTATAAGTAAATGATTAAGAACCTTCTTAATATACATTATTTAAGCTTTAGTTTTTTGTTATTCCCTGTTAAAAAAATAGTTTTGCGACTTGATTTTTTTTGTAACCCGAGATTTAGTTGATTATCCTTGAGCCTAATTAGTTTTTCATATCAAATACTACAAGTCAGTACGTCGGCACTGCTATTGAACTCTACAAACAGTAATGTTCCCGACCTGAACTCGATACAAAGCCTGTTCTATCAGGTCATTGCCTTACTGGGCGTGGCCATGCTGGTTTTTTTATATATCAACCTAAAAAACAACCGCCGAAGCAAAACACACAGAACCCTATCCACCCAACCATTAACCAACAACAAACTGAGCAGTAATCTACAGGAAGTGGCCGACCTGCTACCTTACGCCGCCTGCATCGCTAACAAAGAATATAAAATTGTTTGTTCCAATGCTCTATATGACCAACTGCCCAAAGACAAGCAATTAGAGGCCGGCGCCTACTGGGACAAGCAACTAAAAATTGATCGTAAAAACACTTTGAACCATAATGGGCAACCATTTATGGCCCTTGGCAAAAACAACACCAACTATCGTATCAGCATCCGCCCTCTGAAGCTTGAAAACTTAAGTTTCCAACTCTATGCTGTACTCTTTGAAGAGACCACTGAACTACAGGAGCAGCTGCAATCGATTGAGGAGATAGATCCTAATTTCAAGCGAAACATAAGCAACGCACATCTGCCGGTGATGCTCATTAGTAATGATTATCAGGTTTTTGAATTTAATGACCGCATGTTACACCTTCTGCAAAGGAAACCCCAAAACTTAATGGGTTGTAACTTCCTTGAGTTATTTACTGAAGATGAGCATGAAGGACTGCAACAATTGCTGAGTAATGAAAACACACCGGCAGCACCACAGAATACCTTCTCGGTTATTCTGCCCAATAAAAACCTGCTGGCGGTAGAGTTGAGCCACATCCCCTTTAAGCTTTTTGGTGTACAGGCCATTTTATGCATTATTAAGGATGTATCGGAGCGAAAACAAATGGAGCGGGAAGTAAAAAAGGCACGGCAACGTGCCGAAGAATCAGATCGTCTTAAGTCATCCTTTTTGGCCAATATGTCGCACGAAGTAAGAACGCCCCTAAACAGCATCATGGGATTTACCGAACTCATGTGCGACGAGCAGATTACAACACAGGAACGCCGTGAGTTTCATTCCATCGTTAAAAACAGTTCCAATGAACTACTCAGCCTCCTGAATGATATTATGGAGTTTTCTAAAATAGAATCGGGACTTATTCAATTAAGGGTTGACAACATAAAACCCCATGATATTATCAACGAGTTGCGCGAACAGCTGCAAAAACAGCTGAGTAAACACCCCAACCTAGAGCTACGCATTGAAGAGCCCATTGGTATTAATCATCCTCCGCTAATACAATCGGATAAAGAGCGCACTAAACAGGTATTGCGCCACCTACTGGACAATGCTATAAAATTTACCTATTCCGGCACCATTACCTTATCCTACCACTATCGTCTTGACGGGTCGCTTGAGTTTATTGTTTCGGATACAGGCATTGGCATTCCCGAGGATAAGATACCCAATATCTTCCATAAATTCAGGCAAGCCAACAATGATAACTCACGTGACTTTGGTGGTGCCGGCCTGGGACTTAGTATCTGCAAGCACCTGTCCACTGTGTTGGGTGGCTTTTTATGGGTGTCTTCACGCGAAAACAAAGGCTCTGACTTTCACTTTATTTTACCTCCTAACCACCGCGACCATCCAAAATTCGGCCTTGATAACACGCTTGTATATTTCTCGAAAACACCTAAAACACTCCCCCTTAATCTGCCGGAAACTAAAGTATTGTCCCTCTTTCAGCATGAGGCACTGATGAATGTACCCATGGCTCACAATGTTTCAGCAATCATTCTGGACAGTCCACTACCCCAGGGTGTTCTAAACCGTTTATTAGCTATTCGGCAAATTCGCAGCCTGTCCATCATTCTCTATGAAAAAGAGGCATCAGAAATTATCTTTTCGCCCATTACCCGGGAAATTAACCAAAAACTAAAAGGACATCATCAGCTAAAACGCTATATTAATGAGTGCTTTGAACGGCGACAAAAGCAAAAAAATACCAATTAATCGAGTGCAAACTCAATGGTTATATGGTATTCGCCTTCAACGGCCTGTCCCCTTTGTGTGGCGGCAATAAACTGCCAGTCGGGCGGCATGATTTTCGCCACTTCAACAACGGCTTTATCAATCAAAGGATGAAGCCGTTCGGCCAAATAAAAACCTGTAACACGGCCATGGCGACTTACTTTCAAGGCCAAAACTACCCGGCCTTCAACAGCCTCGCTGATGGCACGTTGCGGATAAGCCAGCTGATTAACCAAAAACAGATATGGGATGAGTGGGCTGCCCTTATACAAACAGGGCGTTTGTTGCTTCAGCATCGCCCGATCGATACCACTCACATATACCAATTTCCGTGTATCAAAATCATATTCATAGTCAAGAATACTCTCCAGATTAAAGAAGCGCCAACGCCCTACACGCTCATTATTCCGATAAGGCCCCTGCTCAATAATCTTGCCCTTGTAATAGGTTGTACTCGGCCCCATCCGCACAGTGCTGTCCTGCACATTCACTGCCGACACTATTTTAAAGAAACCCTTACGTTCCGTTACGAATACTTTCCCCTGCCCCAACGCGCTGATGTCCAAAAGCAAAAACACAATAGACATTAGCATCATCGTGGCCTTTATTTTTATATACATGTAGTTTTATTTAAGCTGCTTGAAGGTAGCATTAATTGGCGGGATCGAAAAGACATAGACAAGCATAAAATTGAGAGTACAGATTACATTTTTTCCCTGTGTTTTTTAACTTAAATTTGCCACCAAACAACATACACATGAAGAACACGATTATCACAGTTGTCCTGACTGCCATGGTTGGCTTAGTGTTAGGATATGTATTTTTTGGTAAAATAGGTGGCGAATATATCAGCTTATCTACATTGTTAAAACCGGCTGAAAACAGCCTGATTGCCTTTGGGCAAAAAATCAGCGGAATAGAATCTATAAAAAATAATATTGCCATCTGCGGCGGTGTTGGCGCCCTTGCGGGCATTGCCTACCGGGTAATTAAAAAATAATACATAAGCACAAGGCCTGTATAAATATACAAAAACAATAAAGTATATTCGTACAGGCTTTTGACTGGAATTTCCTTCGGGCAAGGACAATTCCATCACAGCAGCCTTTGGGTTCATTTCGGCCAAAAGCCTATTTTACTCATGAGAAAGCTACCGCAGTCAATGAACTACTCTCTCAAGCGAACACAGGACTCCCTCTTTTAGATATTCGTGATTTATACCCTGATATTTGTCTTTTTTTGATAATTTTACGCCTCCATTCTAAAACAGTTAAAGGTGACCCAAACAGATAGTCAATTCGAGCACGTCATAAATATTTGCAAAGACATCTTTGAGAAAAAGATGAAGGATTACGGAACAGCCTGGCGCATCCTGCGTCCCTCCAGTATGACAGACCAAATTTTTATTAAAGCACAACGCATACGAAGCATCGAAACCAAAGGTATTTCAAAGGTAGATGAAGGAATACGCGATGAGTTTATCGGCATTGTAAACTACTGCGCCATGGCCCTTGTGCAGCTTAAGCTAAAACCTGCCGATAAACCGGAGATGGATCATAAACAGGCACTGAAGATGTACCTGGACAATATATATGCATCCAAAGCCTTAATGACCAATAAAAACCACGACTACGACGAGGCCTGGCGCAAGATGCGCATAAGCTCTTTTACCGACCTTATTCTGATGAAGCTCCATCGCACCAAGCAAATAGAAGATAACCAGGGACAAACCATTATATCAGAAGGCATTGATGCTAATTACATGGACATGATCAATTATGCTATCTTTGCACTCATAAAAATTGAGTTTCCCGAAGATGAGGATAACGCTTAAAAAATCTGTAAAATGTTAAAGTTAGTGAGTCGCCTGCTGACCGGCCTTGTTTTTTTGTTTTCCGGTTTTGTAAAGGCGGTCGATCCCAAGGGCAGCGCCATCAAAATCAGTGAGTATCTCGAAGTAGTGGGCATTCACAACAGCGATACCATTGGCTTAATACTGTCCATTGCCCTTTGTAGTGTTGAATTTATACTGGGCTTTCACCTGGTGCTGGGCTTTAAGATAAAGACCGTAGCACTGCCAACACTCCTCTTTATGCTTGGCTTTACCGCCATCACCTTTTTCATAGCCCTGTTCGAACCCGTTTCGGACTGTGGATGTTTTGGTGACGCTATAAAGCTAAGTAATTGGGAGACACTATTTAAGAACCTGATCACACTGCCTTTTGCGCTGGTTATTTATTACCGAAGAAAAGAATACAAAGCATCCCTGACATTGGGCAGGCAACATCTACTCACCTTTATAGGCCTGTCATTTATCATGGGGCTATCCTTATACAGCCTTTACTATCTGCCCGTACTCGATTTCCGCCCCTACCACATTGGCGCAGACATACCCGCACAAATGCGCATACCGGAAGGTGCCGATGAGGGTGAGTACGAAACCACCTTCATCCTTGAGAAAGAAGGAGTACAAAAGGAGTTTAGTGTGGATAACTATCCGTATGAAGACAGCACCTGGGTATTTATCGATAGTAAAACTACCGTGATACGCGAGGGCTATCAGCCGCCTATTGCTGCCCTTAACTTCCTGTCAACCGAAAATGATGATATCACGGAACGCATCATTCATAACACACAGCCTGTGTTCCTAATGGTAGCGCCCAAGGTGGAGAATATCTCCACGGAACACATTCAGCATTTTATTGATATTAAGAATACGGCGCTGCAAAATAAAGCGCTTTTTTATGTTGCCACAGCTTCGTTAAGCGATGCCTGCTATCAGTTTGACATGAAGCATCAGGCAGCCTTTGACTACGCCCTGTGCGACGAAACGACATTGAAAACCATTATACGAGGCAATCCTGGCCTGGTAATCATTAAAGAAGGAACCGTAATTGCAAAGTATAATCACACCCAACTGCCGGCGGCAAGTGAATTAAAGAACCCACTTTCACATTCGGTTCAAGTACTGCATGCGGGCAACAATCACAAATGGCTATGGCTGTGTATGATTGTTTTATCGGGATTGATTTTTATATTATACAAATTCTAATAAACTAAAATTTTTATCAATGAGACAAAACATTGTTGCAGGGAACTGGAAAATGAATAACACCCTAGAAGAAGGTGTAGCATTAGCCAAAGAAGTGAATGAAATTTTAAAGGCTAACAAGCCTAATTGTCAAGTTGTATTAGGTGCGCCATTTATCCACCTTACGGAAGTTGTGAAAACGGTTGACGCTGACCTTGTAGGTGTAGCTGCACAAAACTGCGCTGATAAAGTAAGCGGTGCCTACACCGGAGAAATCTCAGCCAGCATGATTAAGTCAACAGGTGCTCAATATGTTATCCTAGGTCACTCAGAGCGTCGTGCATACTACGGTGAGACCAACGCCATTTTGAAAGAAAAAACAGACCTGGCCTTGGCCAATGGCTTAACGCCCATCTTCTGCATTGGCGAAGTTTTGGAAGAGCGTGAGGCTGAAAAACACTTTGAAGTAGTAAAATCTCAGATTGAGGAGGCTTTATTCCACCTTTCGGCTGAGGACTTTGGTAAAATTGTACTGGCCTACGAACCCGTATGGGCGATTGGAACCGGCAAAACAGCCAGCCCTGAGCAGGCACAGGAAATTCACGCTTTCATCCGTCAAACACTAGCCGACAAGTATGGCGCTGAAGTAGCTGACAACACCAGCATTTTGTACGGTGGTAGCTGTAAGCCATCAAACGCTAAGGAATTATTTGCCAACCCCGATGTGGATGGTGGATTAATTGGTGGTGCCTCATTAAAAGCAGAAGATTTCCACGGCATTATCGCGGCCTTTTAATTAAAAAAACGTCGATACTCAAAATAGTTTTTCAGAAGAAGAGGCTGCATTCTATGCGGCCTTTTTTTATTAATATACCGGAACAATCTATAGCTTTTTAATGGCGATTACGCTCAGGCTTCTAACCGGTGCATTCTACCATTGCTGGGGCTAACATAGGAAGCATGGCCTTTTGGAAGGTATCTGGCATAAACTAACCTGGCTAGGCAGCTAATAAAACAAGCGGGCCTTGTAAGGTCCGCTTGTTATTCTATAAATTGTACGAATCAATGCCTACTCCGCAACAACAGTTTCAAGTGTTACCGCTTCCACTTCGGTAACCAAACCATTTTGTACTGCAACACCTTCAATTTCTTTTTCAGCATACTCTGCCGAAGGCTCAAATTTTACTTTATAAGTACCGGCTTCCAGGCCGCTTAGCAGATAAAACCCTGACTCAACATCGGCATAAGTACCGATAGTATCGCTCTCGGCAGAAATAGCCATCACGTAGGGCTTTGCCTCAACGGGCAATACAACTCCCTTGATAGCACCACTTGTGGCTTCGGTATAAGTTCTGATAACCGGCTTAAGTGAATAACCACCATTACCCTTTTTCACAATCGAGCGTCCGGCATCAAAATCGATCCATAGCTTATAGGTAATACCAGCGCTAAGATCAGCATGAATATTAAACTTAAGTCCGGACTGTTGCGCTGATGGCGTAGCAAGATCATAATAAACATCATCAATCTTTACCTGATTATTGTCGCCAAGAACAAGACGCATCTGCGAAATTTTACCGGCTGGTAAATATTCATCCACCAGTAAAGTATCCATCCCGTTTGTAAAATCCAAAAGGTTATAAACACCACTTTGTGTACTCTCCAAAGTCTGCCATCCTCCTTCACTATCTTCTGACGAGACATTGATCTGTACTTCCTGCACATCAATTAACACTTCCTGATAATCTCCTGGTGCATCCGTTAAACGAATACTAAATCGTGCCTGCTCATCGTTGCTGTCGGAACAAGCCCCTGCAAGGGTTGCCAATGCCACCAAGGCAATGAAAAATAATTTATTCATAAGTAATTGTCTTTTAAGACTGTAAATACAGTCGTATGATTGTTTTCCAATGGCTAATATAAGCAAAAACACAAAAATACAATCGCAGTAAGACTTAGTAATTATCCCATATAAACCCATTTATCTGCCTCCAGCAAACCATTTTGCTACTTTCCTATGTTTTGATTTTCCTTCTCCTCCTCAATGCGCGACTGGGTATCCCAGGCACAATCCATTTCCTGATAAGGGTGTTTCTGATGCATCAAAAGTATATTCTCCAAATGCTCGGAGAACTTGCGGGTTTCCATCAGAAAATGAGGATCATCTTTGGAATAACGCTGCTGCAAGTTAGCCATAAAACGCTTATCAAGGTGCTTGAAAGTAAGAGCCGAACGGTAACTCTCATGCCGGCTAAAGCCGATGGCCGACAACGCACTTGTTCCCAACTCAATGGCCGAGTCAAAAATAGCCTGACGATGCCCCATCACCCCGATATTCTGAAGCGCCAGCTCGTGCGCCACATCAACGGCACGCACGATTAGCTTAAGATTGGGATAATGCTTTTGGGCCAGTCCTACGAGTTTATCAATCTGATGTCGCTCACTCATCGTCACCACAAGCACTTTGGCCTTGGCAGCACCTGCGGCCTCAAGCATCTCTTTACGGGTCATATCGCCAAAATACACCTTGTAACCAAACTTTTTTAGATACTGAACATTATGCGGGTTATTATCAATAATGGTGAGCTTAATGCCGTTGGCATTCAGGAAACGCCCCATCACCTGACCGAAACGTCCAAAGCCGGCAATAATAACCGGGTGGTTATTATCTTCCACCTCATCGGCCTCCAAACTCACTTCCTTCAGTATCCGGGGCTGTATAAGGTGCTCATTGATAATAAAGAGCACCGGCGTAATAAGCATCGAAAGGGCTACCACAATGAGCAGCACACCCGCCGTAAACTCATCGTAAATAGCACTTTGCAAGGCAAAAGTAATCAACACAAATCCAAACTCTCCGGCCTGTGCCAAACTAAATGAAAACAGCATATTATGCGACAGGGGCAGTTTAAAGAGCTTACCCAGTAAAAACAAGATTACCAGCTTAACACTTACTACAATTGTAAGTATTAGTAAAATAAGCGCCCAATACTCTATCAGTAAGTCGAAGTTGATACTTGCCCCTACCGAAATAAAAAAGACTCCTAACAGTAAGCCTTTAAAAGGCTCCAGGTTATCCTCCAGTTCATAACGGTATTCACTATTGGCCAAAACCACACCGGCCAGGAAGGTACCCAGGGCCGGTGATAGTCCTACAGCATCCATAAACACAGCGATGCCAATGACCAAAAGCAAGGCTGTAGCCGTAAATAGCTCACGCAGTCCCGTTTCGGCAATCAGCTTAAAAATATAATGAGCCAGATAACGCCCCCCTACGATAATAGTACCCACGGCAGCAATGATAATGAGCAACTGCTGCCATCCACTTTCTGTCGCCTCGGGAGCATCGCTAATCACGCCGGTGTCCTTCACCACCTGAGTGGCCAGCAGAGCCAGTATCGCAAAAATTGGAACCACGGAAATATCCTGCATCAGCAGTACTGAGAAACTATGGCGTCCTCCTCGTGTTTGCAACATACCCTTCTCGGTGAGTGTCTGTAATACGATGGCGGTAGATGACAAGGCCAGGATTAAACCAGTGGTAATGGCTTGTGCCGTATTCAGCCAAAACAAAGCCGTGAGGGTGGCAAATACCAGGGCGGTAAAACCAATTTGCATGCCGCCCAAACCAAAGATAAGACGCTTCATACGCCACAGCATGCCGGGGTGCAGCTCTAGGCCGACGATAAATAACATGATCACAACACCGAACTCGGCAATGTGCATCACATCCTCACCCTCGCTACCCACCAGCCCCAACACAAAAGGGCCAATCAGAATGCCGGCAATCAGGTAACCAAGTACCGAGCCCAGCCCCGCCTTTTTGGCCAATGGTACTGACACAACGGCGGCCAGCAGGTAAATCATTATTTGGAAAAATATGGCGTCGAGATGCATACTACTGTGTTTAATTATTGTTTCTTACCGCGGCTCATAAAAATATTAAAACTATCCTCCCTGTTGATCTGCTCTTCCTGCCACTCTTCATCACGCAAAAAAGATATAAATCGGGTATAATCTGCTACCACTTCCTTAATGTTGTTTTCATTCAGCAGATGAACACCATGCACAATATAAGGTGACAAATAGCGCATTTTGCACAAAGTAGCAGACTGATCGAAGGGTAACAAAAACTGACGCACCGGAAAGCGATTTACACCACCTGCCTGATAAGAGGCGGCGCGTCCCCCTGTGGTAACACAATTAATTGCCCATTTTCCTTTCAAAAAGTTGCCTTCCTTGCCATAGGCAAAGCCATGCTCCAGCACCAGATCAAACCATTCCTTCAACAAAGCCGGACCACTGTACCAATACATAGGATGATGCCACACAACAACATCATGCTCCTCCAGTAGGCTCTGTTCATGCTTTACATCAATAAAAAAATCAGGGTAATTCTCGTAAAGCTTATTAACCCTTACATTGGACATTGACTCAACAGCCGCAATCATGCGCCGATTAACCCTCGACTTGGTTTCAATGGGATGTGCGTAAATGATTAAAATCTTCTTCATGCCAATTATTTGTGATATAAAAATACACAAAAGCCCTTTCGACAAAAAGGGCTCCGGCAATTTTCATGTAAAATCATCTTATCCTATCCATTCACCTTTCAAGGCTTTCTCCAGTCGTTTACTCACTACCTTCCAATTCACAACCTTCCAAAACGCATCAACATAATCGGCCCTTCTGTTTTGATAATTAAGATAATAAGCATGTTCCCATACATCAATACAAAGCAATGGAATACCTTTGAGCGGCACAATATCCATCAGCGGATTATCCTGATTTGGGGTAGCAATTACCTGAAGTTCCTTTTGTTCATTCAGAATTAGCCAGGCCCAGCCACTACCAAACTGCGTTTTGGCAGCTTTGGAAAAGGCATCCTTAAATCCATCGAATGATTTAAAGTCCTTCACCAGCTTACTCAAGAGTTTAGCAGAAGGTTGTCCTCCCGCTGGACTCATATTTTCCCAGAACAGATTATGATTGTAATACCCTCCCCCATTGTTACGCACTGCTACGCCATGCTTGGAAACCTCACTAAAAATGGCGGGCATACTTTGCGTCTCCAAGGACATACCATCGATGGCTGCCATAAACTTCTTATAATAACCTCTGTGATGCTTATCGTAATGTAAGGCCATGGTTTCTGCATCTACATAGGGCTCCAATGCATCGTAGTTATAGGGTAGAGCAGGAAAGAAGTGACCTGAAATAGGTGCTTTACTCACGGCTTTTTTATTATTTGCGCTTGCTCCTCCTTTAGCCCCTCCTGTGCAGGCAGCCATGGTGCCGGCACCAATTAAACCAATAAATTGTCGTCTTTTCATAGTGCGTAGTACGTTTTTCTTGTAAACAATATGTAAACGGCTTTGTTCAGGGGCAAATCCAAATTAAAATTGTTCCTCACACATTTACACGATGCATTCTTTTATCAAAATCATGTGCATCATTCAGTTAAAAATTGCTTACTTTAATGCACTAACTGAATCTCATCATGACGCCAAAACTCACACTATTAGCCCTGCTAATTATCTGTCTGCAGGCACCGGCACAAAAAAAGTACGAACAACGTGCCGATAAGTACTACAAATATTTTAACTACGAAAAAGCCCGCAAGGACTATATCCGTGTGTGGCGAAGAGATAAGGACAACAAAGACCTGTTAAACAAAATTATTGACTGCTACCTTAGCGATAACACCCTGCGCGAGGAAGCCATGCCCTACATTGAGCATTTACTTAAACTTAAACCCAATGATGAGCAGGCCTTGCTTTACAAAGCACAAGCCCTTTTTCATGCCCACGAGTTCAGCAAGGCTGAAACCCTACTCAACGCTTTACTGCCGTGCCTGTCAGGACAAAGTGAGGCACTGAAGCAGGCCACTACCCTGAAGGCTAACATTGCCAATGCTCAAACTTTAATAAAGCAGCCCATAGATGTAACATTCATTAACCCCGGCAATCACATCAACACCCGACGCAATGAAGTAAGTCCCTTCATTACACAGGATGAGCACACGCTTTTCTACTCTTCCGACAAGCGCTATAACAGCTATGCCGGCATCTATTATTACAACATTTGCGCGGCCCAAAAATACAAGTTGGACTTTGAAAAAGGAAAAACCATCGGTTCGCAGCTAAACTCTATTTACGACGAAATGGTGGCGGGTATCTCACCCGATGGAAATCAGCTTTTTGCCTTTCATAATCGCGATGGTGCCGAAACCATGGGCTATGCCATCCACAAAGGCAACCTGCGCTTCGAACCCATGGCCGACTTTGGCCCACCGCTCGATGCGAGAGGAGCCGAATATGGCGTGTGGATGACGACCGGAAAGGACACCATACTGTTTGCCTCGGAGAGCGAGAGCGGTTTAACCGACCTTTATTATGCCATCAGGCTGCCTTCCGGCGAATGGGGCGAGGCACGACTGCTGCCCGGCGCCGTTAACTCAGCCAATTACAATGAGAATTTTCCTGTTCTGGCACTTAATGGACAACGCCTGTATTTTTCATCGGACAACGAACAGTCAATGGGCGGATATGACCTTTTTTATGCGGACTGGGATCCAACACAAAAGCAATGGGGAAAACCAATAAATATGGGCTACCCCATTAACGACACTTACGATAACTACAATATATCCTGGGTTCAGGATAAGCGATTTGCCTACGTTTCGGCCATCCGGCCGGGTGGCGAAGGCAAGTACGACATTTATAAGGTCGTATTTAACAACACGGAGCCTTACAATGCGGTAATTAAGTGCGATATTCGCCTTAAACAAGAACGCAGAAGAGTGATTCCCGGCTTTTGCCCTGATGTAATAGTAACCGACACACTGGATAATATGGTGGGACGCTACCAAGTAAGCCGCGATTCGGCAAAGTTTGTGCTGGCCCTCACGGCCGGCGCTTACCGCATACACATACAGCACGATAACATTGAGCCCCTGGTCCACGAACTAATTATTCCGGACAACCGCTACGAAGCCGTGGCCGACCGCATACGGCTGGTGATCATTCCCCGGCAAAAAGAAATGACCTTGAAATAAGTGATAAATAATGCGACAAACCGTTGTTTTGGCTATTTTTGTGGCTCACAAATTTAAAAAAACGATAACAAACTATGGATCTTCATCTTAAAAATCCCATTGTATTTTTCGACCTGGAAACAACCGGTATCAATATCTCCAAGGACCGCATTGTGGAAATTGCTATTTTAAAAATCAACCTGGATGGATCGGAAGAATCATACTGCTATAAGGTGAATCCGGAGATGCCCATCCCCAAGGTCACCTCTGAAATTCATGGCATCTACGATGAAGATGTGAAAGACGCGCCTACCTTTAAAGAATTGGGCAAGACGCTGTGCAAAATAATTGAAGGCTGCGACATTGCCGGTTTTAACTCCAATAAGTTTGATGTGCCGCTACTGGCCGAGGAGTTTTTGCGTGCCGAAATTGATTTTGACATGAAGAAACGCAAATTTGTGGATGTTCAAACAATCTTTCACAAGATGGAGAAACGCACACTGGGAGCCGCCTATAAGTTCTACTGCGATAAGGATTTAGAAAATGCGCACTCGGCCGAGGCTGACACAAGAGCCACGTACGAGGTACTAAAAGCACAGCTCGATCGCTACGAAGAACTTGAAAATAGCATTGAGTTTCTCAACGATTTCTCATCCTTCAACCGCAATGCTGACTTTATCGGCCGCATCATTTTTAACGATAAGGGCGAAGAGGTATTTAACTTTGGTAAGTACAAAGGAAAAAGCGTAGAGCAGGTACTGGAAAAAGATCCGGCTTATTACGGTTGGATGATGAAGGGTGATTTCCCGCTGTTCACTAAGAAGGTGCTGACCAATATTAAGCTGCGAAACTTTAATAAATAAATCAGAAACGATGAAAATATTATGCGTTGGGCGCAATTATGTGGAGCATATTGAGGAACTCAATAACACAAAGCCCTCAGAGCCGGTGATATTTGCCAAACCCGATTCAGCGCTTTTATTGAAGAACAAGCCTTTTTTCATTCCCGATTTTGCGGCCGAATTTCACCACGAAGTGGAGCTGGTAATTCGCATTAACCGCATTGGTAAAAACATAGCACCGCAGTTTGCTCACCGCTATTACGACGAGGTGGGGCTGGGAATTGATTTTACCGCGCGCGATTTACAGGCAAAACTAAAAAGCAAAGGACTGCCCTGGGAAAAGGCCAAAGCTTTTGACGGATCGGCCGTTTTGTCACGCTTTGTAGACAAGGCACAGTTTGCTGCCATGAATGACATTAACTTTAGCCTGACGAAGAATGATGAAACCGTGCAGAAAGGTAACTCTGGGCAGATGATTTTTTCCATTGACGAAATCATAGCCCATGTATCACAGTTTTTTACCATGAAGATTGGTGACCTAATCTATACGGGTACACCGGCTGGCGTGGGTCCTGTGGCCATCAATGATCGTCTGAAAGGCTACATTGGTGATGAATTGATGTTTGATTTCCTGGTGAAATAGAAATATAAAAAGGGCCGCTACACAAACTAAACAATTTTGCAGCGGCCCTTTATGCTCTTCATTTTCCTATTTTATAGGGCTATCGGGCTCTTTGGCCATGTGATTGTAGCTCAGTTTATCAATTAGCTTCGGCCACCATTTGCTCAAAAATACTGTAAGCTTGCCTTCAACAAAAGTGAGCACCAGGGTGCGCTTACGCTTTTTAACAGCATTGGCAATATGCCGCGCCACCGCTTCGGCACTCATCATTTTCTCTTCCTTGCGCGGTGTTTCACCCTGGCTACTACCAGTGGCCGTAAGGGCAGCCTTGCGCACATTAGAGGCGGTGAAGCCTGGAGCTGCGATCAGCACATGCAGACCTTTCTTCAGGTTCTCCACACGAATAGTTTCTAAAAATCCATGCATGGCAAATTTGGAAGCCGAATAGCCGGTGCGCCCCGGCAGACCAATGAAGCCAGCGATGGATGACACGCCTACCACAGAGCCTTTACTTTCAAGCAGGGCAGGCAAAGCATACTTGGTACAATAAACCGTTCCCCAAAAATTAACATCCATCAGTTGCTTCAATACGCTGAGCTCCACATCTTCAAAAGCAGCCCGCATAGAGATACCGGCATTATTAATCAATACATCAATACGTCCATAAGCACGCAAAGTCTCACTCACCAGGTGCTTACAATCCTCCTCCGCACTCACATCAGTCTTTACAGACAGCACCTCGGTGCCATTGGATTTAAGCTCCTGCTCAATGGTAATCAATTTTTCGGCACTACGCGCGGCCAAAGCCAACTTAGCGCCCCGCTGCGCAAATTCACGGGCGCAGGCCAGTCCAATGCCCGATGAGGCACCGGTTATTATTATTACTTTATCTTGCATACATATATAAAATTACGCGGTGAAATTAGCGAAATATTTGTGTTTTACTACAACTGCCGGCGCAGCCATTCGAACAAACATACCGAGGCGGCATGCGATACATTCATGGATTTGATGGCACCGGGCATGGGCACATAAACAGCCCTTTTACACTGTGCCAGCAAACGGCTTGAGATTCCATATTTTTCATTGCCCAACACCAGTGCCATTCGACTTGGTAAATCAGTAGCAAACAAATCATTAGCACCTTCTACGGTTTCCAGCGCCACCAAGTCATAACCTTCCGGCAGCCTTAAGTCCTCCTGCCCCAGCCAGCTGACCTGCACATGCCCCAGGGCAGCACCGGCTGTTTTTTTTACTTTGCTTTGGCGACATCCTTCACTACCTACCACCATTACCTGCGAGGCATTGACATTGGCAGCAAGCCGTATAATGCTGCCAATATTCTCGGGTGTGGAAAAATCGTCTGTGACAATAATCACATCACTCCCTTCGCCAAGCTCGCACTGATGGCGGCCATCAAAAAAATATTTCGAATGCGTCTCTGTCATCTACTTTACCTGCTTCAGCCCCATGTCTTCACCTTTCTGCAACATCAAGGCAAAGGCTTCTTCGTAATTATTCCCAATTTCACCCTCCAGAATGGCCTCTTTGATAGCGGCTTTCAAGTCTCCTATCTCTTTGCAGGGCGTCAGTCCAAAGGTTTCCATAATAACTTCCCCGGTTACCGGCGGTTGGAAATTACGAATATGATCCTTCTCTTCTATCTCCTTTAGCTTTTGGCGCACCACCTTAAAGTTTCGCATGTATCGCTTCACCTTGGCCTCATTTTTCGAGGTAATATCGGCCTCGCAAAGGGTCATCAGATCATCAATATCATCGCCAGCCTCAAAGAGCAGACGCCGCACCGCAGAGTCACTTACCACATCCTCGCTCAGCACAATAGGGCGCATATGCAAGCCTACCATTTTCTGTACGTATTTCATTTTTTCATTGAGCGGCAGCTTCATACGACCAAAAATCTTGGGTATCATTTTGGTGCCAATAAAGTTATGATTATGAAAGGTCCAGCCCGTTTTTTTATCGTATCGCTTGGTACGCGGCTTGGCAATATCGTGCAGGATAGCCGACCATCGCAACCACAAATTATCGGTATTGGGCACAATACGGTCGAGCACCTCCAGTGTATGATAAAAATTATCCTTATGGGCACGTCCATCTACCTTATCGACCCCCTTCATAGCCTGTAACTCCGGAAAGATAATCTTTAACAAACCGGTCATCTCAAGCAGCTTAAAACCAATCGAAGGTCGATCGGCCATCACCATCTTATTCAGCTCATCGGCAATGCGCTCGCCCGAAACAATCTCAATACGTTCCTTCTGTGCCTTAATGCCCTGCATGGTTTTATCATCGATACGAAAATTCAGTTGCGTTGCAAAACGTATGGCACGCATCATGCGCAACGGATCGTCAGAGAAGGTAATGTCGGGATCCAGCGGTGTGCGGATAATCCCCTTTTGCAAATCTGTTATACCATCGAAAGGATCCACTAAAGCGCCATAATCCTTCTTATTGAGCGATAGCGCCAGTGCATTAATAGTAAAATCACGCCGGTTCTGATCATCTTCAAGGCTGCCATCCTCCACAATGGGTTTACGCGAATTGCGCTGATACGACTCCTTACGTGCACCCACAAACTCCACCTCTAAGTCGCGGTAGCGCAACATAGCCGTTCCAAAATTCTTAAAAACAGTAAGGCGCAGACCCCCCAGCTTTTTCGCCACCTGCTCGGCCACCTCAATGCCACTACCTAACACCACCACATCAATATCTTTCGAAGGACGGTTTAAATATAAATCGCGCACAAAACCGCCAATTACGAAAGCCGGACGGTTTAATTCTTCACTTACAGCGCTTATTGTATGAAAAACAAGGTGATTCAGACTTTTATCAACCCTTTTTTGTACTTCTTCTCTCATATTGCTGACAAAATTACAATATTAATACGGCTTTTTTACCATTTTTGGCAGATATAGCTTTTGGCATAATACTTGTTTCATGAATACATATACATTTGTAGATATTTAGAAATGTATTATCTTTGCAGTATTCATAAATAAAAAATAAACATCATGGTACAACACTTAACCAACGAAACATTTAAAGAAAAAGTTTTCAATTACGCTGATAGTAAAGACTGGAAATTCGAAGGTAACAAGCCGGCGGTTATTGATTTTTATGCCGATTGGTGTGGTCCCTGTAAAATGGTAGCACCCATACTGGATGAGCTGGCCAGCGAATTTGACGGCAAAATAGATATTTACAAAGTAGATACTGAGGCCGAGCGCGAACTTGCCGGTGCCTTTGGCATTCAAAGCATTCCTTCCATTTTATTTATTCCGCAGGATGGTCAGCCACAAATGGCACAAGGAGCCCTTCCCAAGGACACCTTTATACGTGCCTTTAAAGATGTACTAAAGGTAGAAAAGTAATGCGATGACAACAGGGTTGCAACAAGTTGTTAAAACCCTGTTAATGCCTACTTTTTAACAAACCCAAGGCATGGTAATTGCGTTTTACATTTAGAAATCATTTGAAGTATTAGATCATGAAAAAGTTATTATTACTCATCGGCGGAACATTATTACTTACAGCTGTTGGTTTTCAAACTGAAGCATCATCCATGAGTGATGAGAAGGTGAAGGAGGAGAACGCTGTTATCTATTTGAATGCCGATACCTTTAAAGAAAAAGTATTCAACTACGAAAGCGGTTCGGAGTGGGATTACAAGGGTGATGTGCCGGCCATTCTGGATTTTTATGCCGACTGGTGTGGCCCCTGTAAAATGCTATCGCCGGTATTGGACAAAATACAAAAAGAATACAACGGCAAGGTACAGATTTATAAGATCGACACCGACAGGCAAAAGGAATTGGCTGCCACATTTGGCATCAGAAGCCTGCCAACCATTGTTTTTGTACCCCTTAAGGGTGAGCCTCAGGCCGCTATGGGCTTTCGTTCGCAAAGCGATTTGGAAACGATGATTAGTGAGATACTTAAGGTTGAAAAGTAAAATACTGAAACCTATCATCATAAAGAAGCCGAAGATATTTTCTTCGGTTTTTTTTGTTTACAGCCTTATATTTCTCGTACTTTTGGGAATATTCAGCCTACCCTAGACAAGTTTATGCAGGCAGAAAACCGGAAAACAGCCAAACTAAAACATAACTAAACAGATAAATGCGTTAAAAACCATACTCCCAGCCAAGTTAAGGGGGAATATTTATATTGAACTAAAAATCAATATCATGAAACCAATTGTAATCTGTTATCCATCAAAACTGGCTCACGAAACAGAAGCCATTAACGCACTATTTTCTGCAGGCCTACAAGTCTTGCACTTGCGCAAACCTACCTTCAAGGAGACCGATATGGTGACCTTTATTGACGCCATAGATGCTGCCTACCACAAAAACATTGTTATGCACAGCCACCTTTCTATTGTTGAAAGAAAAGGCTTAAAAGGGGTTCATTTTACTTCGTATAACCGACATCTGATTGATGACTATAGCCATAAGTCACTGCCCAAAAGCATTACCGTACACTCCATGAGTGAACTTATCAATCTGAGTGCAGCATTTAGCTATGCGCTGTTAAGTCCGGTATTCGAAAGCATATCAAAAGAAGGATATGGACCAACCATCGACCATGAGGTATTAAAAAAATACCTGACACATGAACATGAAGTACCTGTATTGGCTCTTGGCGGCATCGATCATAAGAATGTGGAAACAGCCCGTAAAATGGGCTTTGATGGCGTAGCCTTGCACGGTTACTTATGGGCACAGTTTGAGAAAGACCACGACATAAAAACACTTGTTGAACGATACACAATGGTAGCTGAAAAATGGCAATAATCCTATAAGCACCATAGTGGCAAGACACCCTTGGCAGACTACTGCCACATTATAAATCATTAATTAACACACAATGCAAAAAAAGAACATATCACGACTCCACTACATTACCACCCCCTGCAACTACAGCTATATGGAACAAATAAAAGCCATAGTGCTGGGCGGTGGCAATTGGGTGCAGCTGCGCATGCCAGAGGCTTCGCTTAAGGAAAAAGAACAGGTGACCATTGAAGCCCTCCGCTTTTGCATGGATAATGGTGCAACACTGATTATAGACAACAACGTGGAGCTGGCAGCCAAATTAGGAGCTGACGGCGTTCATTTAGACATGAAAGACATGCAGCCAAACAAAGCCCGTGAAATACTAGGTCCGCAAGCCATCCTGGGCGCAAGCGCTAACTCCTTTGCCGAAGTTCAGCAGCTACACGAGGCAGGCCTTGATTACATCCATCTGGGACCACATCGCATTGACCCAACAAAAAGCACGCAGGACGCTCCGTTGAGTGTCGAGGAATATCAAAGCATCCTCAGTCAATGCAAGGCAGCAGGCATTACCACTCCCATTATAGCATTTGGCGGCCTGGTACCTGATGATGTAAAGCCCCTTTTTGATATCGGTATTCACGGCGTGGCCTTCGACTCCTACCTGGCGCAAAGTGAACAGCCGGGCGCACTAACGCTGGAACTACTTGAAAAAATAGGCAGATGTAGCTCGGCCAACTGGGGTAAACTTTTTTAAACCATTCAGCAATACGCATTACAATAAATTCATCACAATAATAACCAGACACTTACAATACAACTTATTCTGATTCAGACAAGCCATAAAACACATGACTTCCATCAAAAAAAGACAATAAGATATCAATACTCTTTGATAATTGCTGTTAAGTATCTATGTTTGCGGCCTATTCCAATGGGGTGCCCCTTACGGGCTGAGATTATACCCTTCGAACCTGGCCAGGTAATGCTGGCAAGGGAACAGTGTTATCTCCTATGACATCCTCATTGCGGTATTTGTTATTTACTTAAACTGCGATTTAAAAATGAAGAGGTTTTATGCATTTATGCTGAGCGCCATGTTAACATTGGGCGCATTGGCACAAACGACAATCAACGGTCGTGTAAGCGATGAAAACGGCGAAGCCCTGATGGGTGTTAACGTGATCATTCACAACTCTTACAAAGGTACCGTTACCGATGAAAACGGCAATTACAACATTGTAACAAAAGAAGCATCGCCCAAGTTGGTTTTCTCCTATGTGGGCTATCAAACAAGCACACTGAAGGCCGAGGGTAGCACCCTGAATGCCACCCTCATACCCGCTGCGGTACTGACCGACGAGGTAATCGTATCCGCCATCCGAGCCAATAAAAATGCGCCGGTGGCTACCTCCGAGATGGACTCGGAAGCCATTCAGGAACAAAATTTTGGCCAGGATCTTCCCTTCCTGCTCAATCAGATGCCGGGCGTGGTAACCACCTCTGATGCAGGTGCCGGCGTGGGTTACACAGGACTTCGCATCCGTGGTACCGACATCACCCGCATCAATATTACGGTGAACGGCATACCCATGAACGACGCCGAGTCGCAAGGCTTATTCTGGGTGAACATGCCCGACTTTGCCGCTTCGGTGGATAAGCTACAAGTGCAGCGCGGCGTGGGTACATCTACCAACGGTGCTGCTTCCTTTGGCGCCTCGGTGAACCTGAATACTCTGAACTCAGCGGCTGAGACCATGGCTTTTGTGGATAACAGCTATGGTTCATTTAACAGCATGAAGAACTCGGTGGCCGTATCAACCGGCCTGCTGAAAAACAACATTGCCTTCGATTTGCGCCTCTCGCGCATCAAGTCCGATGGCTTTATCGATCGTGCCACAGCCGACCTGAAATCCTATTATTTCTCGGGCGGTTACTATGGCGAGAAAACCACCCTTAAATTCATCACCTTCTCGGGTAAGGAAAAGACCTATCAGGCCTGGAACGGCGTGCCCAAGGTAAAGCTGGAAAACGACCGTGCCGGCATGGAAAAACTGGTAATGATGGATGGCTGGACCGATGCCGAAGCCGAGAACCTGTATAATTCAGATGCCCGTACTTTTAATAAATACCTGTACGAGAATCAAACCGATAATTATCAGCAGGATCATTACCAGCTGCACTTCGCTCACGAGGCCGGCGAGCACTGGGACGTGACAGCCGCCCTGCACTACACAAGGGGCAAGGGACACTACGAGTCGTTTAAAGACGGCCGTAAATTTGAAGACTATAATCTGAACTTCGATTACATTGTTTACGAAGGTAACGATACGGTGCGTAAATCGGATATGATACAGCGCAAATGGCTGGATAATGATTTCTACGGTGCCACGGCTTCAGGCATTTACAGCAACGACCGCCTTGAATTAATTATTGGCGGTGCCTATAACCACTACGACGGCGATCATTATGGTAACATCATCTGGAGCGAGCACAATGCCGGCATCCCCCATAACCATCAGTGGTATTTTAACAACGGAACCAAGAAGGATTTTAACAGCTATGTAAAAGCAAGCTACGCTGTTATGGATAATATTTGGCTCTATGGCGATGTGCAGTACCGCCATATTGATTATACCATGAGTGGCACCCACGATGACAATGCCGACTTAGCGCAAAGCCATTCGTTTAACTTTGTGAATCCCAAGGCAGGGGTTAATTTTCAGATTAACCAACACCAACGTCTTTTTGCCTCTTTTGCCATGGCACAGCGTGAACCCTCGCGCAGCGACTTCAGAGATGCCCCGGCCAATCAAATGCCTGAACATGAAACACTGTACGACTGGGAGCTGGGCTATGAATACATGCGCGAGAAAGCCTATTTAGCGCTGAATGGCTATTACATGCAATACAAAGATCAGCTGGTGCTAACGGGTGAAATCAATAATGTGGGTGCTGCCATTATGACAAATGTACCGGAGAGTTACCGTGCCGGTATCGAAGCCGAAGGAGGCTTTAAGTTACTACCCAAGCTCAGCTGGACACTCAATGCCGCTTTTTCGCTTAACAAGATTAAGAACTTCACCGAATATGTAGACAACTGGTCTTTCGACTGGGATCTGCCTGCGGGACCAGATAATCAACTGCAGATTGTTAATGAGCTGGGTAAGACAGACATTGCCTTTTCGCCAAGCATAACAGCAGCGAGTAACATCAGCTGGATGCCGGCCAAAGACCTTACGCTATCACTCATGAGCAAATATGTGGGTGAACAATACATCGACAACACCTCCAACGATGAGCGGAAACTGGATGCCTGGTTTGTGAATGACCTGCTGGTGAACTATGACTTCACCATTTCATCGGTGGGCAACTTTAACCTGGGACTTAAAGTAAACAACCTATTCAATGCCGAGTACGAGTCTAACGCCTGGGTGTACCGCTATTACTACGCCGGGGAACACGATGTACTGGATGGTTACTTTACACAGGCAGGTACCAACTTTATGCTGCGCCTGGGAATGCGATTCTAAACAAAAAAAGCTATATACTCCTTGCCCGCATCACATCGATGCGGGCTTTTTTATACCCCAGCAGCCTAATGTCAATCAAGGAAAAAAACATTATAAGAGCGAAGACATTTACCTCATTTACTCTTTTTAAATTCTTCAACCCATAGCAGGGCCTTTTCCTTATCTTTCTCCAACACCATTACCTTAACATCCGGCACAATGTGTGGGGCAATGGATCCCATTAATGCGTTACTTTGCGTGGCTTCAATGCCCTGATCAATCAACACCTCACAGAGCATCGCCGCTTCCATGGGTGACCCCTCAAATACAGTAGTTAATTTGCTATCCTTTTCCATAGTTCATTTTTAAAATTTAGTTTGACTGATGCAATATAAGAAAACCTTCCTCGCCGCAGCAAAGAAGGTTCACAATCAATTGGGAAGACCCAACTACAAACAAAGTTGGGACTAGCAGATTTAAAGGCGCTTAAGCCCTTTCATCTCTTTCTTATTTATCACCGGCGTCAGACTAATGGCATAACCACCACCCGAGGCACAGTGCTGCGATAGCTTAGATTTACTGCTTACCACATATTTACTTATCTCGTAAGCCTTAGGATTCGTTTCCCAATGGGCATCTTTGGCATCGGCATATACGGTAGCTATGTATTTCTTACCGCTCTCCAAAAAGTTGAAACGCACACTGGAATTACGCACCTCATCCCCATTCGTGGACCCAACAAACCACTTGTCACTTCCTTTTTCCTTGCGGGCATAGGTAATATAGCGACCCGGTTCGGCCTCTAACACACGCGTATCATCCCAATCCAATGCTACATCTTTAATAAACTGAAAAGCATCCAGGTGCTTGGCATAGGTCTCCGGCAGGTCGGCTGCCATTTGCAAAGGACTGTACATGGTAACATACAGCGCCAGCTGACGCGCAATGGTGCTGCGTACACGAGAGCCATTATCGGGATTATACTGACTTACATCGGTTTCGAAAATGCCCGGTGTATAATCCATAGGTCCGCCAATCAAGCGTGTAAACGGCAGAATAGTAGTATGATTCACATTATTACCACCGAAAGACTCATACTCAGTCCCCCGGGCACTCTCATTGCCAATCAGGTTAGGATAGGTACGACACAGACCTGTTGGGCGCACCGCCTCGTGGGCATTCACCATAATTTTGTACGCTGCTGCTTTCTCAAGGGCATACTGATAGTGATTCACCATCCATTGCCCGTAATGATACTCACCGCGTGGCAAAATATCGCCCACATAACCACTCTTCACCGAGTTGTAGTTATTATCCACCATAAATTGATAGGCCTTATCAATATGACGCTCATAATTACGCACCGAGCTCGAAGTCTCGTGATGCATCATAAGGCGCACTCCTTTGCTCTTGGCATAATCGCGTAGCATGGCCACATCAAAGTCAGGATAGGGTGTTACAAAGTCAAACACATAATCTTTTGACTTATCAAACCAGTCTTCCCAGCCTTCGTTCCAGCCCTCTACCAGCACAGCATCAAAACCATGTTCGGAAGCAAAATCAATATAACGCTTCACCTTGCTGTTATTAGCTGAATGTTTACCATTGGGCACCGTCTTGGAATAATCCGTCTCTCCCAGCTTCACACTTGGCAAATCGGTATAAGCCCAACTTCCCTTGCCGGTAATCATCTCCCACCATACACCAATGTATTTCACGGGTGTAATCCACGACACATCTTCATAAGCGCAAGGCTCATTCAGATTCAGAGTAATGTTCGACATGAGTATATCGGCGGCATCATCGCTAACAATCACCGTGCGCCAGGGCGAAGTACAGGGAGCCTGAAGATAGCCCTTATCACCACGAACATCAGGTGTTAAGTACGATTCAAAAACCAAATTTTCATCATCCAGCTCAAGATGCATGCAGGCATACTCAATCAGGGCTGCCTCATGCAGGTTGATGTAAAGGCCATCGTCACTCTTCATCATCAAAGCCGTTTGTACGCCCGTATCCGAAAAAGGCGTTTGGGAAGCATTGGGCGTGATAGCCTTGTCCATGAGCCCGCGAATTTCGCTTAAACGCGACTCGGTATAATCATACTCCTGGGTATCGTAATCACCCGGTATCCAAAAAGCCGTATGGTCACCGGCCATGGCAAACTGCGTACGCTCTTCCTTAATTACAAAATGCGTCATGTTATCTTGCTCCGGAAATTCATAACGAAAGCCCAGTCCATCGTCAAACAGGCGAAAACGCAACAGCAGCTGACGACCCGTTTCTACTTGCGTTAGGGTAGCGGCCATCTCGTTGTAATGGTTACGAATGCTCTTCCACTCGCCCCACACAGGTTGCCAGGTATCATCAATACTGGATGTTTCCACATCCGTCAGCTCAAAACCATCCATCAGATCAGTGGCATCTTTTAGCTCCAGCCCCAGGTAACTAGGTTTAATCACCATTTTACTACCTCGCTCCAGCCAATAAACAGGCTTGCCCTCTTTTACAGAAAAGTTCATTCTTAATGTGCCTCCGGGCGATGTCAGTACTTCGGCAAAAAGCCCAAAGCCCATCATTAATAGTAACTGCAGAACAAATAACTTCTTCATATACTGGAATATTTAAATTAGCTCTATTACTTTATTTATCACCTTGATAAATTACCCCAAAAATAAATACATTGAGGTGATTAGGCTTCTCAACAGCACCTCACTCTCAGGCAAAAAAGCTTAAACGAGGCACGGCAAGGATCATTAATACACTGCCAAACAGATACATAGACACATGAATGCTTTACTGAAATTATTAATTAAGACACCTAAAATATTTTATAGCAGCAGATAGCAAACGTTTGCAAATAAATGCTTGACACAATAACCTGAAATGAGGAATGTTAATAATGAGAATATTCTCATTTGAAACCTTGCTATATGAGAATATTCTCATTATATTTGTAGCATCAATATTCAATTATGCCACGACGAAGACGTTTACGAAAAATAGTAGCCCCGCCGGGGTTCAAAGGATTTAGACCTTATGGCCATATCAAGAACAATCGGGTAGTCGAACTAAATTACGAAGAATATGAAGCCATAAAACTAGCCGATTATGATAATATGAACCAGGAAGAGGCCTGTAAGCTAATGGGAATTTCTCGGGCTACCTTTGCCCGCATTTACGAAAGTGCCCGTCAAAAAATTGCTAAATCACTGGTTGAATCCTGTGAGTTCAAAACAGTGTTTGGCAACGCACACCTCGATGATGACTGGTATGTATGCAATGCCTGTCACGCGCGCTTTAACCTGCCCGATGACAACAGTAAAGACTGTCCCATCTGTAAGTCAGATGCCATTGAACCCATCATTAAAAAAATGAAATAACACGAGATATTATGAAGATTGCTATCACATCAAGCGGAGACAGCACCGATGCAAAATTTGACCTGCGCTTTGGTCGCGCTGCCTATTTTTGCGTTTATGACACAAGCAATGGCAGTACGCAGTTTATTGCCAACGAACAGTGCGATGCACAAGGCGGTGCCGGCACAAAGGCAGCCGAGAAGATGATTGAGCTGGGGGTGAAACGAATTATCTCCGGTGACTTCGGACCCAAAGCAAAAGATTTGCTTAATCAATTTAAGATTCAGATGGTGATGCTGGATGATGCCAACAGTACCGTGGGAGTAATCATCGATAAATTATCCGTTTAAAACCGGTTTATTATGCCAAGATTCGACGCAAGCGGACCATCGGGACAAGGTCCCGGTACCGGAAGAGGTAGAGGCAAATGCCGTACTTCAAAAAACAGTAAAGATGCACCTTCTCAATCAGAGGCGGGCATGGGACGAGGAAGAGGTCGCCGTAAATGGGGCTTCGGATTCAAATTCAGATCCGGAAACGAGTAAGTGTTTCAGCAAACTCACAAATAAGCAAAATGAGTGGTGACAGAGGGTGACTCAGAATCATCTATTTCTCACAATTGTAAGTCATCCTCTGCCTTTTATTTATTAACTACAGATAACCGATGAAGAAGTCAAGCATCAATTTCATTATCGATGCCTTGCTATTATTTTGCCTCTGTGCAATAAGTGGCATTGGGCTTTTAATAAAATACACCCTGCCCTCGGGGCAGGATCGGTGGGCACAAGCGGGCGCAGGTAAAAATCTGCAATGGCTGGGTATGGACCGGCACCAGTGGGGCGATATTCATTTTTATATCAGCCTGGTGATGATAGCCCTTCTGGTGGTTCATATTGTGCTACACTGGGGCTTCATTAAAACCATTTTCAGTAGAATGGTTAATTCCTCAAGTGCTAAATCACTTATATCATGGTGCTTCGTATTTATTTGTCTTTCATTATTGATTATTCCGTTTTTTGTAAAACCAAGCGACATAACAAGACCAGTAGAAAATAGCAAACATACAAGCCATCAGCATCCCCAGGCACCCGTTACAAAGCATGCTATACAGGCAGATCTTAAACAAACAACAGTCATTAACGGTAAACTAAGGCTTCAGGAAGTGGTAGACACCTACAAAGTACCTCTGCCCTATCTGCAGCAGCATTTACAACTACCTAAGCATGTTAACGGTGAGGCGCAACTGGGACAACTACGCAAACAATATGGTTTTCAGATGTCAGAAATCAGAAATATCATCAACCAGTATCATGAAGAATGTCAGTAAAGATAGCTATCGCCAGTGGTAAAGGAGGCACGGGCAAAACCACCGTTTCACTGAACCTCTTTCATCACTTAAAAACACAGGCAACAGCCTCGGTGCAACTCATCGACTGCGATGTAGAAGAGCCCAATGATGCTCTTTTTTTAAAGGGTTACAAGAAACAAAGCGAAGAAGCTATTCATCAGATGATACCACACATCGACACATCCCAATGCACTTTCTGCCGTCAATGTGTTGAATATTGCGAGTTTAACGCCATTGTAGTTCTTCCCACAGCCAACTTTGCCGAGGTCAACAAAAGCCTGTGCCACTCCTGTGGCGCATGTACTTACGCCTGTCCCGTTCCCGAGGCTATTATTGAAGAGGCGCATCCCATTGCACAACTGAGCTGCTACGGTAACTGCGAGCATACTTCGCTGGTTGAAGGGCGACTGAATATTGGCTCACCCATGCAAACGCTGGCCATTAAAGAGCTACTTAAGAGTCATCACGTAAATGCCGACATACAGCTGCTGGACGCCCCTCCGGGAACAAGCTGCCCGGTGGTAGCCACCGTAACCCAAGCTGATTACACTATTTTGGTTACCGAACCAAGCCCCTTCGGCCTGCACGATTTAAAGCTGATGGTTGCCCTTATGCGCGAGCTTCAACAACCCTTTGGGGTCATCATTAACAAATACGAGGACAACTTCAAGGCGCTCGACGACTACCTGGCAGCAGAAAAGATTGAAGTACTGGGAAAGATACCTTTCTCAAGCAACTACGCTCATCAATACGCCCGCGGAGCGCTGCTGGATGACATTCCGGATACAATTACAACAGCCTATCAAGCAATTATTACCCATCTACAAAGTAAGCTATTGCAATATGCATGAAATAACCATATTAAGCGGCAAGGGAGGCACCGGCAAAACCACCATCACAGCCGCACTCACAGCACTAGCCGACAGTGCTGTGATCTGCGATAACGATGTGGATGCGGCCGACCTGTTTCTGCTGCTGCAACCCACAGTGTTAGAAAATGGCGTTTTTACCAGCGGATGGACGGCTCACATCAATGATTCAGATTGCTCGCAATGTGGACTTTGCTTTGAGCACTGCCGCTATAAAGCCATTGAGCTAAAGGACGGAAGCTATCATATTAACCCCTTTAGCTGCGAAGGCTGCCGCCTGTGCGAACGCTTATGCCCTCAAGAGGCCATTACGTCAACGCCCAACAGCGGTAACCAATGGTTTCTGTCTGATACAGCCAATGGTCCTTTTGTGCATGCACAGATGGGTCCCGGCGAAGAAAACTCGGGCAAGCTGGTAAGCTTTATCCGCCGTAAAGCCGCACAGGAAGCAAAAAACAGGAAGGCACGCTACCTGCTAAGCGACGGACCACCGGGCATTGGCTGCCCTGTTATTGCTTCGCTCACCGGCACCCATCAAGTACTGTTGGTTATTGAACCCACGCAAAGTGGCTGGCACGATGCCCAGCGGCTCATTAGCCTCATCCGTAATTTTAATATCCCCATTTCGGCTGTTATCAATAAATCCGGCATTAATCAAATGGTTGAGCAAGAAGTAGAGCAAGGGCTGAAAAGAGCTAACATTCCTCTACTGGCCAAAATACCATTTAGTCGGGTCGCAAGGGAAGCCATGCTGGCACAAAAAACCATTGTTGACTATGCACCGCAATCAGAAGCAGCCATACAAATACGCCGTGCCTGGAATTACCTGGCACAAAGAGCACAGGAGTAGAACAATTTTACTCGCTTTACCATCGCAAATTGTATTAAGTATATAAATAGCCTAAACAATAACACTATGTCAGAATATAAAATGGTAATTCCGCAGCAGGAGAAAGAGCTTTTGCCCGATGTAAAACACATCATCATGGTGGCCTCGGGCAAGGGAGGCGTAGGCAAATCGACAGTAGCTGCTAACCTGGCCGTCAGCCTGGCACGCGAAGGCTTATCAACCGGTCTTTTGGATGCCGATTTATACGGCCCCTCCACTCCTATTCAGTTTGGCCTGGAAGGTCAGCGACCCCGCCTGAGCCAACAAAACAATAAGAACTACATCGTACCCATCGAAAAGTACGGGGTCAAAATCATGTCCATTGGACTCCTTACTAACAAGGAAGATGCGGTAATATGGCGGGGACCCATGGCATCAAAAACACTAAAACAAATTATTAACGACACCCTTTGGGGGCCACTTGATGCTTTGGTGATTGACATGCCACCCGGCACCGGCGATATCTGCATTACGCTGGCGCAAGACCTAAAAAAGGCGCAAGCATTGGTAGTAATTACCCCCCAGCAACTGGCGGTGGCCGATGGCAGGAAGGCACTAAGTATGTTCAGACATTCTTCCATTAAAATGCCACTGCTGGGCATTGTGGAAAACATGAGCTGGTTTACGCCTAAGGCTCATCCCGATGAACAATATAACATATTTGGTAAAGGTGGTGGCGAAGAGTTGGCCCGTGAATTTAATATTCCTCTTTTAGGGCAAATACCGTTGTAATGGATATTGAAGCCACAAGCGATAGTGGTAAAAGCATTTATCACTCTTCGGACAAAACACTTCACAAAGCCTTTGAAAAGCTGGCAACACAAATAATTACAAGCTTGTCACCAGCCTAAGAAAATTTATTTCCTTTACTGTTAGTCAATACGGGGACCTCGAAAGGGGGCCCTTTTTGTTGCTTCAACTTTTTCCTATCTTTACAAAAAAAGGACCTTATGATCAAATACATTCTCTCTTTTGCAGCACTGATATCAGCCCCGCTGCTTACATCAGCACAAACCGTTAAGGCCATCACCCAATATGGCAAAACTGTTATTCTTTATGAAAATGGCACCTGGAAATACGAGAAAGATACCGGAACACCTGCTGTGAGTGCACCAACTACGGAAACAAAACCTGCTACTGAAAGCAAACCAAGGGCCAGTCTAAGCATCAGTTCCGATAAAGAAGCCTCCTCAGAAAAAATGGAACTCTGCAACGCAGTAAGTAAACGCCTGGCTCGTTTCTTCGGTGAGGAAAAAGGACGGGTACGGTGCATGGCTGCCGTCACTAACAACAAAGGTGAAATATCCATTAACTTTGAGTTTATGATGCCCATTGGTGACGCCAACCGCTACTTTGGTTATACGGCCATGGATCGCCCCATCACACTGTCGTTAGCCGATGGCCGAAGTGTAAGCGGCACCTTCACCAATACCGAAGAGAAGTTTATTGATAAATGGAATGTTTCGTACTACAAAACACAACTTCTTCTGAGCAAAGATGACATCGTCCACCTAATGGAAAGTAAGGCCATGCGAATGACAATCGACTGGAAAAAGCTGGAGGAAGAATACCAAATTGAGGATACACGCGCCATCCAACAAATGCTATTGGAAGTATTATAACCATGGATCAACTTGGAAAAACAGGACTGGCCCTGGGCGGCGGCGGTGCCAAAGGATTTGCACACATCGGCGTGATACGGGCACTTGAGGAATACAATATTCCTGTCCACAAGGTGGCAGGCACCAGCATGGGCGCCATCATTGGTGTATTGTACTGCGCCGGCTATGATGCAAAGCAAATCCACAAGCTGCTGAAGGAAGAGAAAGTTTGGAACTGGTTTAACCTGGATCTGCTCAGCGGTGGACTGGTGAATTTAAACGGTGTTAAAGAAGCCCTTGAGAAACAGGTAGGGCACGATGATTTTAGTCGCTTGAAAAAACCATTTTGCGTGGTGGCCAGTAATATGAATACGGGCAAAGTGAAAATGGTGAGCGATGGTAATCAGCTGTTTGAATGGGTAATTGCCAGCAGCAGTGTGCCCGTAGCTTTCAAGCCGGCAATTATTGATGGGCACACCTATGTGGACGGTGGCTTATTTATGAACCTGCCCGTTGAACCCCTTATGTTTGACTGTGATACAGTCATTGGCTCCAGCGTAGTGACCGACCGTAAAACAGAGTCTTTTAAAAGTGCCAAAGAGGTAGCAGAGCGCGTTTTCAACCTCACCATTCTGCAGAACCAACGGCCCAGCCGCTTGCATTGTGACCTGTATATTGAACCTGAAAAAATATCGGATTATTCGATGTGGGATTTTAATAAGCTTGATGAAATTATTGAGCTGGGCTACAAAACAGCAAAAAAGAAGATTGACAATGAGCTGCTGCCCCTCGTCAAAGACTGATCCGAACAGCCACCCCATCTCCTAACCCCATCTTTCAAGATGGGGGACAACCCCTCACGCGGCAAATGGCTTTAGCCATGACTTTATTACAATTTGAACATCCTGCCAATCCGGGATAGGAAAACCATGCTACACCCTATCCACAACACCTTGAAAGGCCGAATTATTAGTTTGATCTTATCCCATTATTAGTTTACTTTGGAGGCAGCAAAATAATACACAAATCACTTATTGAATATCCAATGAAGAACCTTTTTATTCTCACGCTCATGCTGTTTATACTGCATACGATGGCCTGGGCACAAAAACCAATTACCCCTTCTAATACGATTAAGATAGATGAAGGCGACACCCCCGAAGAAATAATTCGCAAAGCAGCTCATGTGGTCCCCAGCCCCAACCAATACGAATACAAAAAACACGAGTTCACCGGATTTGTGCACTTTGGCCCCAACACCTTCACCCGCATGGAATGGGGCAACGGTAAAGAAGACCCCAAAATATTCGACCTCCATAACCTCGACACCGACCAATGGTGCAAGGCAATGAAAGCCGCGGGCATGAAACTGGTAGTGTTTACGGCCAAGCACCACGATGGCTTTGTGTTGTGGCAGTCTCGCTATACGCAGCACGGCATCATGTCAACACCCTTTAAAAATGGCAAGGGGGATGTGCTCAAAGAGCTATCGGCCTCCTGTCAAAAATACGGCCTTAAGCTGGGTGTTTACCTGTCGCCGGCCGACCTGTACCAGATCGAAAACCCCGAGGGTTTATACGGCAACCTGAGCAAATACACCACACGCACAATACCCCGCCCTGTGGAGGGACGTCCCTTTGCCAACAAAACCACTTTTGAGTTTGAGGTAGATGATTACAACGAGTACTTTTTGAATCAACTATTTGAGTTGCTCACCGAGTATGGCCCCGTGCACGAAGTATGGTTCGACGGAGCTCACCCCAAGCGCAAGGGAGGACAGAAGTATCATTACCCCGCCTGGAAAAAACTCATCCGTACTCTGGCACCCGAAACGGTTATCTTTGGCCGCGAAGATGTTCGCTGGTGTGGAAACGAGAGTGGCGCTACGCGAGAAACCGAGTGGGATATCGTTCCTTTTGAAGAAGATCCAGACCAGATGAGTCGCTTTCCCGATCTGCATGGCGACATAGGCAGCCGCGAAAAACTAATGAATGCCAACTATCTGCACTATCTGCCAGCCGAAACCAACACCTCTATTCGCGAGGGCTGGTTCTACCGCGATGAGACAACCCAGAAGGTTCGTAACCCTGATGATGTATTCGACATTTACGAGCGTGCCGTGGGTGGTAACTCTACCTTTTTGCTGAACATACCCCCCAACCGAGAAGGGCGTTTCTCAGATAAAGATGTGGCGGTACTGGAAGAAACAGGAAAAAGAATACGCGAAACATACGGCAACGATAAGTTAGCCGCCGCGAAGGCTCCGAAAGAAATTCTGGATGATGACGAGCTAAGTCATATCAACACGGCCGAATATAACAATGAAATAATCATCACCCTGCCCAAGCAGGAAATCATCAACCGCTTTGTTTTGCAGGAAGCGATATCAACGCACAGCCAGCGCATAGAAGAACATGCATTGGATGCGATGATAGATGGATCGTGGAAGGAGATAGCCTCGGGAACCACTGTAGGCTATAAAAAGATACTGCGCTTCCCCAATGTAACAAGCAAGCAATTTCGTATTCGCATTCTCAAGTCACGATTGGATGCCACACTCAATAAGGTATCTGCACACTACTACCAAAGTCGTCCGCCGCAAATTGTTATTAATCGTAACAATGAAGGCGAAGTAAGGCTGTCGCCAAAAGCCAACGATTTCGGGTGGAAGAAGCATGGCATTGATGCCACAGGCAACCTGAATGCCAATATGGAAATACGATATACCCTGGACGGAAGCACCCCTACAAGCACATCGACACTTTATACTGGCCCTTTTAACATGCCGCTATCCAAAGAGATTAAAGCACGTGCTTTTAGTCAAAAGGAATCCGGCAGCGTTACCTCACTGCACCTGGGCATACTTAAAAACAACTGGAAACTAATGGAGGTAAGCAGCAGTAAAGAAGGGTTTGAAGCCAGCAGTGCATTTGACAACAACGACGGAAGCTACTGGCAATCTGACGATGAAGCAACACATCCGCATACCATCGCCATCGACCTGGGGGCTGTTCGTAGCATTACCGGATTTGCCTACACGCCTCAAAACCAACACAAGGAGGGGATGATGGAAACAGGAAGCATTTACTGGAGTAAAAACGGTAAGAAATGGAAAAAAATCAGCGACTTTGAATTTGGTAACCTGATTAATGATCCGGTAAAAAGAACTAAAACATTCGCAAAACCGATAAAAACAAGGTATATAAAAATTATATCCGAAAGAGGTGCCGGAGGCAGCCCATCGGTAGCCATAGCCGAACTCGACTTTTTTGAGAATTAAGCAAAGTACTTTTTCTCCTTTTCTGGAATCACAACTCCCGTTCTGCTTTGCAGGGCGGGAGTTTTTTAATTGTTTTCACCCACCTCTCAATCCATAAAACACTGATAATAGTTTAACCATAATAATGCTGCCTCAATTCAGTATACATATTACCTAAAGAATATCCTGAAAGCCGCACCCTTTCTATTATGCTGAATAACAGATGAAGATTTTTTAAAAGCATCATATAAATAAAAGCAAATCAATCCCTTTGAGTTTAACTATTATTCATTATCTTCAACTGTTTAAATATCTAAAACGAAACTTATGAAACGATTATCATTCCTAACCCTGGTAGGTTTGCTGGTGCTATTTTCGTGCCAGCAGCAAAGCTATCAAACCCAACAAAAAACTGACAAAAATGGTTACCACTACGAAACCGTCACCAACGATCCTTACAACGCACGCATCTACACTTTAGATAATGGACTGAAGATTTACCTGACGCGCAACCTGAACGAGCCACGGGTGGCAGCCCTCATCGGCGTAAAAGCCGGATCGACCTTCGAAAACCCCGATGCCACCGGGCTGGCTCATTATATGGAGCACATGATGTTTAAAGGCACCAGCAAGGTGGGTACCGTTAACTGGGAGCAGGAAAGCGCTTATCTTGAACAGATTTCTGATTTGTTTGAGCAGCATCGTGCTACTGATGACCTCGATGAGAAAAAGAGACTGTACGCCCAAATAGACAGCCTGTCGCAGATAGCCGCTACCTTTGTGGCTACCAATGAGTTTGATAAGCTCAATACCGCCATGGGTGCCTCACGCGTTAATGCCGGTACCTCCTACGAATCAACCGTTTATATGTGTGAGATTCCCAAAAATGAACTGGAACGATGGGCACGCCTGGAGCACGAACGCTTCACCGGGCTGGTGCTTCGCCTGTTTCATACCGAGCTTGAAACGGTTTACGAGGAGTTTAACATGTATCAGGACATGGACGGACAGCGCGCCTCAGAGGCCATGATGCAGGGCTTGTATAAGAACCATCCTTATGGCCGCGATATAATTGGTTTGCCCGAGCATATTAAGAATCCCTCCATGGAGGAGATTTATAAGTTCAAAGATCAGTTTTATGTGCCCAATAACATGGCCATTGCGCTGGCCGGCGATCTGGAGTTTGAGCCCACCATACAGCTGATTGATAAACACTTTGGACAACTGGAGAAGAAAGAGCTGAGCGAACCTCAGTTTACCGCTGAGGAACCCATAACGGAGCCTGTTATTAAAGAGGTGGTGGGGCCGGATGCCGTGAGTTTACAAATGGCTTTTCGCTTTGATGGCATCGGCAGCGATGATGAGCTGATGGTTGACCTGATCAGCTCTATTCTTTACAACGGACAGGCCGGATTAATTGATCTTAACCTGGTGCAAAAGCAGAAGGTACTGAGCGCCTACACTGGATCGTGGTTTATGCGCGACTACGGCATGCACATTTTCCGGGGCAAGCCACGCGAGGGACAAACACTTGACGAGGTAAAAGATTTATTGCTGGAGCAATTGGATAAAGTAAAAGAAGGTGATTTTGAGGAGTGGCTCATCGAGGCCATTGTCAATAAGGAACGCTTGGACTTTATGAATGCCCTTGAATATCCTTTCTACTCGGCCTACTCGCTGATGAATGAATTTACCGGTGGCCGATCGCATGCTGATGTATTGGCCAGTCTGGATAAGATGAAGCAGATAACCAAAGAGCAGGTAATGGCCTTTGCCAAGGAAAAATATGCCGACAATTATGTATTGGCGTACAAGCGCACCGGTGATAACAGTGCCCTGGTGAAGGTTGAAAAACCGGCCATCACAGCGGTGCCGGTCAATCGCGAACTGCAATCTGATTTTGCCGAAGATTTCCTCGCCACGGAAGTGAGTGACATCGAGCCTGTCTTTGTTGATTTTGACAGCAAGCTGCATAAGGAAACCCTGAAGCCAGGTCTTGACTTCTTCCACTCGAAAAACGTAAACAACGGTCTATTCCGCCTCAACTATGTAATCGACCTGGGTAAGAATCACAACCTACAGTTTCCGCTGGCCGTTGATTACCTGCCGCTATTAGGCACCAATCAATATTCGCCCGAAGAGCTACGCAAAGAGCTGTTTCGCCATGGCCTTAGCCTTTATGTAGATGCAGGAAGCGAGCGCTGCTATGTTACCGTGGCAGGTCTTGACGAAAAACTGGAGAAAGGCATCGAGATACTCGAACACATCATTCATAATGCCAAGGCCGACCAGGCAACCTACGACGAGTTTGTAAGCAGTATCTTAAAGAAAAGAGCTGATGCTAAAAAGAGTCAGGGACGCATCTTCAATGCCATGGTTGATTTTGGCCTATATGGAGAAAAATCGCCCCGCAAACACCTGCTTAGTGCCGAGGAGCTCAAATCTATCAAACCCGAAGAGCTCACCCGTCAGCTCAACGAGATGACCTACTATGAGCACAAGGTTTATTACTACGGTCCATCGTCGCCCGCAACAGTTACTGGCCTGCTGACAAAGCACCATACCACACCCGATGAGCTGGCTCCACTGCCACAGGCTGTTGAGTACGAAATGCGAAACGATGAGCAATCCAATGTGTATGTGGTGGATTACGACATCAACCAGGCCAATATTCTGCTGCTGGTGAAAGATAGACCTTTTGATACCGAAATATTACCTTATGCAGAGGTGTTTAATAATTATTTTGGTTCGGGACTCTCATCAGTAGTGTTTCAGGAGATACGCGAATCGAAGGCATTGGCCTACTCCGCCGGCGCCGGTTATATCAATGCAAGCAAACATAACAAGGATAACTTTATCTATGGTCGCCTGGGCACACAGGCCGATAAGCTGGGCATTGCCACAGCCACACTAAAAGAACTGATGAATGAGATGCCACGCGCCGAAACACAATTTAAGCAGGCCTGCGAAGGAATTGTAAAGCAGCTTAATACCGAACGCATTACCAATAAAGACCTGTTTTGGGAATACTTGTCCAATGCCGACCGGGGCATTGATTACGATGTGCGTGAAGATATTTATAAGAAGGCCGAAAATATCTCATTGGATGAGTTTGAAACCTTTTTCAATGAACACATTAAAGGCAAAAACTACACCTACATGGTATTAGGTCGCAAGTCGGACCTGGACAAGAAAGCCCTGGCCAGTCTTGGTAAAGTACACGAACTGGCTTTAGAAGATATTTTTGGTTACTAGTATTTGTCTATAAGTGTCTAAAGTAGAGATATCCGAAATGGATATTTCACCCAATAACACTAAGAAACGCAAAGGCGCAAGCGATTGATTTATAATTCAAAACCTTGCTTTCTTTGCGTTTTTTTTAATTTCGCGTACTTTGCTAGATATTTTTATGCTTCTATAGAACTCGCTTCCAATTCGCGATATTTTACCTCTTCGCGTATCCGCTGAATAACCAGACCCGCCATGGTAAAACCAAATATTCCGGTTACATGTGCCAGACTTCCGTTGATGGAAGCCTTTTTAGCATCCCAGGTATGTCTTGCCAGCGCAGGATCGCCTGGCAGGGCTTCATCCTCAGCCACACCATCCTCCTCATCGCTTACCTTCAGCAAATAGGCACCTTCGTTTTCGAGTACCTCATCGCTATAAACACACGGAAAGTACTGCTCATCCACTTGCCATTTACGTAACATCTTACGCACTTTACGAGCCAGCGGACAGCCTTGTACCTTCCAAAAAGAAGACACCCTAACGCGCGTAGGATCCACCTTTAAGGCAGCGCCCATCGATGATACAAAAATAACATTAAGCCCCACGGCATGTCTGATCAGGTGTGCCTTGCTACTCAAACTATCAATGGCATCAATCACAATATCATAATCCTCCAGCCTGAATTGATCGGCTGTATCGCGACCATAAATCTGCTGTATCGGTGTTACCTGTGCATCCGGATTAATTTCCAGCAGTCTGTTTTTGAGCGCCTCCGTCTTAACCTGCCCTACCGTTTTACATGTGGCCATCAGCTGACGGTTGATATTGCTTACATCTACCCGGTCACTGTCAACAATGGTGAGATGCCGAAGACCGGTGCGTATTAGACTCTCGGCACACCAACTTCCTACACCGCCAATGCCAAATAAGATGGCCCTTTTGGTGGCCAAAGCCTGCATCACTCCCTGCCCCATCAGCAGCTCAGAACGATGAAAAATACCCTTACCCATAATCAAATCAAGTTATTGGGCGGCAAAAATAATAAAATTATTTAGCGAGAAAGCACCTCTGAATACTCTTCCGCTTAGATATTTATCTCACGATCTCTGAAGCCCAGAAGGTATAACAAAGCATCGAGCCCGATGGTAGATATATGATGGCGGGCTGATGCACGCACACGCGGCTTGGCATGAAAAGCAATTCCCAGACCGGCCAGCTTCAGCATGGGTAGGTCATTGGAGCCATCGCCCACGGCAATCACCTGCTCCAGGTGAATATCCTCCTTAAAGGCCAGTAGTTTAAGTAATTCAGCTTTCTTTTCGCCATTCACAATTTCTCCGCTATGACGCCCGGTCAGCTTCCCTCCCTCAATCTCCAGTTCATTGGCAAAAACATAGTCAATATCCAGCTTGCTCTTCAAGTAATTGCCAAAATAGGTAAATCCACCCGATAGGATGGCTGTTTTGTAGCCGTACTTCTTCAGGGTCTTGAACAGACGCTCGGCACCCTCGGTAATGGGCAACTGCTCGGCAATATCTTTCATTACGCTTTCATCCAGTCCCTTCAACAAAGCTACCCGCTGAATAAAACTTTCGTTGAAATCGATGTCACCCCGCATAGCTGCTTCGGTGATGGCTTTCACCTCAGCCCCCACCCCGGCTTTCTCTGCCAGCTCATCGATCACCTCGGTTTGTATCAGTGTTGAATCCATATCGAAACACACAAGACGACGGTTACGACGAAAAATATTATCGGCCTGAAAGGCAATATCAACGCCTGACTCACCTGAAATATCAATAAACTGTTGTTTCATGGCTGCTCCGTCCTTGGGTGTGCCCCTAACCGAAAACTCTACTACTGACTTATCATTACCCTCGTGATCATCGAGCAACACACGGCCACTAAGGCGCGAAATATAATCGATATTAAGACCTTGTGCCGATATGATACGCGTTACTTGCGATAATTGACCGGCGCTTAGCTTGCGGGACAGCAGGGTAATAATAAATCGTTCTTTTCCTTGCTGCCCCACCCAATCGCGGTACTTTTCTTCGGTAACGGGTGTAAACTTAAGGTTGAGTCCCAGTTCATAGGACTGAAAAAGTAATTCCTTTAGCACCGGAGCCGATTCAGCCGCAGCAGGAACCTCAAATAATATGCCCAGCGCCAGGTCGTCGTGGATAACTGCCTGACCAATATCCAGAATATGAACGCCATGATGTGATAAGATATCAGTTAGTTTGGCCGTTAGTCCGGGCTTATCTTCCCCTGATATATTGAGCAGTATAATCTCTTTCTTCTGGTGCATAATATTCGATTAAGTGTTAATAGCGATGTAAAACTACGAAATTATAAAGATTTCAAGGCTTGTCACTTATAATTTTACACACATCGACTCCCCCTGCCTGATGCACTTCTTCAATAAAACCTCGGCCACACATCCGCTAAACCCTCCTATTATGGCGGCGCACCAAAGAAATAGGTTATGAGCTTTGGCCGTGATGATAGAAGCACAGTTAAAACCAAACTCTGATCCCCATCCCACCGCCTTAGGCGCTGTACTTCCCCTTGCTTTCAATAGCAAAGGGAAGAATGCTGTAGTATAATCAAATGTAACTCTACCGCCAACAGACACGGAGTATTCAACTGCGCTGCAGTTGCTATGATAACATGACCGATACCCTGTCTTGCGCACAGGGCTATTAATATGAAATCCCTTCGGGATTAATTCCAGCTTAAAATGAATATCATGTTTCTACAAACGAACAAAGATTCTTTCCTTATGCAAACCACACCCAAACCCAGAGGGGTTGAATATGAATAACCGCAGGTGACAACCTGCGGCACCATGTGCGTACACATCCCGACCAACCCCTAAGTGGGTTGAAGGTAAAAAAAAGGCCTTGAACAATACAGAATATCATTCAAGGCCTTTACAACCAATATTATTTAGCTTTAGTTACTCTCAATCACATGGCCCTTACCGCGATACAGGTCAAGTTTACCGTCGAGCAGTACGGCAATCACCGTCATGTCTTTATCCAGTACTTTTTCCGGCACATCAATATAAGTGATGCCCGGCACTTCGCTCCAGTACTGTTTTCCAATGACCTTATGACTCAATTTAGTGCCATTGCCAACTACCCAGATGCGGTTAATTTTATTCTTCAAACCACGAACCACTAGGGGACCGTTATTTTTACCATCCACCATCAGGTACAAAATGGTTTTATCTTTCGACAAGGCTGTTGGACCGTTATAGTGTCCTCCGGGAATGGGTTCTCCCATGTCGGCAAGAGCAATTTTATGCTTCTCGCGCCAAGCCTCATCTTTCATCACCTCGGCGGTTTCCAATGTCTGCAATGCAGTTACGGGGTTTACCAGCTTGATACTCTGCTTCAGATCAACAGCAACAACCGTCATGGTTGGGTCGCACTGCTGTGCATCCAAATCGATAGCCAGAAAACTGTCCTCTGCACGGTACGGCAGTGTCGCATCGGAACCCACCAGACGAACCTTATCAATATCTACATCAAGGCCGCTTACCATAACAGGCTGCTTAGGTTGACGATCGATATACAGATATAGTGTTTTTCCATCTTTTGACACAGCCGATGGGCCGTTGAAATATTTATGATCGATACCCGCTCGTGTTCCGTAAATGGCCTCACCGTGCTTTCCTGTCCACCGACCGAACTCTTTTAAAATATCGAGCTGTGGTTGCGGAATACTGCCATCCGCTTTAGGACCAATATCCAGCAAGAGGTTTCCACCCATGCTGATACAATCCACAAAGATACGGATCAGCTGATAAGGTGTCTTATAATTATGGTCGTTGTGCTGATAACCCCATGAGTCGTTCATGGTCATACACAGTTCCCAATAGGGATTATTAGGCTTGTTAATGGGCACGCCTTGCTCGGGCGTATCATAATCGCCATAGCCTTGCAGACGGCTGTTCAAAATGATGTTCTTATTATATTTCAGCATCAGATCGCGCAGCTCACTGGATTTCCACTCTTCAGCCGAATGCTCCCAGTCGCCATCAAACCAATACAGGTCGGGATTAAAACGACCGGACAGCTCATTCATCTGCTTGAAATAGAAATCGGTGAAGCGCGCCCAGCGCTGGGGATCATCGGTGTAACGCTTCTCGTTACGCAGGTGTGCCGGATAATCGGGGTACGACCAGTCGATGAGTGAATAATACAGTCCCACCTTAAGTTTCTCCTTGCGCAAGGCCTTCACGAAAGGAGCCACTATATCCTTGCCGGACGGTGTATGCTTCACGGTGCTGTAATGATCTGTTTCCGTATCCCACAGCGCCACACCATCGTGATGCTTGGTGGTGAGCACCGAATATTTGGCACCACTCTCTTTGATTAGCCGTGCCCATGCTTCAGCATCGTACTTGCTTGCTGTAAAACCTTCCAACTGCTTCATGTAGTCGTCGTAGTTGATGTAACCGTTAAAAAACGACCATGATTCATCGATACCATTCACGGCGTAGATACCATAATGAATGAAGATACCCAGCTTAGCATCTTTGAACCACGCCATGCGTTTATCTTTTTGCTTGGCCGTCTCTTCTTTTTGTGCCTGGGCAGGCATCAGCGCCAGCAAAAAACCAATCAGTAATAAAAATTGCTTCATAATTATAAAGATAAGATGTTATTTTTTCGTTCTCCAGGTGCGTCCCTCGTTATTGATGTGCCACTGATAATCGCTTTCGGGTCGTGTAGCAATGGCCTCGAACAAGGAATTGGTTACCGCCAGGGAAGTCACATATTTTGTTGCGGGCAGCTTCAGCTTGTGTAAAGCTGTCAGCTCATCGGTATAGCGCCCGGTGGCATGACGGTATAAACGCTGTGCATGATAGACGCTGTACAGCTCCCATTTCACCAGCTCATCATCATTGAAAACAAAAGCCTCTTCGCCCTTGCCAGCTTCCACATCCGAGAATTGCAGGAAACCCCATGTCTCGGGACGATGCATGGCAATAAAACCCTGTGGCGACCACACCCAGTTGTTCTCCGGGTAGGACTTATTGGTATCCGGGTTAATACGTTTGACATATTCGCCATCCTTCACGTCGAGCTGCCACTGCACACGGCTAAAGTTAATGCGCCACTGATTGCCGGCTTTAGCAGGCACTCCCCCATTATATTCATTAAGCACATCCAGTGGAAAAGCCATCTCTATCGACCATCCTTCATCAAGGTCATCAGGTTGATTGATGGTGCCTTGCAGATGAACAGCCGATTTCAGGCCATTGATATCCCAGTGATTGATGGCCGGCCCTCCATCGCGATAGGGCTTGGCCAGCATCAGATCCCACACGGTATTAAAGGCATTCACTTCAAACTCGTAATAACCGTGCGTATCACCATCAGGATCAATAAAGACCTCAAAATCATTGTCATAATAAATCACAGCATCGCGCTCGGTAATCGTAGCCCATAGGTGCGGCTCTTCCAAATACGCGGCAATGTACAGGTAGTTATCGTCCCACAACATCTTGGCCCGTGTAGCCAGCGAAGGAGCCGGCCTTTTATCACCCTCTATATCAACGAATAGATCAGTCCAGGGCGCTTGCTGCCAGGCAGCCTCATCCAGCTTACCATCAATATTTAAAGCTTCTGCAGTGCGATAACACACATACTGTTTGGGATGAAAAGGCGGCAAATCAACCTTCCCTTCTAAGGCCTCCTCAGCATGACCACATGCAGCCAGCAAGAGCAGGGATAAAAATGATATAATCTGTTTCATATTGAATGCTTCTGATTAATTTATCTTACAAAATAGCTCAGCGGGTTGTACCAGGCGCTTCTCCTGCCCCGGTGTTTCCACAAAAACTTCCTGTACGGCACCGCCGCCTATCTGACAATAGATAAGCTGCAGGGGATGCAAACCGGCTTTTAAAGCAATGGATCCCCGGCGCATACGCGGTCCGTGACTTGGGTTATTATCAACAATAATGTTCCCATGTACAGACAATTGATCGCCATCATCGGAGTTCGTATAAAAGGTGTAAACCCCTTCTTCTTCCGCTTTGAAATAGCCTTCAAATACCAGGGCATAGTTGCTTTGTCCCTCGTATTGCCCCAGGCCAAAGTCATCTACACGGGTCTGCGCAGCGGCAATGTTGGTCAGGGGCACGTCTTTACAGTTCCAGTAACGCCCTTCTACATAGCTACGATGCAAGCCTGGTTGCACACTTGCCTCCACCGCATCAGCTGGTGTCTGCTGCGTGTATTTCGCTTCGTATATTTTACTGAACACATCGCCTTTATAAGCACGAAAACGCACGGTACAGGCCTGATCGATAGCCACGGGTCCTTCATAGACAGCCGATTGTTGTGTGGGCGTTGATCCATCCAGTGTGTAATACACCGTCATACCCTCCAGCGGTATCTCCAATTGAAAGGCTGTATTTTGGATAAACACTGTTTCATCTTCGTAAGCACCCAATACAGGCAAATGATAAAACAGATCCTGACTTTCGAAATAACGATAATGACGCGGCAAACGCTCCTCAAACTTACTATAGCTCTTCAGATCTTTTGCTGTCCATCCACTCTCGGCCAAGGCCAGCATACGTGGCAAAGATTGATAGTAGAGGCGATCCGTATTGGGAATTCCCTCGGTCCATATATTGGCCTGAACCCCCAGCACGCGGGCAGCCATGGCCTCGGTAAAGTCATCGGGCACCGGCTCAAAGTTATACACTTTACTCAGCGGGGTAGCAGCGTGTGTGAAATCGAAATAATACTCAAAATCAGGAGTCACAATCACATCATTTCCGTTTTTAGCAGCATCGCGAATGGTATTGGGTGCCCAGTTGCGCCACCACATTACGGTTGAGTGCTCGCTAACGCCACCTTCCACAATCTCGTCCCAGCCCATCAGCTGCTTACCCTTGGCTGCAAGGAATTCTTCGATATGATGGTTAAAGTGTGATTGCAGTTCATGTTCATTCTTCAGCCCGGCTTTACGGATGGCACGCTGACACTTCTTACAGCGCTTCCACTCATCCTTATTTACCTCATCGCCCCCAATATGAATGTATTTCGATGGAAACAGCTCGGCCACCTCACTTAGCACATTCTCGATAAACTCGTAAGTGCTTGCCTTTCCCAGACATGCCGGGTAAGAAAAATGCGTGCCCCATCCTGCTTCGCCACTGCACGAAAGGTAAGGATAGTTATCGATGGCCGCCTTAAAGTGACCGGGAATATCGATCTCAGGAATTATTTCAATGTTACGTTGCTGACAATAATCGATCAGCTCCTTCATCTGTGCCTTGGTATAAAAACCACCGTACATTCGCTTACCATTAATGATGCGGTAGTGTTTTTCAGGGATAATAAAGGTGGCATCTTCGACGGCTTTCTCCAGACAGGTGCTATCCTGCCCGTTGTGCTCGCGCCAGGCACCCATCTGTGTTAACAAAGGGTATTTATCAATCTGCAGTCGCCACCCCTGATCGTCCGTGAGATGAAGGTGCAGCTTATTAAGCTTATAGTGTACCATCTGATCCACCATCTCTTTCACCTCCTCCAGATCGAAGAAATGACGCGACACATCAAGGTGCATGCCGCGGTAGACAAAACGAGGCGCATCCTCAATGGTGCCGCAGCGCAGTTGGAAAGTACCGGCATCGCCCACAGGAAGCATCTGCACCACACTATGAAAACCGTATAACCAGCCCGCTTGAGAAGAGGCCGATATCGTTATTTTTTCAGTATCCACCACTAAGCGATAGGCTTCGTTCGACAGGGAAGCATCGTACATTAGCAATAAGGGGGTAGCATCACTCCCCTGGCTGAAAGTAAGGGCGTACTGATCGGCTTTGCTCATCAGTACATCGCGCAAAGTGACCCCTTCGGCATGATTGGCCTGCAGGTTAAAAGTCTTATCACTCGTTAGATATTCATCGGCATAACGCAGCGAATTAGGTTGTGGAATAATACTATAGGTCTCGATCACTTCCGTCTCTCGGCAGCTTATTAGCAGCAGCATCAACGAAATACTAAAAATAAATTTATTCATTGCAGATATATTAATTGTCACACAAAACTACAAAGACCTTTATTAAATCTGCTCGTGCCATTGTTCTGAAAAGGTAAATAAATGTTCCTACCCTTGCTTTAAGGCCCACATAGGATGAATCAACAAGAGAGGCATCACAAAATTTTAATACCAGATGACATCAAGTGGTAATATCATGTGTGCACTTGAATCGGCCTTGTTTGATGACCCATAAAGCAAGATGAAATTGCCGTAAAGAACGAATATTGTATCACTGCAAATTAGTATTTGCGCATCTAATTTCACATAGTTCTTAGTTGGAAGAGTTCGACGATTGTAGGCCATAAAGGGCCGTTGGATGAGGGAAGCAGCCAGAACCTAAATTCTCTTTTTCTTCGCATATCTTCTACAATGCCGCAAAATGCGGAGCTATTCATAAAAGCTACAGTAAAAATACTATTGAATAAAATGAATGGAGATCTGGGGCAACTCTCCAAGTCGAAACTACCCTTATAAATTATCCGAAGCCAAATTTATTATCTGTCGCAAAAAATCACGCAGGGCACAACAGTGGCAGTTTTCCGGATATTTGAAAGGGTGAGTAATTGTCCATGAGCACGTTGCGAATATCACACAAAAACAGGCACACACATTAACAGAAGAGCGGAACAAAAAAAAATCGTTTTCACATCAAAAAAATCCCTTCTAAAATTTGTAAGCTTTATAAAATGCTTTACTTTTGCATCGCTGTTGAGAACAACAGACACCCGCTACACGAGCGGGATACGCGAAAATAGCTCAGTTGGTAGAGCACGACCTTGCCAAGGTCGGGGTCGCGGGTTCGAGTCCCGTTTTTCGCTCAGGTTTAATAGTGATTGAAATTGGATGTATCACTTGATAAAATTCGATTTTAATTTGCCGATGTAGCTCAGGGGTAGAGCGCTTCCTTGGTAAGGAAGAGGTCACGAGTTCAATTCTCGTCATTGGCTCAAAATAAAAGGCTATCTCAAATGAGATGGCCTTTTTTGCGTTTGTAAGGTTGTGAATTTAGTCATTCAAATATCTATAGCCACAGGTGACAACCTGTGGCGTTCATCACACATTATTCACCAACCCCGGAGTGGGTTGAATAGCAATAACCACAGGTACCACCCATTTCCAAGATTACAACTGTGCACTTATCGGATGACTGATTATACAAACTTCTACTAAGTCATCCGATAAGTTTTCAGAACTGAAGCTTTTATATTTTATTAACGATAGCCTCGTCGATACTAAAACGACCCGGCCCCTTGCTGAACAAAACAAATAACATAACCAAATAGTACAAAGGAACTTCAAAGCCACCATCGGCAGCTGAAAAACCATTACCCAAGTGCACCGTAAAGATGGCCAACAACATAATAAACATAAGAGGGATACTAATATAGCGCGTGAAGAATCCTAACATCAATAGGAAAAAACCAGCAAACTCAACGGCACCGGCAAGCAATACACTAACGGTTGGCAATGGGTAATGCAGACTTGCAAACCATTCTGCCGTAGCGGGAATATTGCCAAATTTGCGAATGGCAGGATCATAAAATCCATAGGCCAAAGTTAAACGCATAGCCAGCAAAGCCCAATCTTCGGTTTTTGCTGAAGCCGTGTTAATAAAGTTAATTACACTCTTCATAGATTTGGATTTAGTGAATAAAATAATATTAACAGCTAGGTTTGTAAAAGTCAGGGGACAAGTTATAATTATTATTTAGCCTGCCACAGGATATAGTGCAAAAATGTTAATTTTTGTTTACTACTCTCCTCCTATGAATTGATCATACCACAATAACAATCACTTTCGCCTGTATTTTTAGTAATATTGCAGCGCAAAACAAAAACCACATTAATGAAAGATTTAAAAGCCAAAGCCCTGTTACCAATAGGGGTATTCATCGTTATATACCTGGCACCCGGACTGGTCAGTGGTGATTTTTATAAAATGCCCATCATCATACCCTTTCTCATTGCCGCCTTTATTGCTCTTTTCATGGCGCCCGGAAATACAACAGCAAGCAAAATGGAAGAGTTTTCCAAAGGCATGGGGCATTCAGGAATTGTGATGATGTGCCTGATCTTCATGCTGGCCGGCGCCTTTGCCAACCTGGCCAAAACCATGGGAGCTGTTGATTCCACCGTGGCCATTGGTCTGTATTTTTTACCCAGCGAGATATTACTGGCCGGCCTATTCGTTATCAGCTGCTTTATCTCCCTATCGGTAGGCACCTCGGTAGGCACCGTGGTAGCAGTTGTACCGGTAGCCATCGGCCTGGCTGAAGCGCTGGGCATTCACCCGGCCATTACTGTAGGAGCCACCATTGGCGGTGCCATGTTTGGCGATAACCTATCCATCATATCCGATACTACTATTGCCGCCACCCGCACCCAAAACTGCCAGATGAAAGATAAATTTAAGGCCAATATAAAGCTGGTGGTTCCCGCCGCACTGGTCTCCATCCTAATCTACACCCTCATCCCCTCGAAAGAGAGCGCCCCCAATGTCAGCATTACCCTTATCGACGGCATTAAACTACTACCCTACCTGATCGTGCTGCTCACTGCTGCTCTGGGCATGAATGTGTTTCTGGTATTGGGTCTGGGCATTGTACTAACCGGCACCATCGGCCTGATCAATGGCGATTTTACTATCTGGTCGCTTTTCTCCTCCATCAGCAATGGTATGATGGGTATGGCAGAGATAATAATGGTGTCCTTACTGGTGGGCGGCATTGTTCATGTAGTGCGACTCAATGGCGGTATCGATTATCTAATTAAACACATTGGTAAACGCACAAAGGGCAGTAGAGGAGCCGAATTCAGTATTGTTACCATGACCGGCCTGATCAATGTGTTTACGGCCAACAACACCATTGCCATCTTAATGTCGGGCTCCATTGTCAAGGACATTGCCGAACGGTTCTCCATCAGCCCCCGACGATCTGCCAGTCTGATGGACACAGCATCGTGTTTGGTGCAGGGCATACTGCCCTACGGCGCTCAAATATTGGCAGCAGTTGGCCTCGCCGCCGGCACACTCAGCCCTTTCGATATAATGAGCTACCTGTTTTATCCCTATCTGATGGGACTAACAGTTGTGCTTTCTATTGCATTAAAAAAGCCTGCCCGAAAAAATAACCAGGCAGGCTCTTAATATACCAATAAGCGATTTACTTACTATCTTTCAGGTACTTATAAAACTCACTGTCGGTTGACAGAATGATGTGTGTTTGCCCATCAAAGGTACGCTCGTAGGCCTCCATGGACTTGATGAAACTGTAAAGCTGACGCGCCTGTGGCGATTTATCGTAAGCACCGGCATAGATAGCAGCCGCAGCTGCATCGGCTCTACCTTTTATCTCCTCTGCCGTTTTATAGGCCTCCGATACAATGGATTTCAGCTCGCGATCCTTCTCACCATTAATGCGTGAGGCTTCGCCCTGGCCTTCCGATTTAAACTTATCGGCGATGCGGTAGCGCTCACTCTTCATGCGCTCATACACTTGAGTGCGTACTTCCTCAACATAATTGATTCGCTTAATACGAAAATCAAGAATTGCGATACCCAGCTCTTTAGCTTGTTCGTTGGATGCCTTTTGTATCATCTCCTGAATCTTATCACGCCCTACGGAAATGGTGGCCAGGCTATCGCCTATCATCTCGCCCACTACCCCGGAGGATACCGGCTTACGATTGCTGGCTCTTACAGCCTCTTCGATATTATGCTTGGCAATGAAATTACGCGTCTCGCCATCCAGTATATCATCCAGTCGCGAATAGGCACTGCGTTCATTGGTCATCCGCTTATAAAACTGAAGCGGATCGGTGATTTGCCAGCGCGCATAAGTATCCACAAAAATAAACTTCTTATCCTTGGTAGGTACCTGATTGGGGTCGCCATCCCACTCCAGATAGCGTTTATCGAAAAAATGTGTAGTGTGGATAAAGGGTACTTTAAATTTCATGCCGGGGGTGGTAATGGCATCGCCCACCGGCTTACCAAATTGAGTAACCACCACTTGTTCTGTCTCATCGACGATATAGGTAGCCTGCGAAAAAAAGAAAAGCACCACAAGCCCCAGAACGATAAATATGATTGACTTCTTATTGTCCATTGTTCACTGTTTTTTGTTTAGAAAGCTGCATTTGTAATAAGGGCAATACATTACTGCCGTTCTCATCGGTTATGATTTTCTGACCCAGGCGAGGCATCACATCCATCATCGTTTCCAAATACAAACGACGACGCGTCACCTCCGGTGCCTTGATATACTCGCCATACAAAGCATTGAAACGAGCCACATCACCGCGTGCATTGTTAACACGTTCGGTAGCATAACCCTCAGCCATCTGTATGGTTTCCTTGGCCTGACCCGCTGCCTTGGGTATCACCTTGTTGTACTCCGCCTTGGCCTGATTAATCAGGGTTTCTTTTTCCTGCTGCGCCTCATTAACAGCATTAAAAGCGGCCTTCACAGGTACGGGTGGGTTAACATCCTGCAACACCACCTGCTCTATTTTAACACCTAACGAATACTCATTGCATATTTTCTGCATCAGCTCCTCCAGTCTTGAGCTTATTTCGGCGCGTCCAATGGTCAATACCTCATTCACGGTGCGATCGCCCACGATCTGTCGCATGGTCGACTCTGAGATGTCACGCAGTGTACCTTCGGGATTACGCACCTTAAACAGGTAATTATAGGGGTCATCGATACGATACTGCACAACCCACTCCACATCTGCCAGGTTCAGATCGCCCGTCAACATCAGCGACTCCTCATTACTGCCTCCGCCCGTGGCATAAGATGATTTAACACCGGCACGGCTGGTACGAAAGCCAAACTCCATTTTCTGCTGTCGCTCAACGGCCACCTTATAAACTGTTTCCATAAGGGGGATTTTGTAGTTAAGACCGGGATCCACGGTGCGCACATACTTACCAAAGCGCACAATTACCCCCACCTCCTCGGGGTCGATAGTAAAAAAGGCTGTCCAAGCCATAAGGGCTACTAAAAGCATGACCACAACAGACCGGATGTTTTTTAATAGTTTCTCAAGCACACCACCGGATGTGTTGAGATTAAATTGATTTGATGTCATATTAATAGATTTGTAGTTTGTCAGTTATTATTTTTTAGGGTATTTCCGTACTATGGATCTAACCACATACGGAATGCTTTTCTTTCTGATTTGAGGATTATCGTCAATGGTCTTACTCGCAGCACTCTCCCATATCAATTGCTTTTTTTGTGCGTCGTAAACCGAGCACACCAGGGTGCCCACCTGGTAGTTCATCTCCTGAATTTGAGTAGTACTATAACCGCCAAAACCTGGACCATAGGCCCAACCTGGCCCGTAACCATAGTAACCTCCGAAGCCCATATACATATTCATGGAAGGACGATGGGTAGTAGTAGCTGTTTTTTGCGTACGCTCTTCGTTAATTAAAAACAGACTCACGACTAAATCGGCACCTTGCCCCTTATCCAGGCGCTTAAGTCCCCGTTTTGCAAATTCCTCCTCAAAGGAAGCTTCTATGCGCCTGCGATCAAAATCATTCAGCGCATCGGTCGTTCTTGCATCCCACCCGTAAAAGACGTAGGTAGTAAAGGTACTGAAATCCACTGTTTCATCATAGTCCACGGTGGTTTTAATACCTGTGCAGCCTGCGACAAGTAACAAACAAAAAGCAAGGGTCAGCATTTGTTTCATCTTCGTATGTTTTTATCGTTAATCTGTGAAAGTAAGGAATTATGTTTCAATCATGACAAACTGAAGCTAAAAAAGTTTGAACACACCACCGGCGACCGATGATATTTATCACTAAAAAGCCATAATTAACACCGATTCATTACTTTTAGCTTTCAAAATTCATAATTACCCAAACACCCCTATAAGTTTGAACATCCAAATTGCACACCGAAAGATGATCAAATTTATTTGGGAGTTCCAAAAAATAGATACAAATGAGAAAAACGGCTCTTTTCCTTTTATCACTCTTTATATTATTATCATGCTCATTACCGGAGCAGCCCATGCCCGGGGAAGGGGTGAGCAGGCAGCTGGCTCAGCGTCGTGCGAGACTTATCAGTGAGCTGCACTATCACCTTTCCATTAGCGTGCCGGAACGGGCCGATGCCCCCATTAAGGGACAGGCGCTGATACAATTTAACCTGGCAGATAATCAGGATATTTATCTGGATTTTAAAGCCGATAACGAACAGCTACAGCAGCTCATCATTAATAATGACACCCTGCCACAGCCCGCCATCATTAATGAACACATTAAACTCAGTAAGAATCAACTGCAAGAGGGCAGCAACTCCATAGCTATCACTTTTCTATTAGGCGATGGTCCACTAAACCGCAACAACGACTATTTTTACGCATTATTTGTTCCCGACCGAGCCCGCACTGCCATTCCCTGCTTCGATCAACCCAATATAAAAGGCCGCTTTGCTGTCAGCATGGACTTGCCCGAAGGCTGGATCGGAATAGCCAATGGCAAAGCCCTGACCCGGCAAGGAACGGAGGGACGCACACAGCTTACTTTTGCCCCGTCGCAACCCATCAGCACCTATCTGTGGGCTTTTACGGCAGGCCGCTATCACTACGACTCTATTCAGTGGAAAGATAAAACCATTGGCCTGTATCACATGCTTGATGACACGCTTAGATACCAACGAAACATCGATGAAATATTCCGACAAACAACCGCTTCCCTCGATTGGCTGGAGGAATACACCGCCTACGAATATCCCTTCGACACCCATAACCTGGTGGCCATCCCCTCCTTTCAATTTGGTGGCATGGAGCATCCGGGAGCTACCTATTTTCGTTCTGAGAAACTTTTCTTGGATGCCACGCCCAGCAGAGACGAGGAGCTGGCGCGCGCCAACCTAATAGCGCACGAAACGGCTCACCTATGGTTTGGCGACCTGGTAACCATGCCCTGGTTCAACGAAGTATGGCTCAAGGAGGTATTTGCCAATTTTATGGCCGATAAAATTACTCGTCCCTGGTTTCCCGACATCAACCACCAACTGCGCTTTTTGATGGCTCATTTCCCCGCGGCCTACAGCATCGATCGCACAGCAGGTGCCAATGCCATTAGTCAGCATCTTGACAACCTGAAGAATGCAGGTACTGTGTATGGAAAAATCATCTACCACAAAGCGCCCATCGTAATGAAGCAGCTGGAAAATATGGCGGGTGAGGAAAATCTACAAAGGGGCATCCGCGAATACGTGGCTAAGAATACCTTTGGCAATGCGTCGTGGAACGATTTAATCAGCTGCATTGATAAATACACCGAGACAGACCTGAACGTATGGAGCCGGGCCTGGGTGAATGAAGCTGGTCGTCCTGTGCTGTTTTTTGAACCCTCGGAACAAGACAAAAGCTGGAAGCTGAAACAGGTGGCCGAGCATGAACATCTGGCAGCGGCGGACACCTATTGGCCTCAGGAGATTAACCTGATGCAGGACCATCAGCATTATCGCTATCAGATGTACGATGCTAATATTACCATCGATGCTGAACCGGATCGTCTGAACAGCCTTTTTTTGGCTGATGACAAAGGCTACGGACTAGTGCGCCTAACCCAACCACAAATTAACTATTGGTTAGACGAAACCCACACACCAACAAATGAATTACTACGTGGCCGCCTTGCCATTAACCTAAACGAAAACTTCCTGGATAGCAGCATCAATCCCCGGGCTTTTATAAAATACTTGAGCCATAGAATAAGTGAGGAACAGAATAGTTTATTGCTAAACCAATACGCTAGTCAGCTGCAAAGCACTTTCTGGCACTTCATACCGTCAGCAGAGCGAAAAACCATAGTGGCTGCGCTGGAAGATGCCTTAATCAATCGCATTGGAAAGGAGGAAACGGTGGCCAACAAAAAAATACTACTCAGGCTTTGGAGCCATATCTACCTAAGTAAGAAAAGCGAGCAGAAGCTTACCCAATTACTGCTTGGTGAGACCGAACTTGAAGGAATGCCTCTGAGTGAGAATGATAAAATGCGCTTACTCACCCAACTGTGCCTGCGCAACCATCCGGAAGCTGACAGCTTGCAGCAAACCACACTAGGACAGCTAAAGAACCGCCACAACAGAGAAAAACTACGCTTTTTACTACCTTCTCTGTCAGACAAGTCAAGTGAGCGCGATGCTTTCTTCCGCTCTCTCAGCCTGCACGAAAACCGCACAAAAGAGGCATGGGTACAAAACGCCCTTGCCAACCTACACCATCCGCTGCGCACCGCACATTCCATCGCTTACCTACCACGCACCCTTGAGCTACTGGAGGAGATACAGCGTAAAGGAGACATCTTCTTCCCCATTGGCTGGCTGAGGAACAGTTTTGGCGGACATTCATCAGAAGCAGCGTATTTGGTAGCCAGGCAGTTTTTAGATAATCATCCGGACTACCCCGAGCATCTTAAACTGAAGATTTTGCAAAATATAGACATGACACAGCGCGCCTATCTGATTAAGGACAAATACCGGAAGTGAGGTGGAAAAGTCTGAATACAAGACTTAAAAAAACAAATTGCGGTTGTTCAAAAACATTACTGGTTCACGCAAAGTGCGCAAAACAAAAAAAACGCAAAGGACACAAAACTATGAATAATAATATTCTATATTTTGCGTCCTTTGCGAAATTCTTAGCGCTCTTAGCGTGAAATTTTATTTTTGAACCCTTTCGTTTTATCTTATCAATTAAACGATTACTAGATTATCTCGAATAGTTAGGTGCTTCACGGGTAATGGTCACATCGTGAGGGTGACTCTCACTAACCCCTGCATTGGATATTTTGGTAAACTGCGCCCTGTGCAAAGCATCTAAGTCGGCAGCACCACAATAACCCATACCGGCACGCAAACCACCGATGAGCTGATAGATTACCTCATACAAAGTACCTTTGTAAGGAACTCTAGCTGAGATACCTTCAGGCACCAACTTCTTAATATCATCCTCCACATCCTGGAAGTAACGGTCTTTAGAACCTTGCTGCATGGCCTCCACAGAACCCATACCACGATAAGCCTTAAACTTACGCCCGTTGTATATAATAGTATCACCCGGTGACTCATCCACACCGGCAAATAAACCACCCAGCATAACAGCATGACTACCGGCAGCCAAGGCCTTCACAATATCGCCCGAGTAACGAATACCACCATCAGCAATCACGGGCACACCGGTACCCTCCAGGGCTTTCGACACATCGTAAATGGCTGATAACTGCGGTACGCCCACACCGGCAATCACACGCGTAGTACAAATGGAACCGGGTCCAATACCCACCTTAACGCCGTCAGCACCGGCTTTTACCAGGTCAAGGGCGGCTTGAGCTGTGGCTATATTACCTACCACTACTTCCAGCTGCGGATACTTCTCTTTTGTTTTCTTCAACGTTTCCAAAACACCCACGCTATGACCGTGAGCCGTATCAATCACAATGGCATCCACATTGGCAGCTACCAGGGCATCGATGCGCTCGAAAGTATCTGCGGTAACGCCAACTCCAGCAGCCACACGCAAACGACCTTTTTCATCTTTACAGGCATTCGGCTTATCCTTGGCCTTGGTAATATCCTTGTAAGTCACCAAGCCTACCAGTTTGTTGTTTCCATCAACAACGGGCAGCTTCTCAATCTTATATTGTTGTAGTATGGCGGCCGCCTTCTCAAGGTTGGTTGTTTGATTGGTTGACACCAGATTTTCAGTAGTCATCACCTCATCAATTGAGCGACTCATATCGGGCTCAAAACGTAGATCGCGATTGGTAACGATACCCACGAGATAGCCGTACTGATCAACCACCGGAATACCACCAATCTTATATTCCTTCATCAGATCAAGCGCCTGACCCACCGTGCTTCCCTGCAAAATAGTAACAGGATCGTAAATCATACCGTTCTCGGCACGCTTAACAGTTTCTACTTGCTTGGCCTGATCGGCGATAGGCATATTTTTGTGTATCACACCAATACCACCTTCGCGTGCAATAGCCATGGCCAGGCTGGCCTCTGTCACCGTGTCCATTGCAGCTGACACAATAGGTGTGTTTAGTACAATGTTTTTAGAGAAACGGCCGTTTAATTTTACATCGCGTGGCAATACCTGTGAATAGGCAGGAATAAGTAAAACATCATCAAATGTTAAACCTTCCGATACGATTTTATCCTCAAGAAATGACATGGAACCTTTAGTTTTGAAGTTTAAAAATTTTGGCAAAAGTAGTAAAAAAAACATCACAGCTACTTTATCAGCTAAATATTACAAAGTTATTTTTTGATAGTCAACTCACACTACCTGATAATAAACCAAATAAAATGATGAAGTGGTTATTTGAAAAATCGGTAAACTGTTAATTCGTAACTTCTCAATTCACCATTTCATCAGTTTACCAATTCATCAGTTAACCCGTTCTCCCCGCTTCGCTCTTATCTCAAATAAAACTACCTTTGCAAGGCATGGATATCTTTCATCATATATTAAAGCAATACTGGGGCTACGAAGCTTTTCGTCCCTTACAGGAGGACATTATCCGCTCGGTGGCTGCCGGCAACGATACCCTGGGACTGATGCCCACCGGAGGCGGTAAATCCCTTACTTTTCAGGTGCCTGCGCTCGCCAAAGAAGGCCTGTGCATTGTTGTTACACCCCTTATTGCCCTTATGAAAGACCAGGTGGAAAACCTGAAACAGCGTGATGTAAAGGCGGCTGCAGTCCATTCGGGTCTGTCGCGCGATGAAATCAATATCATTTTTGACAACTGTGTCTATGGCGGCATTAAGTTTCTGTACATGTCACCCGAGCGTTTGGGCACCGACCTTTTTAAGGAGAAAGTGCAGCAGATGAATGTAAACCTGTTGGCCATTGACGAAGCGCACTGCATATCGCAATGGGGTTACGACTTCCGCCCCTCCTACCTTACCGTGGCCGATATACGCCCTCTGCTACCCGACACGCCCATACTGGCACTGACCGCCACGGCCACGGCTGATGTGGTGGATGACATACAGGAACGTCTTCTCTTTAAAAAGAAAAACGTTTTTCAAAAGAGCTTTAAACGAGATAACCTTGTTTACGTGGTGCGTCCTGCCGAAGACAAAGAACAACAACTGCTGAATATCATCAGCAAAGTACCGGGTTCGGCCGTTGTATATGTGCGAAGTCGTAAAAAAACCAAAGAATATGCTGAGCTACTGATTAAACATGGCATTTCAGCAAGCTCCTATCATGCGGGCATGCCTCAGGAGGTGAAGGATCAGCGCCAAAAAAGATGGAGCGAGGGCGAGCTGCGCATCATCGTATCCACCAACGCCTTTGGCATGGGCATTGATAAAGCAGATGTTCGCCTGGTGGTGCATATGGATGCACCCGATTCGCTGGAAGCCTACTTTCAGGAAGCCGGACGTGCCGGACGCGATGGCAAGAAGGCCTACGCCGTGCTCCTATGGTCCGACAACGACCGGGTGCGCCTCCAACGCAGTGTAGCGGTCAGCTTTCCCGAGAAAGAGAAAATACGCAATGTGTACGAGGCATTGGGCAACTTCTTTCAGCTGGCGGTGGGAAGTGGATTTGGCATGGTATATGACTTTAACCTACAGCTGTTCTGTAAGAACTACCGCATGAATATGATGTTGGTATATAACAGCCTGAAGATATTGCAACGTGCGGGTTATATTGAGTTCACCGAAGAATTGCAGTTGGCGGCTAAAGTACACTTTATTATGCGACGCGAAGAGCTTTACAAATTTCAGGTGGCCAACGAGGATTTTGACCATTTCACCAAGCTTCTGCTTCGCTCCTACACCGGCTTATTTACCGAGTATGTGGCCATTAACGAGGAACTGTTGGCCAAGCGCCTGACCACCACGCGCGACACCGTATATCAATACCTTGTAAAGCTCAGCCGACTGGGCGTAATCAAATACATACCACAGAAAAAAACGCCCTTGATCAGCTACACCACGGCACGCGAAGACAGCAAGTACATTGAGCTGCGCAATGAAGTTTATCAGGATCGTAAAGATAGATACGAGAAACGCATACAGAGTGTGATTGATTACGGCACCACGCACCACCTGTGCCGCAGTAAGCAGCTACTGCGTTACTTCGGACAGCAGGGCGGCGAGAACTGTGGACTGTGCGATGTGTGTCAGAGCATAAAAAAGACCGATCTTACCGTGCCAGACTTCGAGAAAATTGAGCAAACGCTACTGAAGACACTCAGTAAGGAAGCAATGGATTTTGATCGTTTACTGATGACCACCAATATTCCGCAGGCTAAGCTCACAAAGGTGCTGCGCTGGCTGGAAGAATACGAGCGGGTATTTGAAAACGAAGAAGGACGGCTACAAATACGCAATAACTAAACAATTTATTAAAGTTTTGAAAGAACATCAGATGGAACAGTACGACTCACCCTATAACCTCATTGTCATCCTGGGCCCTACTGCCTCGGGCAAAACCACTTTTGCGGCTCACCTGGCACGGGCGCTCAAGGGCGAAATCATCAGTGCCGACTCGCGACAACTGTACCGCGGTATGGATCTGGGTACCGGTAAGGACATTGAAGACTACACCATTGAGGGATACACCATTCCCCATCATCTGATTGACATCGTAGATGCCGGCTATAAGTACAATGTATTTGAATATCAGGCCGACTTCTTTAAAGCCTTTGAACAGGTGCAGGCCAATAAACACTGGCCAATTATGTGTGGTGGCACGGGTATGTACATTGAGTCGGTACTGAAACAGTATAAACTGATAAATGTACCGGTCAACCAAAAGCTGCGCGATGAGCTACAGGGCAAAGACCTAAAAACACTGAGTGCCCTGCTGTCCGAATATAAAACCCTGCACAACCAAACCGATACCGATACGGTCAAACGCGCCATACGCGCCATCGAAATAGAAGAATATTACAAGAACAACCCGGAGCTTGAGGTGAAGCTACCCGAGATAAATCCCTTAATCATTGGGGTGAACATTGACCGCGAGGCCAGACGTCGTAAAATAACGGCTCGCCTGAAAAAGCGACTCCAAGAAGGTATGATTGACGAAGTAAAGCAGCTGCTGGATAAGGGCATTGCCCCCGTCGACCTCATTTATTACGGCCTGGAGTATAAGTTCCTTACCCAGCATGTAATGGGCGAACTTAGCTATAAACAAATGTTTGATAAGCTGAATGTGGCCATCCATCAGTTTGCCAAACGACAAATGACCTGGTTCAGGGGTATGGAACGTCGCGGTTTCACCATACATTGGGTAGATGCCTTTGAGCCAATGGATCAACGCATAGAACGCGTAACATCGCTTCTAAAACCATAGGTAGTATTACATTTGTAATTCATGCTCTCGATCAGGACGTTTATCCATTATTTGACGCCTATCGTAAATAAAAGCAATATTTTTTGCCCTACTAACGTACTATCGGATAGACATTTTACCCAAAGGCCTTAACTTAATCTGCCTCCGCTATTTTTTATATGTGTATGCAATGCATTATTTTAAGGCTCAATATAAATTCCCAAGCAATGGAAAGCATTGAAGATTATATTCTGAGAATTACCAAACTAGCCAATCGCAACAAGGAACTAAACGATCAGCTACAGGGACTTGTTGGCCGCTACGAAATTATTCAGAAGCAGAACGAAAAATACCTGAACCTATTGTCAGAATATTCCTACGAAGAAATTGAAGAACGCCTGAAGATGCCATCGAAAAAGCGTGTTAAACGTTTTAAAATGGTATCTGTTTTATATGCCACCGTGAAAGGTTTCGACCGCATCAATGGCAACCCCCATGCTCAGAAACTCATTGATGCCCTGGATGAGCTTTACCTTACCTTTGACGATATTGCCAAAAAATATGGCGTGCTGAAAGTAAAAACCATCGGCGATACTTTCCTGTTTGCCGGCGGTATTCTTGAAGAAAACCGCACCAATCCCATCGACGTGGCAAATGCAGCGCTGGAAATGCAAACGGCTGCCAAACGCTGTATAATCAATGGCGACACCGAGCCCTTCTGGCAACTGAGCATCGGCATTCACACAGGTCCGGTGCTGGGTGAGATAACCGGTAAGAAAAATTCGCCCTACACACTCACCGGCGAGAGTGTAAATATTGCCTCACGAATGGGCATGGCCTGTAATGGTGGTGATATCAATATATCGGTAATGACCTATGAACTTATTAAGGAGTTTTTTAGCGTGTCAGAAAACGGCAAAATGCCAGCAAAGTACAAGGGTTTCCTCGATATGTTCACCGTGAAGGGAATATTACCCAAGTTATCGCTTGAAGGCAAGGGACTACTGCCTAATCGTAATTTTCATACAAAGTACAGTCTGATTCAGTTTATGGATATTCAGGAAGATTTACTGGATATACTGGAACAGAAACTCCCCGAAGACCTCTATTACCACAATATCAAACACACCATTGATGTAGTAACTGAGGTGGAGCTGATTGGTTGGGCCGAAGGGTTGGAAGAAGAAGAGATTCTCCTACTCAAACTGGCCGCCCTTTTTCACGACAGTGGACACACCATCGACTACAAGGAGCATGAGATGCATGGCGCCAATATTGCCCGTGATATTTTGGGTAACTATCACTATCCGCAGGATCAGATTGACACGGTGTGCCGTTTAATTCTGAGCACTAAATTTCCGCCAGAGCCCAAGGATAAGCTGGAGCAAGTGATCTGCGATTCAGACCTTGACTACCTGGGGCGCAGTGATTTTATCCCGGTTTCCAACACCTTATTTCAGGAACTGAAAGAGCGCAACATGATTGGCACTTTTGACGAATGGAATCAACTACAACTAAACTTTATCAGAGGTCACCAGTACCACACCGAAACAGCACGCAGCCTAAGGGAAGTAAATAAACAAAGCCAAATAGAACGCCTTGAGAGCCTGCTACAGGTGGATGAAAAATAATAATGCATCACCAGGACGTCGCGCTTAAAGAATCCGACACGGGTTCTTTTTTTTGAGCTTGACCAACAAAAAAAGGCAGATATTTATTTAAAAATAAAATAACTGGTACCAACAAAAAAATCTGCAAAACAGCATAAAAAGCAGCGTTAATAGGAGTAAAAATAACTTCATGTTGGAAGACAAAAAGAGCCACCCCTTTTATCATTGTCATTGCCAGCAAATGAAATGCTAAAATCGGCAATGTATTGCAACCCAACCAAGTTAATGGTTTCCAACTCGGCACGACTTTTAACAAGGCAAAAAGCCATATAAATGCTAATATTGCATTGAAATACATAAGAACAAGGAATTTTCCATATTGACCATTGTGCACACCAACGATTTCGTTTAACTGAGACGTGTACAAGTGAACTGCAAAACATAGTGTGAAAATCGGAAGTTCCCACCCTTTAATTGCTTCTGCCAAATCAATCCTTTTAAATATCCTCCCCGTAAAGTAAAACAAATAAACAACCAGGGCAATATCAATACTCCATGGAAGATGATAACCCAACACTTGAAAAGCACCCATACCAATAACAGGAAAGACCAAAGTGGCCAATATTTGAAAGGGTAATCTTAACTTAGAAACAAAATAATCAAGCATTACAACAACGAAAAGAGTTGGAAGAAACCACATAGGAATACCCCATTGCATATATTCAGACCCTCCCTGAGCATAAAATACTCCTATGAAATTATCCAACGGATCACTTTTTAAAATAGCCTTATTACCATAATAACGCCCTACGAAAAACCAAAATAAATAAAGGACTATGCTAATCAGAAAATATGGAGCCATCAAATGTCTGATATATTTCTTAAGAACATCCATAAAAGGCAAATGACTTTTAGGGCTACTCACAAACCCTGAAGCCACAAAAAAAAGTAATACGGAAAATGATTGAAAGTAAAATCTTATGGCTGAATTAAGATCATTGTGTTGAAAAACAACCATGAAAATAGCTACTATCTTAAGAGTATCAATATAATGCAGTCTCTTCATAAGATGACTTTTAATAGCGAAAGTTCCTAACAAACAATAATGAAAGCGCTAAGATAACAATTACAATAATTATACTGCAAGAATACAATACTGTAAAATAAAAATCACAACCTACTTAATGTCATCTCTCAGAAAACTTTACCAAAAATACCAAGCTAACAGGCTCTATCGAACCTTATTAACTTGGCATTATTAGTGTTTCTTATCTAAAAGTTGATTGATTAACATAGGCTGCATTTACAATATTAACAAGCTACAAATCAGTCTACTTTTATACAACTCACCTCATTAATTAACTTACGCCTCCTTCAACAGTCCGCTGCGCTTTAGCAAGGGCTCAACTGATGGCTCGTGCCCCTTAAAATTCTTATACAGAGTCATAGGATGCGCAGTACCACCTTTCTCCAGTATCTCCTTCCGAAAACGTATTGCCGTCTCTTTATCAAAAATACCCTTTTCCTTAAAGGCCTCAAAAGCATCGGCATCGAGCACCTCGGCCCATTTATAGCCATAATACCCGGCAGCATAACCACCATCAAAAATATGGGCAAAGCCGGTGGAAAAAGCCGTTCCCTCAACCAGTGGAAAAAGCTCGGTAGCCGCCATAGCCGCCCGCTCAAAAGCAATCACATCGCCCTCAAAAGCTGCATCCAGCGAGTGCCAGGCCATATCATTAAGGCCAAAGCTCAGCTGCCGCACCATGGCATAACCACTCTGATAGTTTTCGCTATCGATAATTTTTTGAATCAGTTCATCCGGAATCAGCTCGCCTGTTTTATAGTGGACGCCCACATCCTTCAACCATTCCTTCTGAGTGGCCCAGTTTTCCATAATCTGCGAGGGGAGCTCCACAAAATCGCGGTACACATTGGTTCCGGACATACTCTCATAGCTCACCTTGCTTAACATACCGTGCAGGGCATGGCCAAACTCGTGCAAAAAGGTCTGTACCTCATTAAAGGTCAACAAAGAAGGCTTATTCTCCGTGGGACGGGTAAAGTTACAAACGATAGAAACATGCGGGCGCACATCGCCGTTATTATCACGGTATTGCTCCCTGAAGCTGGTCATCCATGCACCTCCCTGCTTGCTTGTACGCGGATGATAATCCACGTAAAAAACACTAAGGAAAGTACCATCAGCATCATACACTTCATAGGTCTTCACCTCATGGTGATACTTTGAGATTTGCTTATTTTCCTTAAAGGTGAGTCCGTAAAGTCGTGTGGCTAATCCCAACACACCCTGCTCTACCTTCTCAAGCTGAAAATACGGACGCGTGGCCTCGTCATCCAATCCGTAGCGCTCCGCTTTCAGCTGCTCGCTGTAAAGAGCATAATCCCAGCGCTCCAGCTTTCCATCCAATCCCCGCGTGCGGGCATAGTCCTCCACGGCCTTCACATCTTCCCGTGCGGCATCAATGGAAGCATCCAGCAATTCCTGCAAAAAGCCATTGACCTTATCGGGATGTAAAGCCATATTTTCTTCCAGCACAAAATGCGCATGGGTGGCATAACCTAATAGCCTGGCTTTCTCCACACGCAGGCTAACAATCTTCTTGATGAGCTCCTTGTTGTCGTGCTGATTGTTATTATTTCCTCGCTTGGAATAGGCCATAAACATTTGCTTGCGCAAATCCCGGTTAAGGGCATACTTCATAAAAGGCATATAGCTGGGAAACTGTAGTGTGAAAATCCATCCTTCCTTACCCTGCTGACGGGCCAGTTCAGCGGCAGCATCCAATACTCCTTCGGGCAGGCCTGCCAGCTCCTCCTGGCGGGTAACATGCAACTGAAAGGCATTGGTCTCGGCCAGTAGATTTTCACCAAACTGAAGCGTCAGCTTTGACAGCTCTGTGGTTATGGCACGGTAACGATCACGTGCTGCTCCTTCGAGCAAGGCACCACGACGAACAAAGCCCTTGTAGGTTTCCTCTAGCAATCGCTCCTGCTCGCTGGACAGCTCACGCCGGCTCTGGTATTCATATACCTCCTTTACTTTGCGAAATAAATCGGCATTGAGCCATATATCATTGGAATAATCTGTGAGCAGAGGCGATACCTCACGGGCAATGGTCTGTATCTGCTCATTGGTTTCAGCATGGTTTAGATTAAAGAAAATATGGCTGACTACACCCAATTGACGTCCCGCCTTTTCAAGCGCCACTATGGTATTATAGAAATCGGGATGAGCCGTATCATCAACAATCTGCTGAATCTCGGCTTTTGCACTTTTTATTAACTCTTTGAAAGCAGGTAGGTAGCTTGCTTCATTAATCCGTTCGAAAGGGGGTGTCTGATAGGGTGTATCAAACTTCTTACTTAAAATATTAGATATCATTGTCAAACTATCTTTTTAAAATTGCTACAAAGGTAAGCATCATAAACAGGAAAATTCACATCCTATAAACAAACCTTTTTCAATAACGTTCGTTAAACAAGCGCTGACGCCTCGCATCGGGGCCATTATCGTATAATAACAACCTATACATATTGAAATGAAAAAAGTTAAACTACTTCTCGGGCTTGCACTCATCGCGAGCTCCCCTATCTTCGGACAAGGACAAATCATTGATTTTCTGAAAGCCGGTCAGGCCGATGCCAATGTACTGTCAGAGGCCTACCTACTTCCCTATGGCGAGATGCTGGGCGTTAACCTCAACAGTGGCTGGTACAACTCTGCCAAAGTACACAAACTGGGAGGCTTTGACATTACCGTATCGGCCAGTTACACCAAGGCACCGGGCAGCAAGAAAAGCTTTGATCCAAATGCGCTTCCCCTGTCAACGGTAGCCCCCAAGCAAACAGGCATGGCTCCCACCATGGCAGGCAGCGACAGGCAAAGCATGGATTTTTACCTACAGGGTGATCCGCAAAGAAATACTATATTAAGTATGGAAGGTGCCGATGCAGACATATTCATCAGCCCCATGGTACAGGCGGCTATTGGCCTGCCCTTTCACACCGAGATAATGGGACGCTTTATGCCCAAAACCAGCTTTGGTGATTATGGCAATGCCGGACTTTGGGGCATTGGTCTCAAGCACTCCATAAAAGATTACATCCCCTTTGTGAAACGCGTTCCGTTTTTACATACCTCTATACTGGCGGCCTATACCGATTTTGATGCCAAGTTAAAAGTATCAGAGGCAGGCATTGGACAGGGTAATCTGAAAACACAGGCCGGTGCTTTTACCACGCGTTTACTTGTGGGTGTGAATATTCCCGTGGTGTCTTTCTACACAGGGCTGGGCTATGGAACCACCACCAGTAACTTCGACCTCAAAGGAGCTTTCAATGGCTATGAAGATATCGACACTCCCATTGCTTTGGAATATAAAACTGATGGCTTTGACTTTAATGCCGGCATGCGCATTCGCCTGGGCATCATATCACTGCATGGTGATTACAGCATTGGCGACTATGACGTAATTACCGCCGGCTTAGGCATTAACTTCCGTTAGACACGTAAAATTTACCTCGTTATCAACGAAACAAAAAAATAAGCAAGCCCGCAAGTTTAAGAAATGCTAAACTTGCGGGCTTGCTTATTATCTTTTGTCTCAGCAGAGAGAGTAGCGAATTATCAAAAAAATTTACTTCAAAAGGGGTTTACCATAAGTTTGATCAAACACAATCTCAGAAAAAGGCTTGCGCTTCTTCTCCGGCACTTCATCGCGCAAAGGATACCCAATGGGCAATAAGGCAATGGGTTCTATATGGGTGGGCAAATTCAGTACATCACGCACAATCTTAGGATCGAAGTGACATACCCAGCAAGTACCCAAGCCCAACTCTGCTGCGCGTAAGGTAATATGATCCACTGCTATGGCCGCATCCACATCACAGTGATCCTTATCGTCTATTTTACGCTTCCACGACTCTTCGTGATCGCCACAAACCACAATGACCTGTGGAACTTTTTTAAACCACTCCCGATCATAAGCCGCCTTTAAGGGTTGCAGATTATCGTCCTCCGAAACCAGAATAAAACGCCAGGGCTGTCTATTGGCAGCCGAGGGAGCCATACGACCAGCCTCCAGCACCTCAACAAGCAGGGCTTTAGATACTTTCAGCGACTTATACTCGCGCACTGAGCTACGCTCACGAAGAAGTTGGTTAAAATGCATAACAGAGAGTTTTGTTGGATTGCTTACTTTGTTTTTTCTTTACAACAAAATTAAAAGGACTATGCTAACTTCCAAACTTTAAGCTAAGCAAATGTTTTTCTTACTATCTAAAATCCTGAGCTTCCTTTTGGTACCATTTAACTGGTGCCTACTGCTTTTGGTGCTTGGCTTTCTGCTTAAAAAGCAAAGACTAAGAAAGATCATACACCTCTCAACACTTGCTATCTTCCTGTTTTTCTCCAACACCTTTATCTTTCAACAATGCGTTTCAGGTTGGGAGCATCCGGCCGAAGCACTTGAAAAGCATAAAAACACACAAGGCAACCTTGTTATTTTAGGCGGCCTTTCGAGCTACGATGACGAAACAGGTCGTATCCACTTTAAAGAAGCCACCGATCGCTTACTACAAGGCTTACTATTGTATCACGATCGTCCGGAAAGGAAGATAATCATCAGCGGTGGCTCGGCTGAAATCTATTTTGATGAACGTCCCGAAGCTGATTACCTGCATGAGTTCCTGATTAAAACAGGAATTCCCTCACAAAATATTCTCTTTGAGGTCAACTCACGCAACACCTACGAAAATGCCCTTAACACAGCAGCACTCATGGACAGTATGAATATGGACAAAAGCATTATACTGGTAAGCTCGGGCTTTCATCTGCCACGCGCCATCGCCTGCTTTAAAAAACAAGGCTTTACAGTGAAACCACTGGCAGCACACACGCTCAGCAATCATCAGCCCCTAAAGCCGGCTGATTATTTTCTGCCATCGCTCAACACCTTGCAATGCTGGCCACTACTTACCAAGGAATGGGTAGGTATTCTGGTTTACAAACTAAAAGGATATATCTAGGTGAACGCGCACTGCGCCATAAGAGCAATTTGTAAAATAAATCTTATCACTTAGATACCCACGCCAAAACCTACGCTGAATATGGGTTCCCAGGCCTTATAGGGTGAGTTTTTATCCTGAAGAATATCAAAAAGCACCTGAACAGACACAAAACTGCGCTTTGAAACCATCTGTCGGTAGCCTCCTCCAATATATATGAACGGTACAAAGTTACGCTCTTTAGCTGTTGTCAATTGTGAGTATTGTTCCATGCTATAAGCGGCAAATTCGCCGTGGGCAAATAGGTTGGGTACAATATTGTACTGCGTAAACATGCGACCGCCAAACTGATTATAGGTAAGCGGTGGATCATAACGCTTATGTTTTGTATATTGATACTCAATACCCAAACCGGCATACACCTTTTCATTGAGCCGTGCTCCAATCAGCGGACTGATCATAACATTGGTGTAATCGCCGAAAGTTAAGCCGATACTACCACCGGTAAATAGCTTGTCCTTAAAAGATTTCTCTACTTTTGCTTCATTTTCCTGAGCTCTAGTCAGCGCCACACCACAAAATAACATCAGCGTGAACAGCAATGCCTGATATTTCATAGGATAAGGTTTAAATACAACCACAGACAAAACCATCAGCCAGGCCTTTCAATAAGTCATCTGCCTTATGTTTTTCCTCGTCGCTGCCCTCACATGCTTTACACACCGGCAGATTCACCCGACGGTTATAAAGCACATCATCACCTACAATAAGGGCATTACAAACAAAACAAAGAATGGTCTTGACATCTGATTTTTCCTGTGGCATAATAATTGATCCGTGTTTGAAAAGTTACAAAATATATAACAAAGTTATCGTCAAAAAAACAAAAATCAATATCCTGTTTCAATTATGGACTCTTTTGGTTATTTTAGATACACAAAGATATCACCTTAAAATTAAGTTGTTATGAGACTTATCACAAATATTACCCTATTGATGGCCATCGCTTTATTACCACTCAATAGCGCGGCTCAAAAAAAGAAAGATAAAAAAGAACGTCGTTTGGAGCAGTTTGCCGAAACGCAGAAGATGATCAACAACAAACAATTTATTTTTGTGCCCGACAGAGCCTATCCACAAGGCGGCCGCTCCATTGATTTAACCACTAACTATGGTTTCATAAAAATTATGGGCACAGAAAGTGCAGGTGACATGCCCTTCTTTGGCCGGGGCTACTCGGTGCCCTACGGCGGCGATAGCGGCATTAAATATGAGAAAACAAGCATTGAGAAAGAAAAGACAGAACTCAATGAAAAGAAAATGCGCATCTCCTACAGTTTTGAGGCGCAAGGTGAAAATGACCGATTCCGTATACGAATGGACATAGGATATAATGGTGGCACCTCGGTTCATATAACCAGCAACAACCGCAGCCAGATTAGCTACAACGGTAAGGTGTCGGTCTTAGATAATAAAAAAGACGAATAGAACGGTGAATACGAGACCTATTGAGAAATAGCAATTCCATTGAAAATTCAACCATGCTGTGGTTGCTAATATTCATATCGAATCATAGCCCTGCACTTTGCGCAGGGCTATTTGCATTTAACTTCCTCTTGATTAATGTGATAAAAGCTAGGAATGTAATTTAATAAGCCAGTAAAAGAATATCATGGTCCGTATTGAAATGTAAACGCCCCTTGCTTACTTGTGCCTTTTTGCCTGAGTAGTAATCGGTAACATTATCACCCTCATTAAACACTCCATGCACCTCAACTGTCTTTTCACCGTGCGGCAGGTCAAGCCCCACCAATACTTTATCCTCATAATCGGCCGACTGATAGCTGCGGGTAAAATAATAGGGCTGCTCACTGAGCATACGATGAACACCAGCACCCACTGAGGGATGCGCAACTCTGAACTGTCCCAGTCGCTGCCAATGATGCAGAATATTTTGCACCGGCACGCCGTTTACCTTCTCATTGGCTGCCAACGCCTCCCAATTCATAAAAGAGCGCAGCGTGGCATCGCCCACCGTGCCCTCTATATCCAGGCTACGACCCGTTTCGTCGCCATAGTACACCTGCGACATGCCCGGACACAGTAGCAGCTTGGTACCGGCCTCTAACACTCGTTTCCGCTGCTTATCAAAGGGGCCGCCGTCATCGTGCGACGATACATAATTCATAATACTCAGCTCCTTTAAAGGGCCATTAAGAGCATCACTGTATTTCGAGAATATCGCCTCATAGTCCTTAGCGGCATCATGTTTAAACTCAAAATTAATAAGGCCTTGCATACCATGCGCAAAGTAATCGACCTTGCGATCACCAAAATCAAACCAACGACCGCCAGAAACTCCATAATTATATACTTCACCTACCATAAAGAATTCATTGTCATCCAGCACTTTTTCCGGATGCGCTTCCTTCCACTCTGCGAAAGCCTTCATCGCTTCCCTCCACAAATCGGCCCACACCGACTCTTCAGTATGCTTGACTGTATCGAGCCGAAAAGCATCAATACCATATTCGCGAATGTAATCCGTTAACCATTTGATGATATAGTAACGCGGTGTGCGCGGATAGCCCGTGGCATTAAAAAAGTCATCCAACTCAGCCATCTCCTGCTGCAAACGTCCTTCTTCCGCCCACTTATCCAGCAATGCTTTGGGCAACTCAACGGGTGTATCGCGCTCGGTGCGTATATCAGGCAGGTTCTCCACCAAGGTGCAGGTCACCGTCGATTCATAATCCTGATAGCGACACTGAGGATCTGTACGCACCCAATCATCTCCCCACAGTGGATCCTTCGCAGTAACGGGTCCTGTGTGATTAATCACCACATCCAGCATGATACGAATACCCTGTTCATGAGCAGCCTGCACCAGCTCGGCCAACTCTTGTTCAGTTCCAAAGTTAGGCTCCAACGCTGTCCAGTCCTTCGTCCAATATCCATGAAAACCGTAAGTATTTCCCGTGCCTTCATCTACAGCCCCGTGAATTTGCTCCACTACAGGACTAAACCATATAACATTAATACCCAAGTCGGCGAAATATCCCTCCTTGATTTTCTGGGTGATTCCCTTCAGATCGCCTCCCTCAAAACCGCGTAAAAGACCTGTTTCTTCTGTGCGATTGAAATGCACATCGTTGTGTGGATTTCCGTTATTAAAACGATCGGTAAGCAAAAAATACACATTAGCATTCTCCCAAACAAAGGGAGTGTCAACTGAGGATTGATGCACCTCATTTTTCTTACCCGAGCAGGACAGCAAACTAAGGAGTGCCAGTAGCAATGGATATTTCAGTATCATAATATTGAATTTTAGTTTCAGGTAAAATTAACAAAGCTAAGCAACTCCATCATTAGCGGGTGCTTTATAAAAGCAATCAAACACACCTAAAGACTTAAATATTAGATTATTAAACATAGTTAAGCCCTTTATTTTTTCACACTTCACATTTCCGAAAAGGTTTGCGGAAAGGCAGAAAGGTATAAAAACCCTATTTTTGCCTGTAAATTAATATACACAAACATGAGTGCATCGTTAAAACTAAATACCCACTATACCGTCAGTTCAGCCGATACCGATATGTTTTCGCGCCTGAAGCTGAGCGCCATGGCCAATTACCTGATTCAATCGGCCATCAGCTCTGCCGAGCAACTGGGCTTTGGCTTTGCCGACCTTAAAAAGGAGCATCTTTTCTGGGTGCTGAACCGACTGGATATTGAACTTCATCGCCCCATTATGTGGAGTGAAGAGCTGAGCGTTGAAACCTGGCCTAAAAACATTGAACGCATCTTTTACATTCGCGATTTCGTGGTTCGCGACCGGCAGAATAAGGTAGTTGCCAAGGCTACCTCGGCCTGGCTGGCCATTGACATCAGTAGTAAACGCCCCGGTAACTTCAAGGCTGAAAAGATGGCTGTTTTCTCCCGTCTGAAAGATGTGCATGCCTTAGACTACTCCCCCGTAAAACTGGGTGCTTTCGATGGAAAAAAGATTGCAGAACGTCATCCCAACTATTATGATATCGACCTGAATAAACATGTTACATCAACACGCTATATCGATTGGATGATGGATGCCTTCCCTATTGATTTTCACGAGCAACATTATCCGCAGCACTTATCCATAAACTACCTGAAAGAAACCATGCCCCATGAGCCCATTATCCTGCACCATCAGGAAAATGAAGAAATACATCTTTTCGAGGGCTTTAATTCCCAACAGGATAAGGTGGCCTTCAGGGGAAAAATCACCTTTTAAAGCGCGTAATGATTAGATAATAAGCAGGCCGGCCTGCTTGAGTTGCGAGAAGGTGTAACTATTGATAAACTTATTGAAATCGCCCAGCTGATGTGCTTCATAGGCTTCCTGAAAAGCATCAAGGCGCATCAGCTGAGAGCTATCAACACTTATCTGTGTCAGCACACCCTTCAACCAAAGAGCCAATCGCTCTTTCATCTTTATTTCAGCCTGCACCTTGGGCCCCATAATCAATAGGGTAGCCATGCGCACATCTTTCTTCGCCTTTCGTTTCACAAAGTGTTCAATAAGGGGTGGCTTGGCCAGCCAAACTAAACGATTGTCAGGCCTTATACTAATGGCATCGTTAAGCTCCTGCTCAATAGAATGAGGAGAGTGCGTGGTTGACGGCACTTTAAAATCAAACCAACTGTGCAACGGCATATCAAAGCCAAGCCCATGCATATAATTAAAAATTGCTTTTTTCAGACCCGGCCCAAAAGGTTCGTGACAGGTACCCCTTTGATCCACAAACTCTAGGTCATTATTGGCAAAGGCACCATTTAAGCCACCGCTTACAGTCACCCCAAAACTTTCGGGCTGCAAACCTACTGGACTGTGTGCCGTAAGCGCAAATTGGTGCCAGAAACCAGAATGTACAATGCCCAGCTCAAACAACTGTCGCACCACCTCAAGGGAGTCAATGGTTTCCTGCGCCGTTTGCGATGGGAAACCATACATTAGGTAGGTATGTACCATAATGCCGGCATTACTAAAGTTTGCAGCAACATTACTGAGCTGACCAATACTAACCCCTTTATTAATTAGCTTCAATAAGCGATCTGATGCCACCTCAACACCCCCTGCCACCGCCACACAGCCACTCTGCCTAAGCAAAAGACACAGATCGGCGGTAAAGTTCTTTTCAAAGCGGATATTCGTCCACCACACTACCTTAAGTCCACGGCGCAGTATCTCCAGTGCCAGCTCTTTTAAAAGAACGGGAGGTGCTGCCTCATCAACAAAATGAAAACCTGTCTTCCCGGTTTGTGCCACTAAGGCCTCCATGCGATCTACAGTAGTGTTTATGGATGAAGGAGCATAGCGTCCGATATAATCAAGTGAGCCATCGCAAAAAGTACACTTCCCCCAATAACAACCATGGGCCAGGGTTAGCTTCAGCCAATGACCATCAGACCAAAGCCGAAACATCGGGTTGGCCACCTCCAGCACCGAAAGGTACTTATCCCACTCCACATCGCTGTAGTCGGGTACGCCCAGCGCATTTTGCGCCACATCAGCTTCCGGTGCTCCATCCATCAGCTCCACCTCCTCATTACGACATACGAAAGTACGCTTCAGGTCGCTAAGAAGGCGACCTCCACGCATATAATCGAGGATACAGGCAATGGGCTGCTCACCATCGTCGAGGGTGATAAAATCGCAAAACTCAAAAATGCGCGCATCTCTTAAAGATCTCAGTTCGGTATTCACGTAACCCCCTCCCATCGAAACCTTAATGTGCGGATGCTCACGCTTAAGATATTGCCCAATGCGCAGGGCTCCCATCAGGTTGCCCGGAAAGGGAATAGTAATTAACACCAGCTGAGGCTTATGCTTATCAATAGCCGCCGATAGTTCCTCTATTAGCAGCCATTCAATAAAGCTTGGCAGCTGTTGTAAATAGGCATAAAGTGCATCGAAGGAAGAAGCTGAGCGCCCCAGACGCTCGGCATAACGACTAAAGCCAAAGTTCTCATCTACCGTCTCAACGATAAAATCAGCCAGATCTTCGAGCAACAGGGTGCAATAATGCTTGGCCTTATCAAGCAGCCCCATGCTACCAAAGGCAAGAGCCTCGTCCTGCAGTTGATTGAATCGCGATGCCTCGGGCAAGAGCTGTCCCTCACATATATTCTGCGCCTCAATGATGGTGGGGACCTTCAAAAACTGCCGTACCCGATGAATACAAGAGACATATTCGGCACGCAGGTAATAAATACGACGGGCATTCTCCGTTACCAGCTTATTTTTGTCAACCACAGCAAATAACTGTGTCAAGCCCTTGGCCGTAAACAACCTATCCATTACACGAATACCTAAATCGACTTGTGCCGAAGGCGTCTTTTGCGTATTTAAAAAACCCTTGAGATAGGCAGTGGCCGGGTACGGTGTATTTAACTGGGTAAAGGGTGGTGTGAGCAATAAAACCTGTGACATATGCAATAATTAATAGCACAAAAGTACACAAATACAGCAAACCCTATGTGTTTGTGCCCACGATAACGACAAATTCCCACAGAAGCCTATTTTTTGAAGGATCATCAAAAAAAAATCACGAAATGGACTTTTTTTCGCATGAAGCGTAACCTTTAATCAGCTACACCGTAGATCTCGCTCGGGATACTATTATTGAACATACAATTTAAAAATGTTGAATGTTTAGCTGTAAAAAATATTCCAATAAAAAACATGGCATTCGTCACTAATGCTCGTTTTTAATATAAAGAATGAAAACTTTTATTATTTATAACTAGTCAGCTATGGCCATTCTAAATGATCATAATTAAATACAAGTTAAAACTATTAATCAACAAAAAACAACTAATCAAATTTGATCTTTATGAAATTAAGATTTTTTCACACAGTGCTTTGCGCACTTATTTTCAACACCTTTACTATCCATGGACAGTCGACAAAAAAGGACACTATCGACTATTTTAATCTGTCCCTTGAAGACTTGATGAATCTGGAAATTGTTGCCGTATCCAAAAAAGCAGAAAATAGCTTTGATGCTCCACTTTCATCGTCCATTATCACGCGCGATGAAATCATCAACTCAGGCGCCACTTGTATTGAAGAAGTATTTAAGCTCATACCTGGATTCATCGTGCGCGAAGAATCAAATGGCAACTACGACATCCACATCCGTGGCAACGATAATGTACCACCGGGCAACTTCACCTTCTTTAGCGAAAACTCCATGTCGTTAATAATGATTGACGGACGGAAAGTATTTAACAACATGAACGGTGGAACATTCTGGGAAACCTTACCGGTGAGCCTGACAGATGTTGAACGCATCGAAGTGATCAGAGGCGCCTCAACAGCCCTTTATGGCCCCAACGCAGTAAGTGGAGTAGTTAATATTATCACCCGAAAGCCAATGGATAAAACAATTGGTGTAGATGGGACCGTGCAATTTGCTAATGCCGCCACTACAATAGGTGACTTAGCCATCAGCTCATCGTTTGCCAATCACAAACTAAAAACCCGCTTAAGCACGAACTTTGAAGAGCGCGAGCGCTTTAGTGATAATTATTACAACTGGTCGCAAGGAGGCTACACTGATTACACCGAATTAGTGGATTACATCACCACTAATCCCACTATGATTAACGATCTGGCCTATGCCAATCCTTCATTGGCCAAACAACGTTTTGGCGCCAATGCATGGGTCTCTTATGAGGCCTCCAAGAAAGTTAATTTTTCTGTAGCAGCAGGACTACAGAACTCCGAAGCCCAAACTGTATTCATGGAAGGATCGAAAACACCCCTGACAACCAGATCATCAGAATCGTTTTATTTCAACTCCATTTCAAACATAGCCGATTTAAACCTGCAAATAGCGGGCAACTATGGCACACAAGACATATATGCAGGTAGTTCAACCGCCTCGAAATACGATTTTCATACGCTTGACTTCCTGGCTGAATATGATTATTCGATTGGCAACTTAACCCTGCGTCCGGGTGCCAGCTATCAACACATTGTGCACGACGACACCCCTTATATCCCGGAAGAAAAACCAGGTTCGGGCAATTTAAACCGCCGATCAACCTTATCGAACCTGGCTTATTATTTAAGGAGTGATTACCAGGTTAACAAACGACTAAGACTCATAGCTGCAATCAGAATGGATCATTACAACAAGCCTGAGAAATCTTATCTGAGTTATCAGCTTATCGGAACATATAAGCCTAATGAACAAAATCTTATACGCGCCTCCTTCTCTAAGGCCAACCGTGGCCCGGTGATGGTTGACTTCTATGCCAGCTACACCGAAGGCGATACCAATCCCGGTTCAACATTATTGGAATACGTGGGTAAGAACGACATGAACCTACCTACCAGCCATGTTTTCGATTTCGGTTACCGGACTCAGGTAAGTGATCGGCTTCAAATTGATGTAGAAGCATTCTTGTCAACCACTAAGGAATTTCCAAGTTTTGAGCCCTCAGTAAAGGCACCAACGGCAGATGCGCCGTATTTACACATCACTTACCAGTATGATAATAGCAATCTGGTGTCACGACAAATCGGCGCCAGCGCACACTTCCTTTATAAACCCAACAAACAATTGCATTTTAAACTGTTTACGACTGTCCAAAACACCAGACTGAGCAATCTGCAAAAAAAGCGCATGCCAATGTTAGTAATACCTGACAACTCCATTCCAGGTGGCCCCATTTTTCAAAATCCTGTATATGAAACAGTCGATCAAACACACAAACAAACACCAACTATCTTTGGCGGATTTTTGGCCAACTACATGCCCACCGACAAATTAACCGCTTTTGCCAATCTTTATTATTGCTCGAAACAACAATACGTGCATGATTATGAATACTCGCAGTTCCATTATTTAAACCAACAACTCAACTCCGATTACACAGGGACAGGTGCCGCATCAGTTAAAGGCAATGCAACGGTGAGTATCAAAGTAGCCTACAAAATATACCGAAACAACAGCATCTTTATCAATGCCCGAAATACATTTAATTCTAAAACACGTCAGTTTGGCTTCGCCGACCCTGCGGGTGGCCTTTATTTAGCAGGTATCAATATCAAGCTGTAGCGCCAATTTATTACACCAACTTGGTAGCATAAAAAAACCCGGATGATCATCAGACCATCCGGGTTTCTATTCTAATTATCAGTAGAGATTATCTTTTCATACAACCCCTTTCCAGCTAATCTTAAGCTGAATATTTTTTCACGATGGCTTCCATCTTATCGTACTGCTCTTCCATACTCTTTAGCAGCTTAATCTGTGCACGTGTACGCACCAGATTATGGTCAGGAGCATTCACCTTATAGTAATTATCACCATCAATATAATCATCGAGGAAACGAACGGCCTGTTCGTAGGTCAACAGCTTGGCACCAAAGGCAAGGGTATCGATTTCTGCTGGCGTCAGCACATCCTTGGTCTCTTCCATAAAGCCTTTGATAAAGCCTTCAAACAGATCAATGTTCATACTCACTTTATCCAGGTCACGGTCATCTTCCAAACCAGTGTTGGCTCCGTTTCGTATGGCATCGCCAATGTCGTAACACACATAGCCGGGCATTACCGTATCCAAATCAATCACACACAGGATATTGTCGTTCTCATCAAGCAATACATTATTAAACTTTGTGTCTTGATGCACAATGCGTTCGGGAAGAATTCCCTCGCGACCCATTTGTACAATTTTCTTATACTCTTCTGAACGCGCCATCAAAAAGTCCACCTCTTCCTGCACTTCTTTCAATCGTCCCACCGGGTCTTGCTTAACACGCTCTATGAAGTTAAGGATGCGCATTTCGGTATTATGGAAATCGGGCAAAACCGGATAAAGCGGCTCTCCCCCCAAGTCGGACAGGCGACTTTGGAACTGACCGAATGCCTTACCACCCACATAGGCCTGATTGGCGTTAGATAGTTGATTATAGGAACGGGCATTTTCAATAAATAAGAACATGCGCCAGTAATTACCAGCCTCGTCCTTTATATAACCTTTGCCATCAACAGTATCAATAGGAGTCAGCACCTCGCGCTTCAGGTCACTCCCCTCAATCTTCTCCAGCTTCGAGCGCAGATGATCAGTAACCCGTTGAATATTGCGTGTTAGCTCAGCCACATTCTTAAAAATGTGATGATTCACAATCTGCAACAAATAGTTAGGAGCTTCATCTTCCTTGGTCACCACTTTATAGGTAGTGTTGATCAAACCATCCCCAAAAATTTTTGCTTCACTATAAGTACCTTCAATGTTGAAGTGCTTAACAATGGCTTCTATATTCGTTTTCATATCAGCAAGTTTTTAGTTGCGGCAAACTTAAATATTAACTTTTTAACATCCTACGTTTTGTTATTTTTATTTTACACCAACTTTCCTTTCCTTTCTTTTATAAAATCATTCGTTCCTAAACCGAACAAAAATATCATCGCTAAAGTGTTAAAACACTTCCATCCCAGCTATTCTTCACTTCCCCCATTATCCAAAGGTTTCTCTTTTGACTCGTGCAGTACAAAACGCTTGTAGTACGAAGTAATAACTGAAGTAAGCGGCAGGGCCAGCAGCATTCCAATCAAGCCCATTAGGCTGCCCCACACCGAAAGTACCAGCAGCACAATGGCCGGATTCATGCCATAGGCCTTCCCCATGATACGTGGTACAAGTACAGTTTCCTGAATAAGTTGCACCAGCGCTAAAACAATCAGCACCAATAGTGCCACCTGCCAAAAGTTCTGCTGCGACTCCATGGCCTTTAGCAAGGCCAGAAGCATGGCCGGTACAATACCCACAATCTGCAAGTAGGGCACAATATTTAAAGCTCCGATAAATAAACCGATAAGAATGGCCATGGGAAGGCCAATAATCTTAAAGCCAATGGCCAGCAACACACCTACAATCAGTGCGATTAAACCCTGAGATCGAAAATACAGGTTCATAGAATGCCCCAGGTCGTCAATGATTTCGCCGGACACTTCGCGATAGTGAACCGGTATAAGACCGAGTCCCAAGCGGCGCAACTTACGAAAATCCATTAGTATGAAAATGGTGTACAATACCACCACCAATAAACCTACAATAGCAGCAATAACGTGCATCGAACCGGTGAAGAGGTTCCAGAAACCGGGCAAAACCTTTTTCAGAAACTGCGAGATATTCTCCAGACTCAGGTAAGACACCAAATCAGAATCACGAATAAGCTCACGGATGCTCTTATCCATATCAAAGGGCAAGATACCCCTTACATCCACCGACTGCATGTAGGCATGAATCAGGTGCACCATCTTATTCATTTCCTGTATAAAGGTGGGTACCAAATAGAACATGATAAGCGACATGATAAAACCCACAACGGTTACCGTTATAAGTACAGATGCCCCACGATGCTTCACGCGAAGACGATGCTGAACAAAACCCACAAGCGGATCGAGCAGATAGGCTATAAATATTGCAATAATAAAAGGCCCCAGTACATTTTTAAGGGCATTAACAACATAAAGTATGAAACCAAAAACCAGGGTGGTTAATACCATTCTAACAACCCGATCGAAGGTATAAGGGCGCGGTTGAAAATCTTGCATAAAATAAAAATTTCAGGCCAAATTAATAAAAGCAAAGCAAATTTTAAACACTTTATAATAATGACCGTACTTTCGCGTTTGAAAGTTGTTAAGCACCTCTTTGTGATAGCTTGTTAATTTTTGTAAATATTTTTTGATTAAATGTAAAAAAATGTATTGTTTTTTGATCCAACTTTTAGTATTTTGCACACTAATAAAGCCCACAGAAAACAATGCATGATCATAGGCATTGCCACTTGAGAAAAGTGAAGAAGATATGAGATGGATTGACCGCAGCATATTATTAATTTTAAGCATTTTAACACTCCTTGCCTGCGAGCGGGAGTTTGTTTTTCGTGGTGACGAAGAAGGTTTAAGCTTCTCGTCCGACACCATTATGTTTGATACAATCTTCACTTCCATCGGCTCTACTACCAAAAACTTTAGGGTCTATAACCCATACGACGAAGACATGACCATAGAAGCCATTGAATTGGCCGGTGGCGAAGAATCTGATTTTCGTCTTAATATCGATGGCAATTCCAATAATCTGGCCGAGGGCATTCGGGTACGCGCCAAGGACAGCCTCTACATTTTTGTAGAAGTAACCATCGACCCAGTTGGCAGCAATCAGCCCTACGTGGTGACCGATTCCATTTACTTCAGAACCCGCGAAAAGGTGCAAACCGTGCAACTAGTAGCCTATGGGCAAGATGTGGTGCTTATGCGTAAAGAATGGCTCAATACGCAGACCCTAAGCAGCGATAAGCCTTATCTTATCTATGATTTCATTGTGGTCGACTCAGCCGAGACCGTAAGCATCGACCCAGGTGCTAAGCTTTACTTCTATAAGGATGCCAGTATGCTGGTGCTGGGAACCCTCCATGTGAACGGCACAAATGAAGAGCCCGTAGTATTTGCCGGCCACCGGCAAGAAGAGTGGTATCACAACAAACCGGGTCAATGGGGTTACATCCATCTGCTGCCGGGTTCCGGATCATCTACCTTCAACCACTGCATTATCCGCAATGGTATGATGGGCATTCTGGCCGACTCGGTGGGTTTAAACAGTGCACCTATCGCTATTAACAACACCAAAATAGAACATATCAGTACCTTCGGCCTGTTGGCACAAACAGCCAACCTCGAAGTGGCCAACTGTGTGTTTGGCGATTGCGGTAACAGCTCGGCAGCGCTCACCGTCGGTGGAAGTTATCAGTTTCACCACTGTACCTTTGCCAATTATTACGACTGGACATTCAGGAATAATCCAACCGTTTTTCTGAATAACTACTACATCGACACCAATGACGAGGAGCAGATTATTCCCCTTGAAGAGGCGGTCTTCAATAACTGCATAATATACGGCAACAACATTTCTGAGTTGGGCTTTGACTTGCGCTATGCCAACGATGAATTCCCCGAAAATGATGCCAGCTACCTGTTCAATAACGCCATAATCAAGCTATCGGAGGATTTTGACATTTCCGATGAATCGAAATTTATTGACATCCAGAAAAATGCCGATCCGGCTTTCATGGATATAGCGGGTTATAACTATCAACTCGATACCCTGTCACCGGCCAAAGACAGTGCTTCCTTTAAGTTGGCAGAGCCCTACCCCTTTGATATCATGGGCAACAACCGCCTGCAGGATGATGGCCCGGATTTGGGTGCCTACGAACGTTATGAAAAAAAATAAACACCTGCTATTAAGCCTTATCACGCTTTTCTTTAGCACCCTCTCCATTGGGCAAGACAGCACTAAAACTGCCTACAGCCTGATGTTTTACAACGTGGAAAATCTTTTTGATTGTGTGGATGACTCATTGAAGCAGGACGAAGAATTCTTACCCTTAGGGGATAAGCGATGGAACGAGCATCGTCTTTACAGAAAGGTACAAGGCCTGAGTAAAACCATACTCGCTATAAACGAATGGCAGCCCCCCACCTTAATTGCGCTGTGCGAGGTGGAGAATGCTGAAGTACTTAAAAAACTGATCTACCAAACTGGCCTGTCTGCCCTAAACTACCGTTACATACATTTCGAATCACCCGATAGAAGAGGCATTGATGTGGCGCTACTCTATCGCAGCGCTCACTTTGATACACTGCACACAACCACCATCGTAACTTCCAATACTACCGAGCACTTTTTCACCCGCGATGCCCTTTATGTGAAAGGATGCATCGGTCACGACACTCTTCATATTGTGGTTAATCACTGGCCCTCAAAAAGAGGTGGAACCGTTGCTTCTGAATACAAACGCATGACCGTATCGCGCATCATTGCAGCCCGCCTGGACAGCATTCGCCGGGCTGCCCCCCACAGCAAACTGGTAGTGATGGGCGATTTTAATGCCGACCTGGAAGCACCATCCCTTCAACACCTGATGAAAACAGCAGGGCTTCAATCAAGCCTTGAGGCGATGAGAAAAACTCCGAAGAAGGCATCTGGCAGCTATAAATACCAGGGCAACTGGTCCTATATTGACCATATTTTGTTAGATGCCGAATGGCTCAAAAACCCGACTTACGAGTTTTCACTCCACCTTGCCGAACTGCCCTTCCTACTGGAGACTGACAAGCAATATAGCGGCTATAAACCCAAACGAAGCTATGCCGGACCGCGATATATCGGTGGCATCAGCGACCACCTTCCTCTGCTACTGAAGATAAATAAACAGTAGGCGCACGGATAAAATCAGCAACTTTTTTTAGCTTTCGGTGCAGGATAATTTGCAGCTTGGCGTCATACCCTTACAGAGAAAGTTCAATGACTAAGGAAAAACTATTAACCCATAAGGCAATTGAAGGTGATAGAGATGCGTTCCGGCAAATCGTGGAGCTGCATCATAGAATGGTCATACACATTATCCTGTCGTATGTAAACAACAGCCATGATGCTGAGGACATTGCCCAGGAGGTGTTCATTGAGATGTATCGCTCCCTGAAAAAGTTTCGTGGCGAAGCAAGCCTCTCTACATGGCTCTATCGCCTCGCGGTTAATAAAGCACTGGACTTTATCAGACAACGTAATCGCCAAAAACGAGGAAGCGGACTGGTAAGCGCCCTGGAAAAAAGCGAGATGGAAGCACTAAAAATAAGCCACCATCAGCAAAGCGACGATGCCATTGAAGAAACGGAACGTCGAAATCTTTTGTACGCAGCCATTGAACAACTACCCGAACGGCAGAAGAATGCCCTGGTGCTATCGCAAATAAAAGAGCTGAAGCAACAAGAGGTGGCCGACATTATGAAAACGTCGGTCTCATCCGTTGAATCGCTGCTGGTTAGAGCGAAACGCAAACTAAAAGAGTTATTAATAAAACACAAAGAAGAAATTTTCTGAGCAGGATAATTCATTTTTTATCGTCATATAAAATGAGTGTGGATATGAAAAAGCCAATGAAAGAAAGACAAGACATAGATCGGTTGCTGGAGGAGACACTGAATCATCGGTATGCACCATCGCCCGGCTTTGTGGATAATGTGATGGCAAGAATTGATAAGATGGATAACATAAAGCCCTCCATGAAATACATAAGCATTGGCCTTCAGGTGGCCGCAGCCTGTGCCGGTCTTATCTTACTGATTAATATACTAACACTACGCTCATCCATCAACCAGGAGAATGAAAACGACTGGACAAGTGTTTATGAGAATAACACATCGCCCGACTGGTACGATTATTACAATGGCGATACCTTTTTAGCCACTAACATAAACCGCAAGTAGAATGAAGAACACATGCAAAATATGCTGGACTATCCTTACCCTTTTCTTGTTGGGTAATATCATACTATTGGGCATATGGTGGTTGAAAACGGATGCTGAGCCCAATGTTCAGAAAAAAAACTACGATAAGGAAGAACATCGCATGCGCATGCATCGCCACCTGCTGAAAAATGCAGAAATTAATGAAGCGCAGTTTGATGAAATGTATGGCTTGTGGAAACAGCATGCCAGGCGCATACGCAGCCACGAATCAGCCATTGACAGCCTGCGAAAGCGGCTAATGAACGAAACCTTCAACAACAACTCCGACAGCGTGGAAGCCGGACGGCTGATTGATCAAATAAGCCGGCAGCAAAAGCTGATTGAGAAATCTAACTATTATCACTTTAGACAATTACGCGGAGTGTGTGAAAACGACCGGCAACGTGAGTTGCTTGACCAAATGTTTAAAGAACGTATCATGCGAGAGGGCCCGAAGAGACGTTTCCGGGGCCGACGACACAGACACTAATCAATATTTGTACTTGCAATGAACCACTTAGCATAAGCGCGCTTGCTGAGCTGTAATTGCTGTACCCTTATGTTGAACATTTTAAAACACAGACCAATGAAAAACAGATATTTATTATTAACCGGAATATTCTGCCTGTCGATACTAACAGCGACAGCACAACGCTACAATGGCCGGCGTGCCCAATGCGCTAATTTTGAAAATCGCAATTGCCGTATAGATAATCTAAGCGACGAGCAGGAAAGTAAGATTAATCAGGAGCGCATCAGCTTTCAGAAATCCGTGCAACAGCAACATAACCGCTTGGGTGAGTTGCGTGCCCAAAAACGAAGTATCGAAACCACAACGCCCCTTAACAAGGAGGCTTTGAACAAGGTGTTAACAGAAATAAACTCCATCAATACCAACATTCAAAAGAAAAGGGTACGTCATCATCAAACCATTAAGTCCTTTTTGAATGAAGAGCAAGGCATTGCCTTTGACAGCCGAAGACAACGGCAAGATGCCGGATGCTATTATGGCGAAGGCATGAGAAGCGGTGCCGGAAAAGGACATGGAATGCGCCCCGGAAAAGGGAGACGGGGATCTGGAAACGGCATGAATGGTAGCGGCTACGGACAACAAGGGAAAGCTTATCAACAGGGACGTGGTAATGGCGATGGATGGAGGCAACAAGGAACTCCAATGGTATCGGATGAAGTACGCGAAAACCTTAGAGCTTTGCACCTTTCAATGATGAAGGAAACTCAACCCCTGAACAACCGCTTAAATGAGCTGAAGGCACAACAACGCACACTAACAAGTGGTGAAACAGTAGATCTGAAAAAAGTGGATAAGAACATTGATGAGCAAGCAGCCATTAAACTTAAAATAGCAAAACTACACGCTGCCAAACGAAGTGAAATGCGCGCACAGCTCGGCGATGAGGAACAACTCATGTTCGACAGACATCGTGGGCAACACGCTCACCATAGAGAAATGAGATGGTAATACACGTAATAACTGAAACGAGGAGGCCCGAAAATGTAGTTTTATTTTCGGGCCTCCTCGTTTTTTGGGGGGAAGATCTCATAAACAAGAAATCACATCAGCCTCAATTTATCACATCTCCCTACTCCACAACAACCTACACTTAACATCGGCCAATATAATTGTAAGTGTGTCACCCGAAATGATTTTATAGGTGTCTTATAAAGTAATTAAGTACTAATAAGCCCCATTAAAACATCTATACTATGAATGATCATCTATTTAAACGGATGCAAGGCCTGTCAACACTCATCGGCAACACCCCTTTGCTGGCCATTGAATTTGAATACAAAGGCACCAAAAGAAAGATTTATGCCAAGGCCGAATTTTTAAACCTGACCGGTAGTATCAAGGATCGTATGGCCTTTCACATCCTCAACAAGGCTTATGAGAGTGGTGAGTTAAAAGACGGCGACCGCATAATAGAAGCCACCAGCGGCAACACGGGCATTGCCTTTTCAGGCCTTGGCCGCGCTATGGGCCATCCGGTAACTATCTTTATGCCCAATTGGATGAGCCAGGAGCGTAAAAACCTGATTAAGAGCTTTGGAGCAAACATCCGACTGGTGACTCCCGAAGAAGGTGGTTTTTTAGGCAGCATCGAAATGGCCAATCAGCTGGCTACCGAGAGCAATAACACTTTCCTGCCCCGTCAGTTTTCCAACTTCGATAATTGCGAGGCCCATTACAATACAACCGGACCTGAATTATACTGGCAACTCCGTTTTCGGGGTTTAACACCCGATGCTTTTGTGGCCGGCGTGGGCACGGGGGGCACGGTAATGGGCGTGGGCAAATTTCTGCGCGAACAAATTCCGGGCATTAAGATACACCCGCTGGAACCCTCCAACTCCCCCACCATGACAACGGGCTACAAAGTAGGAAAACATCGAATTCAAGGTATCTCCGATGAGTTTATCCCCACCATTGTTAAATTGGATCAACTGGATGAGATCATTAGTGTGGATGACGGGGATGCCATTATGATGGCACAGAAGCTGAGCACTGCCCTGGGACTGGGTGTGGGCATATCCAGCGGCGCCAACTTTATTGGCGCTCTTAAAATACAGGAGGAACTAGGCCCTGATGCCGTCGTAGTAACGGTATTTGCGGATGATAACAAGAAATACCTAAGCACCGACCTGGTGAGGGAAGAGCCCGTAAAGGCAGACTTCCTATCCACTGGTGTTTCACTGCTGAGTTACGCCGCCTATAAAAGAGTTTGCCATACCTGCTGCGATCCTAACGAATGTTTGGAAGGGTGCCACAGCGAGTCAGCACCAACGCCAGTGCTACCCTCCTGTCCCCGAAGAGAAGCAGTGCTATAATTCTATACATAAGCAGGGCCTTATCACACCCCAAGGCCCTGTTCCTTTTCAAGGGCTTCTGTAGCGGCCAAGGTAGCAGCTACAACCGATACAATCGATACAAATCCGGCCAACATAACACCAACATAAGGAATCAGCAATACCAAAGAAAAAACAAAACCACTACCCACAGCCAACCCCCTGTTTCGCCGCATAAAGCGTACACTGTAGTCAAGCTTAAATCGCTTTCGTTCGAAGGTGTAATCCAAAAAAGAAAAACCATAAAAGTAGGCCGAGACTAAAAACAGCGCAAGCGGCGTGAAATAGCCTATGAGCGGCACGAAGCTAAGGATAATCAGCATAAGGGTGAGCCCTAACTCCACGGCTAAATTGCGCAGTGCTAACAAAACGCCCCGCATAATATCGCTGATAAACTGCCGAAAATCAAAAGGTATTTTACGCCCTGTAATGATTTCTTCGGTTTTCTCCGACAGCAAGGCAAAAACAGGAGACAACAGAATAATGATAAGATACCCACCCACGTAGGCATAAAAAATAAAAAACATCAGCCGCAGCACCAACCATACCAATCCTTTTATGATAGCCAACAACCACGAGGCACCCCAGAAATCCCAGGCTTCACCATCCATAACGTTTGTTAACGCCATCACCAGATCATCACTAAGGGCTGATACTGACCATAACCCAAGGATAAACAGCAACACATTAAAAAGAATGGGAAAAATAAAATACCCCCCAAGTTGATTGCGAAACATAAATGATATAGCTTGCCCATAAGCCCTTAAGCCCAAACGAAAGCCTTGTCTGTTATTCATTAAAAACAAATTATTATTAAAATGATAAGCCATCAAAACTAAGCTTTTCGGCTAAAATTTACTATTTTTGCACTGCCAAAAAATCAAATAGAAAAATGATGGATATTCAATTATTGACTGCCATATCTCCCGTTGACGGAAGGTATCGAAACAAAGTAGATGGATTAGCGCTGTATTTTTCAGAGTATGCGCTCATACGCTACCGGGTGCTTGTTGAAATAGAGTACTTTATTGCACTTTGCGAGCAGCCACTCCCCCAATTGGCCAACTTTGACAAATCGCTGTATACCGAATTGCGTAAAGTATACAAAAATTTCGAACTGGAAGATGCCGACCGCATCAAAGAGATTGAGTCCATTACCAACCACGATGTGAAGGCAGTTGAATATTTTATCAAGGAGAAATTTGATGCCTTGCAACTGGAGGAGTACAAAGAATTTATCCACTTTGGCCTTACCTCGCAGGATATTAACAATACAGCAGTACCCTACTCACTGCGTGACGCTGTACACGATATTTACTACCCTCTGCTGGAAGAGCTTATCCAAACACTGGATGAATTGGCTTCGGATTGGAAAGACATACCCATGCTGGCCAAAACACATGGTCAGCCCGCTTCGCCTACTCGCTTAGGCAAAGAAATGAAAGTATATGTTGAACGTCTGAACAAACAATTGGCACTACTTAAGGGCATACCCTGCTCAGCTAAATTTGGCGGTGCTACAGGTAACTTCAACGCGCACAACGCGGCTTACCCGCAAATTGACTGGGTAGACTTTGGCAACCACTTTGTCAACGACATCCTGAAGCTGGATCGTGAGCAGGTAACCACACAAATATCCAACTACGATAACATGGCTGCATCCTTCGATAACTTCAAGCGCATCAATGTTATTCTATTGGATCTGTCACGCGATTTCTGGACCTATATCATGATGGAATACTTCAAGCAAAAGATAAAGAAAGGTGAAGTAGGTTCAAGTGCCATGCCCCATAAGGTTAACCCCATCGACTTTGAAAATGCAGAAGGCAACCTGGGACTTGCCAATGCCCTCTTTGGCCACCTGGCAGAAAAACTGCCTGTATCGCGTTTACAGCGCGACTTAACCGACTCTACGGTGCTGCGTAACATAGGGGTGCCGATTGCCCACTCGGTTATTGCCATTCGTTCGCTTGCAAAAGGACTGGGTAAATTGCTCTTAAATGAAAATGCCATTAAGCGCGACCTGGAAGCCAACTGGGCCGTTGTAGCCGAAGGCATTCAAACCATACTGCGCCGCGAGGGCTATCCCAATCCCTACGAGGCACTGAAAGCATTAACACGCACCAATGAGGAGATTAATGCCAAAACCATGGCCGCCTTCATTGACACACTGGAAGTATCGGAAGAAGTGAAAGAAGAAATGCGCGCACTGACGCCTCACTCCTACACCGGCGTTTTTAAGATTTAATAACAAGGATACTATTTGTGATTCGGGCAGTAAAACAATACTTTTACTGCCCGTTTCATTATATCTAAACTTAAGCCGGTTGGTAATATTACAAGATGCGAACAGGCACACCAGCACACTTAATAAAAAAATAAACAATGAGGGATTTTTTCAGAGTACTGCATATCTATCTACCTCCATATAAAACCAAACTAGCTTTAACGTTTTTATTTAACCTACTAGCAGCTATCTTCATCGTATTCTCCATGCTATCGATGATTCCCATGCTACAAGTTATTCTGGAAGATGATAAAGAAGTGCACACCTTAATGGCCTGGGCGCTGGATAAAGACGTCTTGTTCAATAATCTAAACTACTACATTACTCAAATAAAAGCACAATACGGCCCGGGGGCTACCCTCTTCTTTCTAGGCCTGTTTGGTATTGTTGCCACTTTTCTTAAAACCGGTTTTACCTATCTGGCCTCCTATACCATTACCGGCATTCGTAACGGTATAACCCGCGATATACGAAAAGCCATTTATAAAAAGATGATTGAACTACCTTTGGGCTTCTACAGCAACGAGCGCAAAGGCGATATGATGGCACGATCAACAGCTGATGTGCAGGAGGTAGAAGCATCAGTAATGTCGTCACTGGATATGTTGCTTAAAAATCCCATTATCATCATAGTAGTGCTTATCTCCATGCTGGGGGTAAGTCCTGAACTTACCTTGTTTGTTTTTATAGTATTACCCATTGCCGGGTTCATCATTGGCCGCATTGGTAAAAGCCTGAAGAAAACATCGCAGGAAGGGCAAACCAAACTGGGTCTCATATTGGGTATAATTGAAGAATCTCTTTCGGGACTGCGCGTCATTAAAGCCTTCAATGCTGAAAAGCGTTTAGCTGACCGCTTTGAGTCGCAAGTGGAAAGCTACCGCCGCACCATGAATCGCCTGCAACGACGACGCCACCTGGCACACCCCACCAGCGAATTTCTGGGCACCATCGTTTTTGTTATCATATTTTGGTATGGCGGCTCGCTAATCCTCAAAGGAGATGAAAACCTAAGCATGGCCGTATTCATGACCTATCTGGGTATGTTCTACCAAATAATCAACCCTGCCAAAGCATTCTCACAGGCAGCCTACAGCATTCAAAAGGGTATGGCCGCCTACGAGCGCATCGAACAGGTATTAGATGCCGACCTGGGCATTAAAGAGCACGACGGATCAGAATCGGTATCTACCTTTAAAGAACAGATAGAATACCGCAACATTAGCTTTGCCTATGGTGAAGTAAATGTACTCAAAAACGTGAGCCTAACCATTCCACAAGGCAAAACCATTGCGCTGGTGGGACAATCGGGCAGTGGGAAAACTACTTTTGTGGATTTACTACCCCGCTTCTACGACGTACAGCAAGGTGGTATTTTTATAGACGGAAAAAATATTAAAGACATCAAATTATTCGACCTACGTGAATTAATGGGCAATGTTAACCAGGAGGCAATACTATTTAACGATACCATCTATAATAACATTACCTTTGGCGTAGAAAATGCAAGTGAAGAAGCAGTAATCAATGCCGCCAAGGTAGCCAATGCGCACGATTTTATCAGTGCCACTGAAGAAGGTTATCAAACCATTATTGGCGATCGCGGCAGTAAATTATCAGGCGGTCAACGTCAGCGCCTGAGCATAGCGCGTGCCATCCTCAAAAACCCACCTATCCTGATCCTTGACGAGGCCACATCGGCGCTGGATACCGAATCGGAACGACTGGTACAGGATGCTCTGGAAAAATTGATGCAAAACCGCACTTCACTGGTAATTGCACACCGTCTGTCAACCGTGCGCAATGCCGATAAAATATGTGTATTTAACGAGGGCCGCATTGTAGAAACTGGTACGCACGATGAATTAATTGCTCAGGATGGCATCTACAGGAAACTGCATGCCATGCAAATGAGCTAAGCGATACGGTATTTAGCATTTTTTAACGTTAAAAACGCAACCTTTTAGCACCTATTTTGATATTAGTTAAGAAAGGAGTTGATTATGAGGTTGAAAGATTTAGTAAGCGTTGCAGCGGGCATCGTCATTTCGTCGGTGTTAGCAACGCAAGATGTTGTTGCACAAAAAGCAAAGCGCTATCATAAAGTTGGCAACTTAAAAGTAGATACCGGCTTTAATAAACAATACTTCGATGATTTTATGATTCCCTTTCAGGAATTCAGCGACCTGCACAATTGCAAAATAACCATTAAAAGTAAAAAGATACGCACGACCATGGCAGCCCGCCCTCAGTTTTTATCTTTACTATTGGGCAAAAAAAACCGACGCTATGTTATTGTAGTCAATAAAGATAAATCCTTTGAAGGTGTCCACCTAAAACACGTGCCTCCAGCAGCACGCATTGGCTTATTTGCCCACGAGCTGATGCACATACGCGATTACGAAAGTCGAAAAGTGAGCGGTGTTATGGAACGTGGTATTCAGTACCTCACCCATAAAGGCAAAAAAAAAGTGGAACACTATACTGACAGCTTAACCATTGCAGCAGGCTTTGGCCAGCAATTACACAACTGGGCCGCTTATGTGCTCTACGATTCAGATGCCTCTAAAGAATACAAATTCTACAAAGAAAATATATACATGACACCGGCATGCATCCTCACACAAATAGAGGAAACATTACCTCAACAACAAACAGGCCTTGAACTCTGAAATGCTTAGCGATCTTTAAACAGCAGCAGTAAAATATAAAAGCCGGTAAAGATTTAATCTTCACCGGCTTTTACTTCATTCAACTTAAAAACGCCATCCCTGGTTTAAGGCATCATCCAATCGCTAAACATGGCCATGCCCCAAGCAGGTTAAGCATCGTACACCACCATAAACTTGCGCTTATCGGGGTTAATGGAAATATCAATCTTAGCCGTTGCCAACAGGTCTTTACATCCTTTCGACAAATTAACAAAGGCAATATCCTTATTATACTCCTGGTACTTATCATTTAACTTTCTGATGGCTTCAATACCACTCTGATCTACAACACGACTACGTTCGAAATCAACAATAATCTTATGCTCGTCATTTTTAACATCGAATATTTCTGCAAAAGCAGTTGTTGATCCAAAGAAAAGCGGGCCATGGATATCGTAGTGCTTAATGCCATTTTCATCGGTGCGTATGCGGGCATGAATGCCGGTAGCATGATCCCAGGCAAAGGACAAGGCCGACAGTACAACACCAATAGCAACCGCCAGCGCCAGATTATGGAATACCACAGTTACAACAGCTACAATCACCATTATCATAAAGTCATCCAATGGTGTCTTCTTGAAATTTTTGATACTCGACCACTCAAAAGTGCCATAGGCCACCATAAACATCACACCAATAAGCGCAGCAACAGGTATCATTTCAATCACCGGTGATAGAAACATTATAAAGGCCAATAGCGTTAAGGCAGCTACCAAACCTGACAAACGACCCCGCGCCCCTGAGTTAATATTGATCATACTCTGACCAATCATGGCACAACCACCCATACTACCAAACACACCGGATATGCAGTTGGCTATACCCTGTGCCATACTCTCGCGATTACCACTACCCCTAGTGTCGGTACGCTCATCAATAATGGTAAGTGTCAGCAGACTCTCAATCAAGCCTACACCGGCAACACTCAAGGCCGGAAGAAAGATGATTTTTAAAGTGGCCATACTGAATAAATCAGCCGGATAATCAGTAAACACAGAAGGCAATCCACCCTGCATCGACTTACCCTTTAGCAGGTTGAGTACCGTAGGCGTTTCAACTCCCGGCATAAAAGAAATAGCAGCAATAACCAAAATAGCTACCAGGGCCGAAGGAATAGCCTTGGTAAAACGGGGCAAATACACCATTATAAGAATTGTTAAGGCCACCAAAGCCATCAGGGTATACTGCTTAGCGCCTGTATAGTAAGCAAATTCGCCCGCTGCATCGCTTCCAAACATGGGAAACTGCGCCATGAAAATAACGATGGCCAGACCATTTACAAAGCCCAGCATAACAGGATGCGGTACAAGACGAATAAATTTACCCAGACGCAAAGCCCCAACCGCCAGCTGCATTAATCCGCCCAAAATGATGGTTGGATACAGATAGGCCTCACCGTATTCCTGCACCGTAGCCGCCACCACCACGGCGATAGCACCTGTAGCACCGGATATCATACCCGGACGCCCTCCCAGCAAAGCAGTAAAAAAGCCCATGATGCACGCAGCATACAGACCAATTAGTGGATCAACACCCGCAATAAAAGAAAAGGCAATTGCCTCGGGAACAAGCGCTATGGCAACTGTTATCCCTGACAAAATCTCTATTTTAATATTTGAACCTTGAATAAGTTCTTTGATAAAAACCATGTATCGTTAGTTTAAAAATTTACACACCTCAACCCACGCACCTAAATGCACGCAGCATTCAATATTTGAAAGGGGAGCATTGCCGATATGGCAAAAATTAAAGGGTATTTAATTAGCGGGCACAAAGATAGAAATAATCGTGCTAAGCACGAAAATTTTTATTGGCAGGCAACTACATCTGTGGAATTAGAGTAATTTTTTAAAAGCACACTCTTCCCTTTGCTTTTGAAGGCAAGGGGAAGTACGACGCCATAGGCGGCGGGATGGGGATCGCAACGGAATTTCGCAGCATCGGACGGCTCCTTATGTGCATCCTGTTTAAAGGGAACCATGCCTGACATTCAACCCACTCCGGGGTTGATGATGATGAACATTGAACACCACAGGTTGGCACCTGTGGCTATTGATATTTGAACCCTTCGGGTTCCAATCCAACATCATATGATGAATATCCAAGACCCTCGATAGATTAGTGCATGAATGCAGCTGTTTTTGAGCAATAAAGGATCGCATCTTCCCTTCATTAAAGCTGCGATTCTAAAACATGCACACTCTTCACTTTGCTTTTAAAGACAAGGGCAAGTACGACGCCAAAGGTGGCGGGATGGGGATCATAACGAAATCTTGCAGCAACGAATCGCTGCTTTATCTGCTTAACGGAAAGCAGATGCGATCCGAAAACACCGGACGGCTCCTTATCTGCATCCTGTTTAAAGGGAACCATGCCTGACATTCAACCCACTCCGGGGTTAATGATGATGGACATTGGACACCACAGGTTGGCACCTGTGGCTATTAATATTTGAACCCTACGGGTTCCAATCCAGCATCATATGACGAATATCCAGGACCCTCGATAATTGATGCTAGAATACCGCTGGTTTTGAGCAATAAAGGATCGCATCTTAGTCACATAATGGATATTAAAGCTGCGATCCTGGAAACTAGCACACTCTTCCCTTTGCATTTGAAGACAAGGGGAAGTGCGACGCCATAGGCGGCGGGATGGGGATCGCAACGGAATTTCGCAGCAACGGATCGCAGCTCTATCTGCATAACAAAAAGCAGATGCAATCCGAAAACACAGGACGGTTCCTTATGAGCATCTTGCTTAAAGGGAACCATGCCTGACATTCAACCCACTCCGGGGTTGACGATGATGGACCTTGAACACCACAGGTTGGCACCTGTGGCTATTAATATTTGAACCCTACGGGTTCCTATGCAGCATCATATGATGAATATCCAAGACCCTCGATAATTAGTGCAAGAATCCGGCTGTTTTTGAGTAATAAAGGATCGCATCCTAGCCACATAATCGATATTAAAGCTGCGATCCTAAATATCGGATAATTAGTATTTCCACTCCTTTGCGGCTTCATACATGGCCACCACATTTTCAACGGGCGTTTCTACCTTTAGCTTGTGTGAGGGTCCCAAAATAAAACCACCGCCGGGTGCCATGGTGTCGAGCAGTCGCTTAACCCCTTCCTTTACTGATGCCGGGGTTCCCTGCCGGAGCAAAAGCTCCTCATCAAGCGCTCCACTGAAGGTTATGTAATGTCCGAAATCTTCTTTCAGACCATCAGGTGCCATGCCATTGGCTCTTGTCTGAATGGGGTCAAGCACATCAGCACCCAAACTGATAAACTCAGGTAAGAGCTTACGCACACCGCCACAGGAATGCATGTAAAATTTCACCCCCTGAGAACGAGGCAGCGCCACAAAGTCTTCAATAGCCGGCTTGCAATATTGCTCCCATATGTCATTACTAATGGCCAAACCCGACTGAGAGCCAAAGTCATCAGCCACCCTGATAAAATCTACACCCCCCTGGGCCTTGTCAAAAAACTTCTCGATAAAATCGAGGTAAAAAATCTTGACCTTAGCGCTTAAGGCAGCAAAAAATTTGGGGTGATACATGATGACATCCAAGAAGGCATCGCGCCCAAGCAGGCGCTGAATAATACGAAATAGTCCGGGCGAAGAATAACCCGGAGCCGTCATTACCGCATAGTTCTTGTACTTCTCAATTTTCTTTGGTAACGAGTCAAAATCAAACAAATCGGTTGTAGGCCATTCGAAATCATCCAGCGCGGCCGGGTCAGTCTGTCCTTCCAAAGGAAAATTAGTGGCTTCCCAATATGAGAAGTCACCATTTTTTACTTTTGAATAACCTACCCCCCATATATCGGTCTTTGTAAGACCATCATCACCCACTAAATTTTTTCCAATATAATCTGGTTCAACCCAACGAAAGTCAACATCCAGAAACTCCATCAACTGATCACGATTCTGAAACCCCAGATGCGCCATCAACTTCGCACCAAATTCAGGGACGTCCCAGTAAAAAAACGGCACCCGGTCCACCTCTTCGTGATCCAGTGCCTTCAGGACTCTTTCCTTGTGAATCATAAGCGTTGCTTTTGATTAAAAAAAATGATTTTTCTCATCGCAAAACTTGTCGAATTTAGAAAAGATATGATAAAAATCAAATTTTTAACGATGAAAGCAATCTTTAGCCGGATAAATATCCACCGGAAAAGTTGTCAGATAATCAGTGTTTACAGGTATTCTAACCCGATAGAGATAGAAATGTTAAATCTTTACCCTAATTACATAGATAAAGTTATACTACCTAACTTTTACCATTTCGTAGAGTAAAATGCCGGCTGCCACAGATACGTTTAATGACTCAATTTCACCTAAAATAGGAATCCTGCTTTTCACATCGGCTGTATTCAGTATTTTCGGATGAACACCCTTATCCTCAGCACCCATTACCAAAGCCACAGGCCCTCGGTAGTTGGCTTTATCATAGTCGATAGCTCCCTTTTCGGTAGCTGCCACAATCTTCAGTCCACTTGCCTGCAAAAACTCAACCGCTGAAATCAAACTTCGAACACGGCACACGGGCAGTGAATGCAAGGCACCTGCCGATGTTTTAATGGCATCCGCCGTTACAGCTGCGGCCCCGGTATCCGGAATCACAATGGCATGAACACCGGCACACTCAGCCGTACGGGCGATGGCGCCAAAATTTCGCACATCGGTAATATGGTCGAGCACCAATACAAAAGGATCTTTCCCTTCTTCAAACAAAGTAGGTAGCAGCTGCTCGATATTCTGATAGCTAACAGGTGAAATCATGGCAATAACACCCTGATGATTCTGACGGGTGAGGCGGTTCAATTTTTCCATGGGGACAAACTGAAACGGTACATTATTCGCCCGCACATCGTCCAGAAAGTTTTGAAAGAGTGTACCCTGCAAACCCTTTTTAATCATTACTTTCTCAATCTCTTTACCCGCGCTGATTGCCTCTTGTACCGCGCGAATACCAAATACCATTTGTTGTTCTTTATCTTGCTTTACCATTGTCTAATCCATTTCTGATTTTTGTACCTGTAATTCCTCCAGCTGTTCCTGTGCCGATTCCCAAGTGCTCATCTCCTGCTCCAGGGCATTCTCCACTTCCTTAAAGGTGGTGAATATTTCTGTGTCGGCAGCATACTCGGGCTGACTGATTTTATCTGTCAATTGTGCCATCTTATCCTCCAGCTCCGCAATATTTGTCTCACATTGCTCCACTTGCTTCTCGGCACGCTTAATCCTTTTATTTAATTCTTTGCGCTCTTCGAACGACAGCTTCGCCTGTGAACGCTCTGTTTTCTGATTATTATTTTTCTTAGCCGACAATCCGGCGTTCAGGTCATTAAGTGTATCCAGCTTCTTTTTTTGGAGAAACTCATAAATACCCCCCAAGTGTTCCTTTATCTGCCGGTTTCTGAACTCAAAAACCTTATCCACCAATCCATCCAAAAACTCACGGTCGTGCGACACCAGGATCACGGTCCCCTCAAAATCGCGCAAAGCCTGCTTCAATATGTCTTTGGAGCGCATATCCAAGTGGTTGGTAGGCTCATCGAGAATAAGCAGATTAACAGGCTCCAACAACAGGCGCACCATAGCCAGACGCGTTCGTTCCCCGCCCGATAGCACCCCTACCTTCTTATCCACATCCTCACCCGAGAACATAAAAGCACCCAGCAGGTCGCGTATCTTAGTGCGTATATCGCCTACGGCCACATGGTCAATGGTTTCAAACACGGTTTGTTTTTCATCCAGCCGCTCGGCCTGATCCTGTGCGAAATAACCAATTTTAACGTTGTGACCGACAGTAAGCTTACCCTGATGAGCCAGTTCGCTCATAATAATGCGCGCCATGGTTGTTTTACCTTCCCCATTGCGCCCCACAAAGGCGATCTTCTCTCCCCGCTCGATATTCAGATCCACGGCATCGAGTACCAACAGATCACCATAAGCCTTGGTCACACCTTCACCTTTTACCACTACATTACCAGATCGTGGGGCGGCCGGAAACTTAATGTTCAGCGCAGAGTTATCAAACTCATCCACCTCAATACGTTCTATTTTTTCGAGTTGTTTAATGCGCGACTGCACCTGCACGGCCTTGGTTGCCTTATAGCGAAATCGCTCTATAAACTTCTCGGTATCTTCAATCTTCTTCTGCTGATTATTAAAGGCATTAAGCTGTTGTTCGCGTCGCTCTTTTCGCAACTCGATAAATCTCGAGTAGCTGGCTTTATAATCATATATCTTACCCAGTGATATCTCTATACTACGCGTTGTAATAGCATCCAAAAAGGCCTTATCGTGCGATATGAGTACTACGGCACCGCTGTAGGTCTTCAGAAAATCCTCGAGCCACTGTATGGAATCGATATCTAGGTGGTTGGTAGGCTCATCCAACAGAAAAATATCGGGCTGCTCCAGTAAAATCTTAGCCAGCTCAATACGCATGCGCCAGCCACCGCTAAACTCCCCGGTATTACGACCAAAGTCGCTGCGTTCAAAACCTAAACCCTTAAGGGTTGTTTCAATCAGTGCCTCGTGGTTACTGCCTCCCAGAAGATTAAAGCGCTCCGTTAGCTCATTCAGTCGATCAAGCAAAGCCATGTATGCATCTGATTCATAATCGGTGCGCTCCCCGATCTCCGTATTCACGTTGGCAATCTTTTTCTCCAGCCCCTTAAGCTCTGAAAAGGCCAGCTCCACCTCTTCCGTTACGGTACGCGTATCGGTATATTTCATATGCTGCGGCAGGTATCCCACCTTTATCCCCTTGGGCATGGTCACAGCTCCACTGGTTGGCTCCTGATGGCCGGCAATTATTTTGAGCAAAGTTGATTTACCGGCGCCATTTTTTCCGATTAAGCCAATCCGATCCTTGTTATTGATCAAAAACGAGACTGCCTCAAACAGCTTAAAACCACCAAAATCAACCGTTAACTGATTTATTGATACCATTCATTAAAATTTGTGCAAAGATAGCATAAAAAAGCTGATGACTCGGTGTCATCAGCCCTTTGAATTTTTCACTTACAAGTTCAATATCCCTTATTGAACCGTCTCTATCTCAACCTCGTAATTGGGTCGAAAATTTATTAAAAATAAACCCTTATTATAAAAACCACCCCAATTTGAGATACGTTCGAATTGCAAGGCCGACTGCAGGGTATGCGGATGATGATATTGCAGGCAATGAGTAAACTCACGACCATAATCGCGCAGGGCACTCAAAAAATAATAGCTCAGGTCGTAGCCCCACAAGCTATAACGACTCATATTGGAATGCACGCCGGCTGTTTCAAAAAAGGGCGATATGGCCATAGGCTCCGTCCCAAACCACTGACGGTAAGCTTCGATACGCCCTTCAGAGAGGGTATCCTTATAATCCACAGCATAGTAACTAAACATCTGTCCGTTTAAACGATGGATATCCTCGGGGTTAACCGTATTATACTTCAGCCAGTCGGGTAAGCCCCACAGGGTTACATCGGCCTTTGTTTTATCAGCAGCCCCTTTCACCGTGGTGATGATGCGATTTACCTGAGCCTCCTCCACCGAGGGAATAAGTACCGTATTTTTCTTGTTTTTATCAAACATACGTTCCAGGCTTACCAAATCGTCCTGTTTAAATTTATACTCCACAAAGTCAGGTATTTCACCATTTTTAAAGCTCTCCCAGTATACTTTATCGCGCAGTAACTTACTGAGGCGTTGCTCAAATTCATTCTCTTCACTCTCGGTACGAATCATCACCATCCGGCTACCATTGGATTCCTCAATCATCTTCTGCGCCATTCGTTCGAGCATGAGCGTATCGGCGGCATTGGCCTGAAACAAGAGTGGGTTATTATACAACTCACTATTGGTTGTTGACAAGGGATACACCATAGGAATCGAAAACCTACGTGAAAAATCAGACACATACTTAAGGTTGGTTGAGTATGCCGGTCCAATAATCAGATCTGCATGCATCAGCTCGGGCTGCATTAATATTTCCTTCACCCGGTTGGTATCGGGCGCTGTGTCATACACAAACATATCAATGTTTACGCCTTCCTTCTTGAGGGTCTCTAAGGCCAGTAAGGTACCCTGATAAAATTCCACAAATACCTTTGAGCGAACTGATAATCGACGTTTTTCACGCACCACCTCAATGGTATCGCCATCTACCTCTTTCATCTCCAGGTTACCCTGCTGTGTGGCCTCCACATTAAACGGTAATAACAAGGCTACTTTTAGTGCAGGCGAGTTAAGGCCATAGTCATAACGCTCACACTCTTTCTTTTCAAAGGTCACAAACTCACTCATATCCACCGCATCCTGCACCTCAACGGTGCTTTGTCGCTGTGCATAGTAATCCTCCACCCATTGCTTAGTAGGCACTTTAATAACCATACCCTTGCGCCAGTCGGCAAGATCAATACCCTCGGCCTTGTTGACCTTTTCAATCAGCTCGACGGGTACACCGTAACGCTCTTCCACATCAGTGAGTGATTCACGTCTTTTGATTTTATGCTCCACAATGGCAGCATCAGCATAAGCATCTTCGTTTTTAGCTTGTTTTATACTTGCCTTGGGAATGCGCACCAAGTAGCCCAAAGGCAGATCGTTGGCATCCACCGAAGCGTTTGCTGCAGCTACTTCCTGCATTTTGGCATTGTAAGCTTCCGCAATGCTGTATAGTGTCTCACCCTGCTTAATGGTGTGATAAATAAAATTGGCATCTTCACTACCATCCAGTTCAACACTGGTTTCTTCCTGTTCTGCCACAGCCTTTTCCATGGGTATGCGCACCAGCGATCCCACGCTCAAAACACCCGACTCAAGGCCTTCGTTATGACGGATGATAGTAGGTATATCAACACCATACTGACGTGCAATACCATACAAAGTTTCCTTGGGTGCTACCTTGTGAAGGTGATACCCCTCTTCGGGAAGCACTTCTTCGTCAGGCACAATCTCATTCTTCGGAATTTTAATAATTACGCCTTCCAGCAGCTGTTGTCGGCTGCCGGGGTTATTGGCATAGATATCTTCCAGCTCTACCCGATAACGCTTAGCAATGTAATAGGCCGTCTGCCCTTTCTCCACCGTGTGATAGATGTATTGTTCGGCATTCAGTTGCGCTGCCGTATTATTGCGTCCCTTAATTACAGGCACACGTACCAGCTGACCTTCCTTTAACCCAAGTGCCACCGCCGGATTCACTTCCAGTATCTCTTTCTGCGATACACCATATGACACACTGATGCGATACAAACCCTCACCTTTTCGCACTTTATGGAGGTAATATTCCTTACCATCAATGATGATTTTTCCGGTTCCCTCCGGTATATTCTCCTGTGCCACAAGTGACTGCTGCGGCAAAGACAGAAAAATAATAATTAGACTTAACAGGGTAGCTGTAAAATACTTCATAGTTATACTCGTCCGTTATGCGCCATCGGCTGAACAACAGAAACTACTGAATGCTGCCGCCAGGCGTTTAAAAGTCCAAAAGTAAAAAATTGCACTGAAATGACATAAGGCAGGCGAAGCAATTAACCGTTTTTAGCTAAGTGAGAGGAACTATGTGTGAATAAAGTCGCCTATTTATTAAGCCCGGCAAGAAAAATGCAGGAATCGTGAGTCATGAAAAACAATGTTCACAACTTACAATTCCTGCATTTCTTTTAACATCCTTTACTTAAATCTTAAGTACCTGACATCCTCCTGTATTCCTACCTTAATAATAACTGCATCGGATAGTTCGGACTGGTCAACATGGTTTTATCGAAAGTTTTAAGCTTGCCTCGTTTCACGTAAGGTGCTCCCCGCTCCCTCAGGTGCTTTACCATGGCCTTGCGCCATGTCTTAAGCGCCTTCTTATAATTGTCATCATCAATCAGGTTACGTTCTTCGCCCGGATCCTTTATCAAATCGAACAACTGCTCCTCACCACTGCGAAAGAACCACACATACTTTTGCTGCCCATCAGTTAGTGCACACCAGTAATTATGAGCATCATAGGTAGTCGCATGCTCCAGATCGATGTAAGGGCGCCACCGGGCATCATGATGCTCCACTATATCCATCAGCGAACGACCATCCATGTTATTGGGCTGCTTTATGTCGGCCACACTCAGCATAGTAGGCAACACATCGCGCAGCTCCACGCAATTCAGAAGTTCAGTTCCTTTGTTCATCACGGCAGGTGTACTTTCGGGCCATTTCAATATAAAAGGCACCTTTGTAGAGCCCTCATAGGCGTAGGTCTTTCGCCAATGGTGATGGTCGCCCAACATATCACCATGATCGGATATGAATATTATTAAAGCATTATCGTACATCCCTTTCTGCTTAAGGGTAGCGATAAAGCGGCCTATCTGATCATCGATAAAAGTAATGGCGGCATAATAATGACGGCGCGATTTAATAGCATGCTCCTGCCCATAATCACCAAAGGCAGCCTCCTTATTCGGCGGATAAGCTGCAAAATCATCTGCCCAATCGCCGATGTAAGGTGCCGGTATGTCCGCATCCTTATAGAGATCGAGGTAACGTTTGGGCGGGTCATAAGGGCTGTGCGGACGCGCAAAACTCAGCTTCATAAACAGCGGCTTTTCGTCATTATAGGCATCCACAAAGTCAATGGCGGTTTGCGCCGCCCAATAGGTAGGGTGTAAATCTTCGGCCAACACATAGGTAGCAGCCCGATGCTCATTCCAGCCAATGCCTGTCGCATCAGGATTGAGCCCAGGCGCCTGTTGTGCAAACCACTGACGATAATCGCTGATAAAACCATCGGATTCTACACGCCCACTCTCATCCAATAATGTTTGATGAAAACCATGCAGGTTACGTTGTGGATGCCAGTGCATCTTACCAATACCCAGGGTGTGATAACCGGCATCACGGAGCATCTGCGGCATTTCATTGGGATATTCCTCAGCTACTCTATAATACCCCAGCATTCCATGCTGCCAGGGAGAACAGCCCGTTAATAATCCGGCACGTGCCGGCGTGCAGCTGGGCACCGACGAGTAACCATTGGAAAACCACACACCATCATCGGCCAGGGCATCCAGGTTGGGCGTTATAATCACCTCATTTTCCTTACCAATACAATCACCTCGCTGCTGATCGGTCATGATTAAGAATATATGTGGCTTCGTTTGTGCGAAACCAAGCGTTAGCCAAAACATCAGTAAAAAACCAAGCGTATATTTCATCGTCTTACCATTTAATTTTAGACCAAAGCTAAAGTAAAAAATTACCGATCATCGGGTCTTCCTGTTCAAAAAGGAGAAAGACCGTTATTCCGTCTCCAATTTACCATCCGCTTTGAGCACCAGGCGCGCATTAAATTTCTCCTGGGTTTGCAGGTTTACAAATCCTTTGATAACAGGTGTCTTCTGTTTCAATACCAGTGCCTCCACCTGCTTTTCACTTAACTTCTTGCCCATAAACTCAAAAGGAATACGCAGTCGACATCCGTTCTTAAAGTTATTACAGCCATAAGCCGCTTTTCCTTTTACAATCTCTCCCTGCTGACACAGCGGACAAGTCCATCGCACCGCTTCTGCCTCCTCCAGGCTAAGCTTAAAATCGCTATTCAGGATAAGGCTTCCATCCACCTTATCGCCCTCTTTATCAAAACCCTTTATCTTAGCTGTCTTTCCTTTAACTATAAGCTGTTCAATTTGCTTATCGCTTAACTTTTTACCCATAAAATCAAAGGGAATGAGCGTTTTACAGCCTTCCGTGTAGCGCGAACACCCCCAGGCGCTCTTGCCTTTCAGCATCTGCCCCTGCTTACACTGCGGACACTTTAGCACCTCGGGCTTTGTATCCTTTCGGGGGGCAGTTTTCTTCTCTGCCTCTTTAGCCGCTTCCTCAGCCACTTCAATTTTTTTCTCACTTCGATCGTGCTTCACATGAAACACAATGTCGGACACCATCTGCTTCAACTCATTCATAAAGGCAGCTGCATCGTACTGCCCCTTTTCAATCTCACGCAGTTTCTTCTCCCATATACCTGTTAACTCAGCCGATTTCAGCAACTCATTCTGAATCGTATCGATCAATTGAGTACCGGTAACAGTTGGATGCAGATTCTTACGCACCTTGGTAATATACTTACGTCGCAGGATGGTTTCAATAATGGCCGCACGCGTTGATGGACGTCCGATACCATTCTCTTTCATGGCATCGCGCAGCTCTTCATCATCTACCTGCTTACCGGCTGTTTCCATGGCACGCAGTAGGGTGGCTTCGGTGTAAGGCTTTGGTGGCTGGGTCTCCTTCTCGATCAGTAGCGGATCATGCGGTCCCTTTTCTCCCACGGTAAAATCGGGCATAATGTCATCCTGCTTCTTCTCAGTCTCTTTACCATCCATAAAAACAATACGCCAACCGGGCAATAACAACTGCTTACCAGTGGCCTTAAACTCAACCCCGTTGACATCGCCCATCACCTGTGTATTTGAGATACTGGCATCGGGATAAAAAGCCGCTATAAAACGACGGGCCACCAACTCATACACCAGCTTCTCATTGCGGCTCATTGCATTGGCATACACTCCTGTAGGAATAATGGCGTGGTGATCGGTTACCTTTTTATCATCAAATACTTTTTTTGACTTTTTAATTTTGCTCTTTAAAAGCGGAGCCGTCAATGCTTCATGATCCTTCATCCCTTTGAGGATATTAGGCACCTTGGGGTAGATATCGTTACTCAAAAAAGTGGTATCCACCCTGGGATAGGTAGTTAGCTTCTTCTCGTAGAGCGACTGGATGGTCTTCAGGGTTTCCTCGGCTGAGAAACCAAACTTTTTATTGCACTCCACCTGCAGCGAGGTAAGGTCAAAAAGGCGCGGCGGCGCTTCCTTACCCTTTTTACGGGAGAAATCCTTCACCACAAAATCATGCGGCTTGATGGTTTCAAGGTAGGCATTCCCCTCTTCTTCCTTGGTAAATCGTCCCTTGGTAGCCGAGAAAATCACATTGCGATAGGTGGTTTTCAATTCCCAAAAAGGCTCTGGAGTAAAGTTATCAATGGATTTTTGACGCTCTACAATCAATGCAAGCGTGGGTGTTTGCACCCGCCCTATGGACAGTACTTGCCCTTGCTGACCGTATTTTAGGGTATAAAGTCTTGTGGCATTAATCCCAAGCAACCAATCGCCAATAGCACGTGAACTACCTGCGGCATAAAGGTTAGCAAAATCGCGGGCATCCCGCAGTTTCTCAAAACCTTCGCGAATTGCCTCTTCGGTCAGCGAGGATATCCACAAGCGCTTTATCGGGCATTTGGTACCGGCCTTGTGCAACACCCACCGTTGAATCAGCTCCCCTTCCTGACCGGCATCACCGCAGTTAACCACCTGCTCGGCACCCTGCACCAGCGTGCGAATGGTATTAAACTGCTTCTGAATACCCGAATCGTTAATTAGCTTAATTCCAAAACGTGAAGGAATCATGGGCAGCCAGCCCATACTCCAGCGCTTCCATTCGGCCAAATATTCATGCGGCTCCTTCAAGGTGCACAAGTGACCAAAAGTCCAGGTTACCTGATAATTATTGCCTTCATAATACCCATCGCGCTTCGATTTTGCGCCAACAATCTGGGCAATTTCATAGGCTACACTTGGTTTCTCTGCAATACATACTATCATCGGCATTTTCGTTTCAATTACAGCGAAGATACTCATTTCTATAAACCATGTTTTTTTACTTTACAAAAGAGTTTTCAACAACGCTCACAATGAGCTGATTAATAGTCAAATGGGTGAATAATGAATATTTATCATCATCATTTGAGTTACAGCGAGATAAGAAAAATGAAAATTTTTACATTAAATACTTCAAAAAAGTCTGTATATGTCAAAATTGTTCCTACATTTGTTACCGAACAATTATTTACACGAGGCTCCTTATTACAAAAAATGCCTCACAATTTTATTTTTAAATGAATAAAGGTACAGTTAAGTTCTTCAATGATTCAAAAGGTTATGGATTCATTAAAGACGAAGAAAGCAGCAAAGAGTACTTTGTGCACGTAACAGGTCTTATTGACGAAATCAAAGAAAATGACGAAGTAACTTACGAGCTTCAAGAAGGTCGTAAGGGTTTAAACGCGGTGAATGTAAAACTAGCATAGATTAGATTTATATTTAATGAGATTAAAGAAAGGCTGTTTCGTTTGAAACAGCTTTTTTTCGTTTATTCTACTCCTTTCCCACCCCAACATTCTGCTTGCCCTTTTATCAAATTATTGATCGTATTTCCTATCTTGCGTCTTTCCTTAATACGCTAAAAAAAGATAGAGTATGACCAATGCACATAACCATGCACAAGCACTAATTGATTTTATACACCAGAGCCCCACAGCTTTTCATGTGATTGCCAATACGGCAGCCGAACTGGAAGCCAACGGATACCGTTACCTGGATATAACCCATCCATGGCAGATTGAAAAGGGCGGTAAGTATTATACTACCAAGAGCGGCTCTGCATTGTTTGCCTTCCAGATAGGTACCGATGAACCTGAGGAAAAAGGCATGAAACTGATTAGTGCCCACAGCGACTCGCCCGGCTTTAAGGTAAAACCACAGCCTGAGATACTGGCTGACGATTGCTATCTGAAGCTGAATACCGAAGTATATGGCGGCCCCATCCTTATGTCGTGGCTCGACCGCCCCCTATCGCTTGCAGGTCGTGTACTGCTAAAGGGAGATAATCCCTTAAACCCCAAGTCCAAGCTCATTGACTTTAAAAAGCCGCTACTAATTATCCCAAGTATGGCCATCCACCTGAACCGTGGTGTAAACGATGGGATGGAGCTCAACAAACAGGTTGATATGCTGCCCCTGATGGGCATGATTAATGACACCCTGGAAAAAGACAACTACCTGCTGCATCAAATAGCTGATGAACTAAAGTTGGACCCCAGTGAAATACTGGATTTCGACCTTTTTGTTTATGAGTATGAGAAGGGCTGCCTACTGGGGCCACAACAGGAGTTTATCTCCTCGCCCAAGTTGGATGACCTTGCCATGGTACACGCCGGCCTCAAAGCACTGCTGGCCAACACCAACACGGCCAATACCAACATCCTATGTATCTTCGACAACGAAGAGGTAGGCAGCGTAACCAAGCAGGGTGCCGGATCGCCTGTATTGCGGAATATTCTGGAGCGATTGATGGAACAGCTTGGTAAATCGAAAGAGGACTACCAGCGCGCCATCTACCAATCATTTATGATATCGGCTGATATGGCCCACTCCGTTCATCCTAATCATCCCGAAAAACATGACCCTGTGCTACACCCCATAATGAACGGCGGCCCCGTTATAAAAATTCATGCCAATCAGAAATACACCACCGATGGCGAGAGTAGTGCCATTTTTGAGAGCATATGTAAACTCGCTGAGGTACCCGTCCAAAAATTTGTAAACCGCTCCGACATGGTGGGAGGCTCAACCCTGGGCAACGTATCAACGGGTAAGATTGATATGCGCACCGTGGACATTGGCAACCCTATGCTGGCCATGCATTCGGTTCGCGAGCTGGGAGGAACACAAGATCATAGCTATGTAACAAAGGCATTTAACACGTTTTATCAGTTATAACGAGCGCTATTTTTTAGAATAGAAACGGCGGTACTCTTAGTGATACTGCCGTTTTTAATTAAAAAGATTATATTTATCACCTATTAATGCAACAGAAAAAGCCAACAGCAATCAGAAACCATACACAAGCTTGCTAATGGCTTATCACCAGCAGATCGCTGCGAATATATACTTTTACCACAACAAAAAACCATGACACACACAGAACTCTCCGATACTGACAAGGCCTTTTATCAGGATGGCCTTCGCCTGGCAGAAGCCGCCGGCAAAGATAAAATTGAAGCAAGACCCTTATGGCAATCCACCCGACAGGAGCAAGATGCCATGGAAGGACTCATAGAAGTACTTACAGAAGAAGCCGGTCGACAGAATATCACTATCGACTGCCATAAGGGTTGTAATTGGTGTTGCCATCAACCCATTTTTGGTGTGTCGCACGAGTTTCATTACCTGTGGCAGTTTATGCTGCTAAATATGAATGAGGAAGAACGTAAAAAGGTACTACAAAGGGCTTTTGACAATTACCAGAAACGCGGTCGCCTGTCGCAGGAGGCACTAGCCAAAAGCAAGCTGCCTTGCCCACTACTGATCAATGGTACCTGTGGCGCCTATGCAGCCCGCCCCATGGCCTGCCGCATTTACCTGTCCATGTCGGAGGAGAGCTGTAAAAAGTTTCATGACGATCCGGATAAGGAGGAACATTACCCGCAACTACTGGGTTTTCCCTTGCGTGCCGGACAGATGATGAACGAAGGCTTTAGTGCCGGACTGAAAAATGCCGGCCTCATCAATAACGAATACCTGATGGAGGAAGGCCTTTTGATTGCCCATAATCATGGTGAAGCCATCGATCCCGATAAGCTGCACGAACATCCTCTGTTTAAAGAACACTAAGGAAAGGGCAAAAAACAGAAGGGGATGTCCTCTGACATCCCCTTCCTCACACAACTAAACCTTTAATCTACTTTCCATCACAGCTTAAAAGTTTGAAGTTTTATATTATTGTGGTGTTAATACTAAAACCCAATTGTCGCCCCATAAATCAGCTACACCACTAATTGTAATTACTCCAGTTTCCGGATCCACAGAACCTGTTCCTGAAATTGGAGATCCAAATGGACCTGTTGTATTGAAATAGCTTAAGCCACCACAAACATCCTTAAGAAAACCGGGATACTCTCCGCTTAATCCGTAAATATCATACCAGTAAGTAAACAGACCACCTGAAAAATCAGAAATCGTATATTCACCATTGATATCTCCTTCCGTTAATGTAACAATTGATTCGAAGTCGACTGCAGGATTCTCGTCTGGTGTAGGACCCGGATCGGTAGATTGACCATTGGCAATACAGAGGTATGTGCCCGACAAATCAGATTCACACGCTACACTGGCATTAATAGCCACACTTGATCTGGTTGTTTGACCATTAGCGGTTACTAAAACTTCATAATTAAACACATCACCTAACGCTAATGAATTTTTATCAATACCAAGTGCTGATGTAATATTATCCGCAGTAATATAAATTGAAGCAGGGAAATCTGAACTTTTGAAAACCTCAACTCTTTCTCCTTGCCCATTATATGAACCCTGAACAATAATCTCACTAGCAGTATCTCCTTCTTTAAGAACTACCGTAAATTCAACATAGGAATTATCCAAATCATTTAAATCATAGAAAGACGATGTTACGTTTTCAATAACAGGAATCACTGCCCCCTTCTTTGCACTGGGAAGCAATATTTCCTCTTCGCTATCAAAGCAACCTGGGAGTACCATGAAAATGATAGCAGACAAACTACATATTATAATTTTTTTCATATTTACTTTATTTAATGTTCACACTACTTCGCCCACCAAACCTTACTAGCACTATTCCTATCCGGCACATTTGGATTAGAGGATACTTCATCATTCGCGTAAGGAATACGTTCAGGTGGCGCTGAAATGCTGTTTTGCATAGTTGGAATTCGCGTTCTGCGATAGTCATTATAGGCTTCGATCGATTGGAACAACCATAACGAAATATACTTTTGCTCCATAATATGATTGAGTGTCAAATTATCAGATCCAGGACTTACAGTTGATAATTCCAAATAGGCTGTCCTCTCATCTTCTTCAACCCCAGCGCGTATAAGAGCTTCTTTCACTGCTTCAAGATAAGCACTATAGGCCTCTGTTGCCTGGTTTAGTCGTAAATTGGCTTCTGCTTCAATAAATTTCAATTCATCAAATGTTATGATAGGAAGAGGCGATGTTGCTTTGAGATAGTCTCCACTTGCTCTTGAATAAATGTCGCCTGATTGATCGGTTGCTGCAGAACCATTCGGAGCCGGCACATATTCACCTCCTACTGTTCCAAACCAAAGGTCAATGCGAGGATCATTCAATCCATCCATCAAATCAAATAAAGTTTCACTAATGGCATGATGACTGCGATCATTAGATTCTTGATACCAGGGATGCTCTCCCGTTGCATCTGTTGTAAAGCTATCAAATACCATATTGTCATCCGCTGATTCAAAAGCGTTATTTATAGCGGCTAGTGCATCATCTGCAGAACCCGTGGCATCGATATTACTCTTTCTGTTATACAACCTTGCTTTTAATGCGTATGCCGCCTTAATCCAGGCATCAGCATCGCCACCATAGTAAAAATCAGAGGCACCCGGAGTTCCGATGGACTCCTTTCTAAGATCGGCAATGGCCTCATCTAACAAAACAAATAGACTATCATAAACCACCTCTTGACTATCAAACATCGGAGTACGATTTTCGCTACCAGCCAAGGCTTCTTTCATAGGCACCTCACCCCACAAGTCTGTGGCTACAGAGTAATTTAACGCGCTTAGAACCTTGGCAATACCCACAGTCGTCCAATTACCAGCTTCCGAGCCTTCGCTACCGGCTTCTATTACGATTCTCAGATCATTTAAAACTGTAGAATACAAACTATTCCAACTATTATTACCAATTGTTGAGTTAATACCAGTTCGTTTATCAGCCGTTTCTAACTGTCCATGAACTCCTGTTGTATGCTCACAAAAGACAGACGAATACCAAGCCAGATCCGTTCCTAATACGTCAAATGCAGTTGCCACGGTCGATTGTGAAATCAACAGCTTTGTAGGAACATCGGTAGGGCTGTTAGGGTTGGTTCCAATTTCATCCATGGTGTCTTCGGAACAAGCAACTACCAGCAGTACCATCATTATTAAGAAATAAAATATATTCTTTCTCATTTCATCATTTTTTAATTGTTAGAATTCCAAAACAACCTTTCCACCAAAACTAGAGGTCTGCGGGAAGGCTACATACTCTAAACCTTGTCCATTTACAGCACCAGTTGTACTAGTTTCAGGGTCGAAATTTGGATAGGATGTCCAAAGTCCAAGATTCCTTGCAACAAATGATAGGGAAGCATTTTTAATGAAAAGATTTTCGAGCCAACTCTTGGGAAGCGTGTAACCAACTGACAATTCTCTAAACCTCACATATGATGTTTCGTGCACATGAGCTTCATCGATACCGCCCAATATATCATTCCAATATTCTTCACCTCTTAGAATAGCAATATCATTTTCACCTGTAACAACCAATTCTCCATCAGCATCTAAATAGCCTTTTACACCATTTAATACCATAGGAGTTTCTCTATCTTCGGTTATATCAAGCATTCCATACAACCTACCCAATCTATTATTTCCAGAATACATTTCTCCACCATTTTTCCAATCAACTTGCGCAGTTACGGTGACTCCATAAATTGTGAAAGTATTTACAAAACCTAATAGAAAATCAGCTTGTACATCTCCTATCTTCTTTGAGTTTTCGTCAGCAATTGGCATCCCGTGATACGGATTACCGGGGTCATCTAAGAGGACAATATTCCCACTATCATCTCTTAAATACCCAACACCAAATATAGATGGATAGGTTTGCCCCTCTAGCGCTCTAATACTTGGAGTTGTAAACCCTCCTAAATAAATATCCGAAACACCCGGAGCCAACTCAAGAACCTTATTCTTATATTTCGTAAAGTTTGCGGCAAAATCCCACTGGAAATTTCTGGATTTGTATGGCGTAATTTGAAACATTATCTCGTGTCCAATACTTTCCAACTTACCAGCATTTCTCAGTTCTTCCTGATAACCAGTTGAAGCAGCAACGGGCACTGCAAATATCTGATCTTCAACTTTCGAATTAAAATATGTATAATCTAACGTAATTCTATTATCCCAGAAGTGCAATTCTGTTCCCAGTTCAAGTGTATTTGTATTTTGAGGCTGTAAATCAGCACTCCGCAGTGTGGATGATTGACTAAAGGCATTTACACCATTAAATGGGAATTCGATACCATCATTTAAAAATCCACTTCCTGCGCCACCTTTAACATATATGTTAGTTATAGGATAAGCTCCAGGAGGTGCCTGTCCAACCTGAGCATAACCAAAACGAATCTTACCAAAAGTTAATAACTGAGGTGAAACATCTAATAATTCGGTAAACACAAAACTACCCCCTATAGATGGATAGAAGAAGTCGCGATTTCCTCTTGCCAGATTTGATACCCGGTCGTTTCTTCCGGTCATTGTTAAATAAATCATGGATTTATACCCTAGCGTGGCACTTCCATATAAACCTGCAACCCTTCGCTGAGACACGGCTTCGGTGGTTACTTGTGAGGAAGTATTACTCATATTATGAAATCCTCCAATATCAAAGCCAGAGCCAATCACAGACAACTCCCTTGAGTACACATCATAGATTTCGTTACCTACGACTGCGCTAACGTCAAAATCTCCAAATTTCTTATTAAACATTGCACTTAAATTGGAGTTATACTGACGCTGAACATACATAAAATCAGTTATCTCTCCACCCGAAGGAGGATTCGTACGACCACCTGTTCGTCCCGATCCTAATTCATAAACTTCCTTTTGATGGTTCGAAATATAATCTATTCCAATCTGATATTTAAAAGTAAGATAATCAAAGGGCTGATAACTAAAATGTACGTTACCAATCATCCGATCATTATACTCTGAAAAATCATTATTAGCCAGCGACCACCTGGGATTATCCATTGCCGAACGATAATGAATCTGTGCATAAGGATCATCTTCCTTTGCATAAGGCGTTCCCCATAAATCATATGACCGAGGTGCAAAATAAGTTGTAAAAAGTGGATTAGATAAGTTACTACCACTTGGTAATTTACCTACTTCCATATCAGCAAACATGGCCGTACCACCCACTTTAAGCTTATCTGTAATATTAAAATCTGCATTAACTTTTCCGGTATAACGCGTCATACCGGTCGTCGGAATAATTCCTGTCTGATCTGTATAACCAAAGCTTACCGAATAATTACCCGTGTCAGTACCCCGGGAAAAATTCACATTTGTGGTGAGTGTTCCTCCGTCACGAAAAAGTGGATCAACATTATCGTAGACCCGTCCGGTTACAGTTTTTCCAACATTATTTACATATTCCCCAAGTTCCGAAATACGAGGTCCCCATGACATTGAGGTTCCCTGACTAAAGCTTCCACCATTACCTTGTGCAAAGGTACTTTGCAGATTAGGAGTTTTTGTTACCACATCCATTGTATAAGAAGTCGATACCGTAACTCTTCCTTCTTTCGACTTTAACCCTTTTCCACTTTTCGTAGTAATCAAAACAACACCATTACTGGCACGAAGACCATAAAGTGCTGATGCAGCCGGGCCTTTCAGTACATCTACCGACTCAATATCTTCCGGATCAATATCTAAAGAACGGCTGGAAGCATCACTACCAGACACGCGGTCAACGGTTGCTGCACTCACAAAAATAGATCCTGATTCGATAGGCATTCCATCTACCACAAATAAGGGTTGATTATCTCCTGATAAAGAGGTAGCTCCCCGAATTGTCATGTAGGAAGAGGCACCGGGCATACCCGATGACTGCTGAACCGACACACCCGCAACTTTTCCCTGCAAGGCATTGGTAACATTAGGCTGTGAAGCATTTGTAATTAACTCTGATTCTACTTTCTGAGTAGAGTAGTTAAGTGCTTTTTTCTCTTTCCGAATACCCATAGCCGTAACAACGACTTCATCTACACCGATGGATTCTGATTCGAGCACGATGTTAATACTCGTTCTTCCTCCAATTATCACATCCTGCGTTTTCATCCCCACAAAGGAGAATAAAAGGTTGGTGGCATCATCCGGCACACTCAAAGAGTAGTAACCGTCAACATTGGTAACCGTACCAATGGTTGTTCCTCGCACAACTACGGATACACCCGGCATGGGCTCACCCGACTCGCTATCGGTAACAGTACCGGTAATGGTCGTTGTTTGAGCAAACATTGCGTTCAGTCCTGTGAATAGCAACAAGGACATGATTAATGCTAATCTGCGCATAAAACAAAAGGTTTAAGTTAATAATAGTGATAAACGATTGGCGCCGGTGGCGCACATTCTGTATAATATTCCGAACTAACGTTGCTTGTGTAAATTCTGGCGAGTATCTGCACAAACCATCCCTCCGAAATACAATTAATAAATAGGAACTCTAATTTCTGTAAGAACTGTGTCAGGTAATCATTTGATTAAAGGTTTAAAAGGTGAATAATGGTGATAAAAGTTAAAGTTGATAAAATTTCTACGTGTGCAGATACAAGCTGTCAACTGGCGATTTTGACACTGTAAAACTATTTATTTTATAATTTGAAATTAATTCATCTTAAAACAAAGTATACTGTAAACACATACGCTGGATTCTTTGTATTTTATTATATCCTAAAAAAACAAAGAACTACCCAAATTTATGATATTGAACAACAAAGTCAAAATATTAATCAATTTTTGTTAATTTTCCTTAAATATTTAGTGGTTTGCCTGCAAGGAATTGTTTTCAGAAGGTTTATTACTACTAAGACTAAATATAAATTACTCAGATATTGCCATTTATCGATGGTTATATCTATTTATCTACATATTTTTGGTTTTGGATTATTAGATACAATGTTCAACCCGATTTATCATTTCCACCCTGCCTTAAGCAGAATGTAAGTGGTAAATTAACAAACAAAGCAGCGGATGAATAAAACAATAACCATCGCGGTATTACTAACGTTCATTGTTTTGTTACTGATGAATTTCTTTCATCGTGACAAGCCCCTTAATTTATCGCAATATCAGCTTAAGCAAAGCTTTGCCAATAAGCATGAGCCCTCGGTGGACCACCGTCAATTCGACATTCTCAAACAGAATTTTAAAACCCCTCAAGAAGTAACGGAGGCCTGTCTTACCTGCCATAATAAGCGGCACGAAGAAATTATGCGGTCGAGCCACTGGAACTGGGAACGGGTGGCCTATGTAGAGGGCAAGGGCATCTCAAAAATGGGGAAAAAAAATGTGTTGAACAACTTCTGCATTGGCGCCAGCACCAACGAGCAAGCTTGCGCTGCCTGCCACATCGGCTTTGGTATGTCGCACAATACTTTCGACTTTAACAATGCCCGTAATGTGGATTGCATGGTTTGCCACGACCGCAGCGAGGAATACATCAAAGGCTCGGCTCAGGCGGGTTACCCCGATCGTAGCGTGAACCTGATTAAAGTGGCCCAAAGCGTGGGACGTCCCAATAAAATCAATTGCGGTGCCTGCCATTTCTACAGTGGCGGCGGCAACAATGTGAAGCATGGCGATCTGGAAGAAGCACTATTATCCTGCGACCGTGATGTGGATGTGCACATGGCGGCCAATGGCATTAACATGGACTGTGTTGATTGTCATTCGGCCGATGAGCACCGCATAAAGGGAAAACTCTACTCGGTATCATCAACCGATGTTGATCGATTGCGCTGTGAAGAGTGCCACACTACCAAACCCCACCTCGATGATGTATTGAACCGACACTTCTCAAAAGTTGCCTGCCAGACCTGTCACATACCCATTTACGCCAAAGAAAACTCTACCAAGATGGCCTGGCGCTGGTCAGAAGCAGGCCGCCTGGATGAGCAAGGCATGCCTTATCACGAGGAGGATTCGCTGGGCAACCACACCTACCTATCGATTAAAGGTGAGTTCGAATGGGCTAATAAGGTAAAGCCTGAATACAAATGGTTTAACGGCAATGCCCAACATTACAAACTGGGTGATACGGTAACAAGTTTGCCGGTACAAATCAATCGTTTATTGGGCTCGGCCAGCGACAGTCATTCAAAAATATACCCCGTGAAGGTGCACCGTGGCGATCAGATTTACGATCCGAACACCCAACTGCTTATCCAACCCAAAGTTTATGCCGAAGCCAAGGGCGACAGTGCCTATTGGAAGGACTTTGACTGGAAACTGGCTGCCGAAGCCGGTATGAAAGGGGTCGGGCTACCATTCAGCGGTGAGTTTGAGTTTATCGAAACGGAAATGTACTGGCCCGTCAACCACATGGTATCCCCGGCAGAACAAGCCTTATCGTGCGAGGAATGCCATGCACGGGAGAACGGTCGCCTGGCATCGCTGAATGACTTCTACCTACCGGGCCGCGATAAAAACGACTGGATTGACCTATTGGGAAGCCTGCTATTGTGGGGCGCCCTGGCCGGTGTGACGATTCATGGCAGCGCCCGCCTGATTAATGCCTACCGTCGTAACGAACTGGAATCAAAATAAGACCATTATGAAACAAGTATATATCTATAAGAAATTTGAGCGATTCTGGCACTGGAGCCAGGCCGCACTCATCCTGTTTTTGGCTCTTACAGGCTTTGAAATACACGGATCCTTTTCTTTACTGGGCTTCGAAAAAGCAGTCAGCTTCCACCGTGTTGCCTCCTACTTATTACTGGCCCTTATAGCCTTCTCCATCTTCTGGCATTTCACCACCGGTGAGTGGAAGCAATACATCCCTACCCTCTCGAAACTAAAGGATCAGGTTCAATATTACACCGTGGGCATTTTCATAAATGCCCCCCATCCCACTATTAAATCAGCACGCAAAAAGCTCAATCCACTGCAGGCCATTACCTACCTGGGCTTTAAGCTGTTGATGGCGCCGGTTATGATACTTACCGGTTTACTGTATCTGTACTACAAAACCTTTGATGTGAATGATATTATCGTGGTTAGCGACATACCATTGTCCTGGATTGCCTGGCTGCATACCCTGGGAGCCTGGTTACTCATGGCCTTTATTGTTGTGCATGTGTACATGACCACTACGGGGCACAGCGTTACCAGTAATATTAAAGCCATGCTAACAGGCTGGGACTTACTGGAGGATGATACAGAAGAAAAAAAGGACCTTAACAACACTCAAAATGAAGCATCATGAACGAAGCACCTAAAAAATATATGAACCCCTATTTGGCCGGATTCTTTCTGGGATTTGTGCTACTAACTACCATTTATGTAACAGGACGTGGATTGGGAGCCAGCGGTGCCATCAAAAGTTTTGTAGTTCAAACAGTAGAGACGCTGGCACCGGCGCATGCCGCCACCACTGACTATTACATCAGTCAGAAGGAAAATAACCCCGGTGGGCCTCTTAAGTCGTGGCTGGTATTTGAGGTAATAGGAGTGGTTATCGGTGCCTTTTTGTCGGCCGTTATTGCCAACCGCGTAAGTGTGAAGATTGAAAAGGGGCCGGGCGTACGCAATGGTGTTCGCATTGCCGGTGCCGTTTTTGGCGGTGCCCTCTTTGGTTTTGGCAGTCAGCTGGCACGCGGTTGTACCAGCGGAGCGGCACTCAGCGGTATGGCAGTCATGTCTTTTGGTGGCATTATCACCATGATGTCGATCTTTGGCATGGCCTATGCGATCGCCTGGTTTTTCAGAAAATTGTGGATCAATAAAACGAATTAAGATGGGACCATTAGTACCGGATATTATCAGTAACGAATTCAACTTTATTATTGCCATCATCGTTGGAATGGGCTTCGGCTTTGCCCTTGAGCAGGCCGGATTTGGCTCAACGCGTAAATTAGTAGGGCTGTTCTACGGATACGACTTTACCGTGCTCAAGGTGTTTTTCACGGCCGGTGTGACGGCTATGGTAGGCATCACGGCTCTTAATCACCTCCAATTGCTGGATGTAGACATTATATTTATCAACCCAACCTTCCTGTGGGCGGCCATCATAGGCGGCGTAATTATGGGGGCCGGCTTTATTATCGGCGGTTTTTGTCCGGGCACCAGCGTGGTGGCGGCTGCCAGCGGTAAAATCGACGGCTGGGCCTTTGTGTTTGGTGCCGGACTGGGCATCTTTGCCTTTGTGGAGAGTTATCCGCTGGTTAAAGATTTAATGGTAGCCGAAAACCTGGGCTACCTGCTGGTATTTGAGATGATGGGCATCTCGCGCGAGGCCTTTGCGCTTATGATGATTTTTGTGGCTACTGGAGCTTTTATCGGGGTAACTTTTATCGAAAACAAAGTGAATAACCGAACCACACAATGGCTCAAAAAAGATATAAGTAAATACAGCATTGCTGTGGGCCTGGCCGTCATCACAGTACTCCTTACGATCATCACCCCCAGCAGAGGCGAGTTAATGAATAAACGCATTGATGCCAAGCTGGCCGCCGGGGAGTGTAAGCCACAGATGATGGCCGATGACAAGCTGGCTTACGAGCTAATGAACCAGTATTATTTATACAATGTGGTGGATGTACGATCGCCCGAAGAATTCAAGAAATTTCACATCCCCACGGCGATTAACATTCCACTGGAAGAGTTGCATAAACACGATAACATAAACCGAATAGTGCAGAATATTAAAACCAACGTATTCTATGGAGCCTCATATGAACAAGCGCAACGCGCCTGTTTGGTATCGAAATACCATGGAAAAGCCGACAACTATGCCCTCAACAGCACAGCCGATCAGTTTCAGCAGAACTTTTTTATGCTGGGTGATGAACAGCCCAAAAACAAAATGGATCATGAAACCTATGTCTTTAGAAAAGAAGCAGCACAAAAACTCATAGAAATTGGCGAAGCAGTGGCCAACCTGGATAAACCGGTGGTTAAAAAAACCAAACGCGTGCAAGGAGGCTGCAGCTAAAACACAAGACGATTCATTTACCGCACCACAATCCTCTGGCTCTATGTCAGAGGATTTTTATTTCAACATCGCCTTCGTAACAGCATAATAAAATACACGAACTACCCAAAAAGAATACACTATAGCAAGCACAGCACTAACCTAATATCGTTAGCATTATTTTGTTATATTTTGGTAAATCAATATAAATGATTAATTTATGCACTCAAAATACCAACATCAATTAGGCTAAGATGGAACCATTTGTAAGAGAAGCGACCAACAAAACGCCTTATTTGAATTTTAATGCCCGCGAGGGATATATTCAAATTAAAGGAAGATCTATTCCGGAAAATGCGCACTTGTTATTCGATCCGATCATGGAATGGCTTGATAAGTACATATCAAATCCATCACCGGTAACCCGCGTAGATATTCAACTGGAATATTTTAATACCATTTCATCCATTAACCTGCTCAATGTATTCAAAAAAATAAATGAGCTCTATAAACGCAACAACAAAGCTACTATCAGCTGGTATTGCGATAAGGACGATGAGGATATGATTGAAGCGGGCGAAGATTATCAGGCCGTCGTGGATATTCCCATCAAAATCATTGAGGTTTAACGGTTAGTCCAACCCGGTAAAAACTAAAAAGGACACTCCGAATTCAACTGCCGAGGTCAATAAGCTGAAAAATCCTCCATTACTTTTTAAAAAAGCATTATCTTTGTTCGCAATATTACGAACAAGTAGTTTATCTATGATTCAGGATCCACAAAAAAGACTTGCCCGCTACGCCAAAGCACTTGGTCATCCGGTGCGTATTTTTGTTTTGCAAACGCTATCGAATCAAGCCTGCTGCTACAGTGGGGATCTGACAGAAGTACTGCCCATTGCCAAATCAACCCTGTCGCAGCACCTGAAAGAGCTGAAAGAAGCCGGACTGATTCAGGGTGAAACAGAGGCTCCCCGCATTAAATACTGCATTAACAAGGAGAACTGGAAAGAAGCACAGCAACTATTAAAAGCATTTTTCGACTTGTAAAAATTTTTGATACATAAATTCGTATTTTCACGAACAACGAACAACTAAATAATTGACTATGGAAATTAAAGTATTAGGTACAGGATGCGCCAAATGTACATCACTGGAGGATGTAACCCGAAAAGCGGTTGAGGAGAAGGGCATCAGTGCCAACATTGAAAAGGTAGAGGACATTATGCAGATAATGACTTATGGCGTAATGACTACCCCGGCATTGGTGATAGACGGCAAGGTTGTGGTCAAAGGGCGAGTACCATCGCTTGAAGAGATTAAAGAACTACTTTAAAACAGAATATTATGAACAAATTAATCTACGCATTTTTGATGCTAGCCGGAATGACACTGGCTGCAAGCTGCAATAGCAGCACCAAAAACAACAAAGAAAAAACAGTTAGCAAAACGGAAACAGCCTGTAGCGGTTGTGCCTCTCAGAGCTGCGGCAGCTCAACACCCACTACCCCATCTATCGATGCCAGTAAAGTGAGCGTGGTTTACTTTCATGCCACACGCCGCTGTGCCACATGCGAAGCCGTTGAGAAAGTAAGTAAGGAAACGCTGGCTAAGTATTTTAACGACTCGGTTCCCTTTCATTCGATTAATCGCGAGGAAGAAAAAGAGTTAGCTAAAAAATACAAGGTAGACGGACAAACACTGATCATCATAAAAGGCGATAAGGTGAAGAGCTTAACCAACGAAGCCTTTTTGAATGCCCGCACAAAACCTGAAAAGCTGGAAGCAACCATAAAAGAAACCATAGAATCGATGTCGTAACATGGAGGTGCTACAGAATTTATTGGAGAACTCACAACTCCCCCTTCTTTCAGCATTTTTACTGGGGCTGATGACAGCTGTCAGCCCCTGCCCGCTGGCTACAAACATCACTGCCATAGGCTTTATAAGCAAGGACATTAAAAGCCAGAAACGGGTATTTATCAGCGGCCTGGTATACACTTTAGGACGCGCACTATCTTACACAGGCCTGGGGCTGATCTTTTATTTTGGCTTGAGCCAGTTTCAACTATCCGGCTTCTTTCAGGAATGGGGCGAAAAACTACTGGGGCCTTTGCTAATCATTGTTGGCCTGTTTATGCTGGGGCTTATCAGACTGACTATTCCCGGCCTTGATTTCATCAATAACAAACTGGAAAAAAAAGCGAGTAAGGGTTACTGGGGAGCACTTTTGTTAGGCCTTGTTTTTGCCCTGGCCTTTTGCCCCTATAGCGGTGTGCTATACTTTGGCATGCTCATCCCCATGACAGTAGCCAGTGCAAGCGGGCTTTTATTACCTATTGTTTTTGCGCTTGCCACGGGCATACCGGTCATCCTCTTCGCCTGGCTACTTGCCTACAGCGTGGGATCCATTGGTAATTTCTACAACAAGATAAAAAGCTTTGAAACCTGGTTTCGCCGTGTGATAGCCCTTGTGTTTATTGGCACCGGGGTTTACTTCGTGATTATACTGCTTTTATAGATAAACCGTATCACTATTTTTTTAATTTTTCAATTCGCCTTTTTACGAACAACCTAAGATGGAACAGCAAAGAAAATTAAAATGGATGGGCGCAATAATCATTATTTTGCCCTCTTTATTAGCGCTTTATACCCACCTGCAATCTCTTATTGACTATTTTACCTATCAAATATTGCCCTTATCTTCCGAAAGTCATTTTGGGCAGGCCATCAACTTCTTCTTGTACGACACAATAAAAATAGTGATTCTGCTATTTCTTATCAGCTCGTTAATGGGGCTGGTAAATGCCTATTTCCCGGTTGAGAGATTGCGGGTATATCTCACTACCAAGAAGATGTATGGATTACAATACTTCTTTGCATCCTTCTTTGGCGCCATCACCCCCTTTTGCTCCTGCTCCTCCATCCCACTGTTTATTGGTTTTGTGCAGGGCGGAATTCCGCTGGGTGTAACCTTTGCTTACCTGATTACATCGCCCCTGGTTAACGAAGTGGCCGTGGCCATGTTCCTGGGTTTATTCGGATGGAAAGCCACCCTGATTTACGCCGGCAGTGGTATTCTATTGGGCATGATAGGTGGCTACATATTGGGGAAATTTAAATTGGATCGATACCTCAGCGACTGGGTGAAGCAGATTCAGCAAAATGCACATATCGAGGCCGGCCGCTGGGAAGGTGAAAGAAGATCGTTTTTCGACCGCTTACCGGCCATTATTAAAGATGGCTGGGGCATTGTACAAAAAGTTCTTCTCTACATCATTATTGGCATTGCCATTGGTGCCACTATGCATGGTTATGTACCCGAAAACTTCTTTACCGAGTACCTCTCAGAAGATAAATGGTACGCCATTCCTCTGGCCGTCATCCTGGCTGTTCCACTTTATGCCAATGCGGCGGGTATCGTACCGGTTATTCAGGTGTTTGTTGCCAAAGGTGTACCGCTGGGCACCGCCATCGCCTTTATGATGGCCGTTGTAGGACTGTCGCTACCCGAAGCTACTTTACTAAAAAAGGTAATGCAATGGAAGTTGATCGGCATCTTCTTTGGCACCATCACCTTATTCATTATTCTGTTGGGCTATCTGTTTAACTGGATCATTTAATGAGCTTGTCTAAAAACATGACTAATAGCTCGCAAAGTCCGCAAGGTTTTGAATAACAACATTCTAAAACTTTGCGCCCTTTTGCGATATTCTTAGCGCACTTAGCGTGAAACTTTGTTTTTGGACACCTTCATATTAAAAAGCAATTAATTTTTAATCCTTAGAAAATTCAATCTTTAAGTGTAATTTCCCAAACGGATGCGTAGGCAATAGCCGGAATCATCCACCCTCCATGCTGTAACCACTGCTCTGACCAGCGCCAGCGTTGTGCCGGATCCTCATCATAGGGCAATGGGCGGAAAGCGATGTCTGTTTCATCATCAAAACCTGCGGTAATACCATTGCAGATGCCCCCAAGGTAATTCATTGACTTACCGTCTTCTTTATAATCGGGGTTATTACGTCCGGCGCCATGCAGCATGCACACATCATACGGATTAAGACCCAAGACCCAGTTAATTTGATCAGCCGCATAACGACGGGCTAAGGATTGAGTTTCACCCGATAAAACATGCTGTGCTTTTAACATGGCAGTAGCCAAAGAAGCCAAACGGGCATTCTCACCCTGCCACCAATAAGCCGTTTCATTTTGATGCGGTAAAAAGAAAGCCGAGCGTGGCGCAGCTTCATCAGCAGCCTTTACATACTGCCGGGCATAGCCAAAGGGGTTATTCACTTCGTTGGTGATGGTCAACTCAAAAGTAATTGCCTTATTCACGAAGTCTTTAGCCTGATTAATCCGTTCCGGCTCCGACTCTATACCCATATAATGCATCATAGCAATAAGCGGCAGACCCGCTTCCGCGCCATGAAAATAAGGGCGCTTACCCGCTTCATCTGCTCTTAGCCAATTACTGAAGTTAGTATCGGCTGATAAACGTAAGTGAAGTGACTCAGCCCTATTACGCGCATCGTAGAGGTAAGTCTCATCGTCGGTTGCCTTGAATAGCTCAATAGCAGCCATTAAAGCGCAATAATCATCAATAATATTTTCTTTCCCATCATCGCAATAGCTTAAATTATTGTGCTTTAAGTGCGCATATCCTTTTTTCGCAGCGCCTAGGTATTTATCGCTGTTAAACTCACCCTGAATACCCGCTGCAGCACTGCGCGCAAGAGCTGCTATGGCCATGCCTCCTCCTTCGCGAAAAGCTGCCTGGTAACGATCATTTCGTTTACCATCCTGCCCTTCATAAGCACATATCTCACGTTGCTCCGGATCCTTGGTCCAACCGGCAAAGATCGTAGCATAAAAATACCCTTCCGGATCCTGCACACGCACCAAGTAGTCGGCACCAAAGGCCGCTTCAACGAGCATATCATGCATCACCGACTCTGCCATATTCATCTCACTAGAACGAAGCACATCAACGGCCTCAAGCATATTCCATACCATCATGGGCAGTTGCTGTGGTATCATGAAATTAGAGAAACTAAGGTGACTTAAATACTTTCCCTTCTCACCCGAAGCATCGTACCAGCCACCACTTACATCCACCACATCATTGCGTTCTCCGTAGAAGGACAAAGCCTTATCTTTTGCATTATACGGATCAATACAGCGTTGCAGCTGAAAAGCTTTGGTCAGCAGCGGTAATATCTCACTTACCAAGGGTACTTCACTAATAGAAAAAGGAGCCGACATAATGTGGTTCTTCCCAACAATGGCCTTAAGGGTATAGATACCGCAAGTTTTAAATTCAGTAAAATCAGCGCGATAAGCATTGCCGGTATGCCAATTATCAATTTTTCCTCCCTGATCAAAATCTCCCGAATAGACTTCCTTACCCTTCTGATCGAGCAAGACAAAGCTTAGAGGCATATCCTCTCCTGTTGACTGAAAAACAGCGGATTTAAAACCATTTTGCTGATAGCCCAAATGATTAATTAACAGAATGCCATCGGCCTGCTCACCAGCATGACAGGCCATTAATAAGATACTTAACAAAGTAAACACTAAGGATTTAAACATCTTGGGTTATTTTTGGGTTTGTTTTTAAAAAGGTAATTGGTATCGGCTGGAGCTGAGATATGCATGATAAAGCTGCATTACATTATTGCATCGTAATACAGTGCTGCTGCCCCCAGTACTGCAATATCAGGCTGCTCGCTTACTTCAATCTTCAGTCGTTCAACGGTTTTCTCATATTGAAATTTACGCACCACCTTCCACATGGACGCTTCGAAGTAGGGAAAGAAACGACTGACACTGCCGCCAATTACAATGCACTCCGGGTCATAGGCGTAAAGAATGGTTTTTATGGCATTACCAAAATCAAAACCAAACTGTTCCAGAATGGCCAGGGCTATCTTGTCCTGCTTACGGGCACGACGGTACAACACATCGGGCTTTAAACCATATTTGGTTTCGAAATACTGGGTGGTGCAGTAGTACTCATAGTTATGATCGCGATAGGGAATGCAACCAAATTCTCCGGCACCGCAATTGGTACCGGAGTATAAATGATTGTCAGTAATTACGCCACAGCCTAGTCCTACCCCAACAACTACACCCACCACATTGGCATATTTTTTTGCTTTGCCAAAATATTTCTCACCCATGGCAAAGCAGTTGGCATCGTTATTTACATAAACCCCCACTTTATAGCGCTGCTGCAACAGGTCACCCAGATGCACCTCGCGCCATGAGGGCACGTGTTCAACATTGTACACAATACCTTTTGCCACATCAACAAGACTGGGCACTCCAATTCCGATACCGCCTACATCATCGGTAAAAACCTGATCAATAGCGTCCATTATTTCTTTCAAAATCACTTCTTCAGAATTGTAATTATCAATTTCCAGAGCCAGAGAGGCCTCTACGGTATTGTTGCGTACGCGACCCGCCAACAGGGTTTTTCCTCCCAGAAAAACACCTACAGCACACTGATTGCGAACGGTCATGTCTTGTATCATATTATTGGTATCAAATACATTATTATCTATCAGTCGGCAGCCGCATCAATATAGAGGGCCGCCGCTCCCAAAATAGCAATTTCCTTCACAACAGAGGGAACGATTACAAAGTTTTCGAGTACGAACTGATAGGGAAAAGTAGCTATTTCGCGCCACATGGCTTCCTTATAGTACGGATAAGATCGAACTACGGATCCGCCTAGTACCACAGCATTAGGATCAACACTAAATAATATCGTTTTAATTGCATTCCCCAGTTGCTTACCATATTCAGCAAAAATTGCCAGAGCCTTGGCATCACCAGTGGACGCTCTCTGCGCCAGCTCAGCACCACTTATGCCATGAACACTTTCGAAATACTGGCCACTGCAATAATATTCATAATGATGATCACGGTAAGGAATCATACCAAACTCACCGGCTCCACAATTTTGATCCGGCAAGAGATGCCCGTTTTTTATGATGCCGGCACCCAGACCGGTGCCGGTGATCAAACCTACAAAATCATCATAATCGCGACCTGCACCATACACACGCTCACCCACGGCAAAGCAGTTGGCGTCATTATTAATGTATACCGGCCTGTCAAATTCCTTTTCTAAAATTTTTTTCAGTGGTATTTTTTTCCATGAAGGAATATTCTGCAAATCATAAACAACACCTGTACTAGCTTTCACCAAACCGGGAACACCAATACCAATGCCTTCCACCTCCGGCGTAATGATGTTATTTATTGTGTCTATCAGCGCTTGGGTGACCACATCGGCATCCATGGTTTTGGGCACCAAACATTGCGACACATCCCGCAGCTGATCTCCCACCACCAGACCGGCACGCATATTAGTACCGCCCAGGTCAACACCTATAATTGTTCTATTTTGTTCCATTTGCTTACTCTGTTTTATTCCATCCCTTCACCCAAAAGTCAAGCTCTGCGGGCAAATCTTTAGTAGCCACACGGGCGCGCAGTGTTTTTGTTTCTCCGGGCATCAGGCTCACATAATTATCATCCCAAAACACAGGTACTACGCGTCGGTTATTTTGCTTATTAACAATGGCGGCCTCATTGAAAAAGGCAATATGATTGCTCGCATTTTCAAGCTGACAAGTAAATACGGTAAACTCACCATCCTCCTCTTGCTGCCATTTTTCGCGAAGCTCAACTTTAGGCAGGTTATTTAAGGCTTGCAGATTGGCAAATTCAGATTGTGGGGTGTAAACCCAGGTTGTTTTATCAAAATCCATTTTATCGGCCTTGGTAGATAACCAGTAGAAGTTATCGGCCACCGTACTTCCCGCTTCATTCTGTAATTTTAGTTTTACGAAATAAGTATCGCTCACCTTCTTCAGCTCCGGCATATCAAGGGCAAGCCCGGCACTGTGTGCCTCCATCGCAACTGTTACATCTTTTGAAAATACCTTATTGGATTGAATATCATACACCTCAACTGATAAGGTATGATTGAGTACATCATGGTTATAATCATTCACCCAATAAATATTTTTATCGCCATAATTATACACAGCGCTCAGGGGCTGACAGGCTTTTTTGGCACCATAGTAGGCTCCGTTGGGCACCAGGTAGTAGTCGTACAACTGCCAGAAAAATTCGGGCCAGGCTGAGTTAAGCATCCATTGTATCACCCCGGTTGCTTCGTATTTATTGGTTTGAAAAGCTTCAAACATAGGACGGATAGCTTCGTAGTTGGATATCTGCGACTTAAAGGCAAACTCTTCCAGGCTGCCCGCCTCACCATAGCGCTGATTAAAAGCATTCAGGTAACGATCCAAGGAGCCAAACTGATGGCGTCCGCAATGAAAGTTCCAGTCCTCGTTAATGGGCCACAGCTTATCTTCGGGCAACATACGCTTGATGCTCTCCAGAGGTGGCACCTGCGGACCAGGACCCGTTTCGGTATTAAAGCCGTAAGCTCCACCGGCAATACTATCGATATACCAATATACAGGAGGCACATAACCATAAGGCCCTAACATCTTCACGGCTGTGGCGCCGCTTACCTCGCTATGATTGTAATGATCGGTACCAAAATCCTGATACTTACACGCTGCCAAAATGGGACGTGAATCATCCACACCGGTGATGTAATCATTTAGTTTTGCTTCCAACTCGGGCACCGGCAACTTATCGCTGCCAAACACCCACAGAAACACACTTGGATGATTACGCAAGTACAAAACCTGATCGCGATAAGACTGAGCATGGCGCTCGATTTCTTCCTTTCCGGTAATGGCCATGAAATCCGTTTCCGGACGCCCACAGTATGGCTCCCACTCCCAGTGACAGCTCCAACCCACCATGATGAGTAGTCCTCTTTCATCAGCTCCATCATACAGGGTTTTATCACGTCCCCAAAAACCTTCCAGACGAACGCAGTTCAGGTTCATCTCCTTCACATACTCCAGCTGCGCCTCCACTTTTTCGGGACTATCGGCCAAAAACATATCATCGACCCATCCGGCACCCTTAATGGTAAGGGGTTTACCATTTATTTTCCAACCTTTATGTCCGGCAGCATTCACATACTGCTCAATTTCACGAATACCGAATCGGCTATTGAGCGAATGCGACAGCTTACCTTCCACGCGTACACTCACCGTCAAATTGTGCAATGTAGGTTCGCCCAGATTATTGGGCCACCACAACCTTGCATCTTTCACATTCAGTTCGGGATAATCCTTGGGCGACAACGCCACATCGCGCGACTCACCGGGCTGCAACTCCACTGCGCGTGAAATTATGCCAATCCCTTCGATTTCAACTTGAACAACCGCATCCTGTTTCTTTGGTGAATGATTCGTCACTAAAGTTGTTACACTTAATTCGGCATCCTTACCATTTTTACGATTCAAGCGTGTTGTAACATAAGGCGACTCAAGTGATACTTCTTTACTCATGAGCAGTTCAACACCTCGCCACAGCCCCATGTTCTGGTCGGGCGCTGCCGGGTTCCAGTCCACAAAACCAATGGTTAAATCACCCCGCACAGGTGGTATGATCTCTACGGCAATTGTATTTTTGCCAGTTTTTAAATACTCGCTCACATCAAAAGTCCATCGACTAAAGGGGCCTTCCACCTTTTTCTCATCGCCAATTTGCGTTCCATTCACCCAAATATTGGCTTTATAGTTTAATCCCTCGAAACGCAGACGATAAAAGCTATCATCTGCCTTTTTGCTCAGCTCAAAATCCTTACGATACCACCAGGGCTGTTGAAATCGTGTGGCATCAATTTTATCGATATTATCACCCATAAAAAGGTTTGGGTACTCACCGTTTTCCCGTAAAAGGGTCATCACCGTGGCCGGTATATCACCCCTTACCCATTGACTATCGTCAAACTCGGGCAAGCTAATTTGAGCTGCCTCTCCACTCAATTGATCAGCCGACTGAATGGACCAGTTATCATTTAATGTCATCATAAACTCCTTTTTGTGGTCGGCCTGACAGCCCCCAAGTATTCCACTTAGAGCAGTCAGCAAACCGGCAATTAACACAGATCGTTTCATTTAGTTAAAATTTTGGTTTGCAACAAAGATGCATATTTGTAATATATCGTGCAAGCGTTTGCACAATATTATCTACTACTAGCCCACATTTAATTTTTTTCAAATTTCATTAATGCTTAAAAGATGAATTACGAATGAGCAGCTGTATGGGTTTAAGGGTGATAGAAGCATCATTCTTACCACTATCAATGCAATCTATTAACTTACTAACAGCTGTTTTACCCATATCATAACCCGGCATATCCACGGCCGATAAGGAAGGCGTTACAAACTCGTTACAGCGCTCGTTACCCAATGAAATAATGGATAAATCGCGGGGCAATTCAACGCCCATGCTCTTGGCTGCTGCTGCAATGACAAGGCCGGTGGTTGCACTGCCTGCCACAATACCATCGGGTCGCTCGGACAAACTAAACCATAAACGCACTGCATCGCGGGCATCCTGCTCCGTCAGGTCGCTGGCCAGGAGAAATTGTGGCAGTAACGACAGATCATGCTTTTTAAGGGCATCTTTGAATCCTTCTGCCCGCTCTTCAAATATCTTCGATGAGGGGGCGCCCGCAAGGTGAGCAATGCGCTGACAGCCCAGGTTAATGAGATGTTCAGTAGCCTCAAAGCCTGCTTCATAATTATCAACCACTACCTTTGGGCCGGGCACGGCATAGTTAACACGATCGAACATGGCCACGGGAATACCTCGCTTAACGAATGCACTAAAATGCTTCACATCCTTGGTTTCCATGGTGAGACAACACACTAATCCATCCACACGCGCCGAATTCATTACCCGCGCCATTTCTACTTCCTGCTGCACACTTTCGTTGGACTCACTAATAATAACACTATAACCTTTTTCGCGCGCTACCTCCTGAATACCACTCAGAGCTTTGGCAAAGAACTGCGAACCAATGTGCGGAATGATCACACCGATTACATTGGTTTTATTTTTTGAAAGGCTGGATGCCACCCGGTTAAGCTCATAGCCCAAGTCCTGTGCCACCGACTTTACACGAACTTTGGTAGCTTCGCTGATCTTCGGATGATCGTTCAGCGCCCGTGACACCGTTGAGGGTGCAATATTCAGCTCGCGGGCTATATCATTAATTGTTATTTCACCTTTCTTATCGTATGCGTGCATGATGCTATTATTAATTTAAGCATGCAAAGTAGCAAAAAAGTTAATAGGCTTCCCAATTTACCAGCTGTGCCCTAAACATTCTATCCCCCATCTTCATCTCCCACAGTTTTTGTCCTTCCCAATTAAGCCCTGCTATTTTTTTTGTGATCGACGAGGCAACAATATACCCATCGGGATAAGGCTCAACGGCACTCATAAAGGGCGAAAACAGATCCTGAGGCAGATTAATGCAGGTACTCACCTGCTCCACTTCACCGTTTTCATTCAGCAGGTACTTCATGATACGACTTGAGGGACGCTCTGTAAAATGACCATTGTCAAATAACAATAACTCATTGGCTTTAGGTAACTGTGCATGATGCTGATACATGGGCAACATATCTTTGCCAATGGCTCCTTGGGAGCCTTGCCCGAACTTCATCAAAACCTTACCGGTAGCAGAGTTAACAGTCCATATCTGACTTAAAGCCCGGAAGCTAAGCAGGTAATTACCGTCCTCATCCTCAAAAATAGAGTTACCCCAGGGCTGATTGAAGGTTTGTCCCGGCTCAACGGGCAAAACATGCTGTGCCATATCCCAGTCCCAGACTTTATCACCATAAGCGTTTAATTCCGTAATACCATCTACCACCATGCCATTTACATTCACATTGGTAATAAAAGCGTAGGTACCCCTGGCGGTTAGCACCACATCGTGATGTGCCATTCGGTCAAAACCACCCTTTCCATATTCCAAAGCCACAAGGGTATCACCACTTAAGGTAGTTTCATAAATCAGGTTACCGTTTCCAAACTTATCGCCGGTGTTATCTTCCAGCGTCAATAAAGTACCCCGCTTCGTCATTTTGACCATCTTAACGAAGTTATCGGACAAACGGGACCATACAACCTGCCCGTTTTCATCGAAGAGAAAAACACCGGAAGGCATACTCATCTTATTTACCAACAAGCATTTGCCGCCCATATCAGGCTTACCTTCAGTTTTCACATCAACAAAAGCGGCATAATCATCCGGTAAGGTCGGCAAGGTTATTTGCCCCTCATCGATCACCTGGTCATCCAGCTGCAGCTCGTAATCAAGCAATTGACCAGACTGAAAACCACCTACAACAAATTTATTGCGATGCTTGTCGGCTTTGCGACTCCAGATTACTTCCTGAGAGCCCGCATCCACCAACTTGATGTAGGCTGTTTCATCAGCATCAAAATCCGCATTAATAATCACGCAATGAGGCAACTGTGCATAGGTATCTACTGTAGCAAAGCCTTGCTTTAGCTCATCGTGCTTATCGCAAGCTATCAACGCGCAGCAAACAGCGAAGACTATAAATAATATCCGTTTCATGGCTTTTAAAGATTAGAGGGTGCCCCATACGCATTAGTATAGGCACACCTCGTAAATCTAATTTCTTATTCAACATCCCACCAAACGCGGGTTAACCAATCGTTGGTTCCCCCCATGCGATCAATGGCCTCCTGATAGCTTTCAGGATTATTAATGGCCTCAAAATCGGGATAGAAGAAACGGCGGGGTATGACACCTCCCGTGCCGCTTGAGTACCACTCAACTGATTCAAAGGGCACCAACTCCGGGTAACCCGATCGGCGAAAGCTACTATAAGCCTCAACTCCATTCATGTATAGATTAACCCACATTTGGTTGTGAATGGCCTTTAAATTATCCGGCGATGTTGATGGTAAAGGATTTGCCTCCAGGTAGGCATCCACCACATCTGACTGTATGGCCGGCGCACCGGGATACATAGCACAATGCTCCATGGAAGCACGCACCGCTTTTTCGTAATGCCCGGCAGCTCCTGTTGCACCCCAATCCAGCACCGCTGCCTCTGCCAATAACAACTCAACTTCGGCGTAGGTCATATGGAAGAAAGGTGCCGTAAAATCAGCCACATATTTACTGGGCATCATGTGCTTATGCCCTTGGGGCACCCAGGCAATGTAATTCCCCTCATCATCAATTAAATCACCATAATCGCTCCACTCATTCCACCACATGGCACCATGAGTAATACCCATCTGAAGATACTCGGTAATATCCTGTCCGTACTTCCCACTTACAACCCCCAGATATGTACCTCCATAAACAAACAAACGAGGGTCGTTGGTAGCTTTCAGGTGGTCTACAAAAGTGTTGGTAAGGCGATACCCTTCCGAATCGTCTGATGCATGAAAGACCTGCGAGCGGCCATTTCCACGGTTCTCGCCATCAACAAAATCAAAATCGAGATGCACCACCTTGCACAAATCATCATTACTTTGCATTACGCCGCCTTCAATGGCTGCTCTCACCTGTTTTTCAGCTTCGGAAGGATTCACTTTCTGCAGGCGGAAACCCAAACGCATCCGTAAAGAGTTACCAAAACGCTTCCATTTTTCAACAGAGCCTGCATACATAATATCGCCCCGAACACCTTCTTTGGAAGCATCCAGCTCATTCACCGCCTCTTCCAGCTCTTTAAAGAAGTCTGCATAGATATCTTCCTGCTTATCATAGCGTGGCTGAAACACCTTATCGGTGAAGCCTTTTCCGGCATCGAAATAAGGCACATCACCATACAAATCCGTCAGTATCGAAAACATATACACCTTCAGGATACGTGCAGCTGCCCTGGTGTTTTGATAATACTCCTCGCCTTCAGTACGATGAATAACATCCACAATATTTTTAATATCGCGCGGATACATCTCCTCCCAAAGGGTAAACCAGTGATTTTTCTCAACAATGCGGTACTGCCCACCGTGCTGACACCACCACGAACCGGCAAAATACTGCATCATAGGACTGCAAATTCCCAAATCGTAACGCCACAGCTCTTCACGGTTTCCACTCAAATCGAGCTGAATTTTTGTCATCTGCACGCCCGGATCGATAAAATTAAAGGCCTGCGGATTAGTATTAATATCCTCAAAATCATCGGTACACGCGCCAAGTCCTAACAGTAGTACCGATATAACCAATAAGTATTTATTTAGTGCTTTCATTATTTACTTAATTTATTAGAACTTAATATTCAAGTTAAAACCATAGTGACGGCGCGTAGGCAATGAGCCATACTCAAGGCCTTGTCCGTTACCGTTGTTATAAGTCGATTCCGGATCGATGTTAGGCACATTTTTGTGCAGGGTAAACAGGTTACGCCCAACAACCGTAAGGGTAAGACCCTGTATGGGCGTATTCTTGAGGAATTGCTTGGGTACTGAATACCCTAAACTCAAATCTCTTATTTTAACATAGCTGGCATCATAAACATTGGATTCCGGAATATTGGCAGAGGTATGTCTCCAGTAGCTCTGCGGATTGGTAATCACATCATTTTTCTCATATATGTTATTACCTTCCTCATCAACACCTACCAACTTAACACCCTGTCCTACAAATCCATTGTCAAATTCGAGAGGCACATAATCATCCGGATTATTACCACCTCCTATCCATTCATTTCGGGCATCGTCATTGCGCTTAGCCCAATCGTTGAATCCTTCGCGACCAGGCTGAGTAATAGCATGCGTACCTCCATCTACCATCTGACGGTTGGTAATCGAATAGATATCACCACCAATGCGAATATCCAGATTTGCCTTTAGTGTGAAATTCTTATAAGAGAAGGTGTTGATCATACCACCTGTCCAGTCCGGCAGGATGCTTCCAATCTTTTGCGGAGTCTCAGAAACAAGGGGCATACCGGTAGAGGCATCATGCACTACATTGCCTTCCGGATCGCGCACATAGGCATTACCCATGATGGTACCAAACTCTTCGCCTGCCAGAGCCACTACCGTCACTCCCGACCAGCGCGCATTGGCTATGGTATAAGCATCCACATCTTCATGAAGACTCACCACTTTATTCCAAACCTTAGTATAGTTCACAACAATGTCCCACGAGAAATTACCTTTAAAAGGCCTTGCCGTCAACTGAAGTTCAATGCCTTTATTTTCGAGCGAACCAGAATTAAGAATGGCATTTTTATAACCTGATACCACAGGCAGTTCAACATTCAAAATCTGGTCATCGGTAGTTTGCTCATAATAAGTAAAATCCAACCCAAGAGCATTGTTAAAGAAGCGTAAATCGGTACCCACTTCCCACGAGCTGGTGGTTTGCGACAACAAATCGGAATTGGGTACGAAATCACCCATTATTTCACCTGTTGGCATTCCGTTGTATGACTTTCCTGTTAAGGCATAAGTTAATGCCAGACGATAAGGATCCGTATCGCTACCTACCTGAGCATACGAGGCACGCAACTTACCATAAGTCAACCAGGGCAAATTCAAATCAGCAGCATCGGTAAAAATAAAGCTACCAGAAACGGATGGGTAGAAATAGGAATTATTGTTGGAGGGTAGTGTCGAAGACCAGTCATTACGACCTGTTACATCGATAAATGCAAAATCCTTATAACCCAATTGGGCAAAGGCATATATGCTCTGAATCTCCTTACGATATTCACTGGGCAACACCTCAACATTGGTAAAGTTGATGATGCTGGCAATACCCGGCTCTATAATATTGGAACCGGCAATATTATTGGTTTTAATATTGTTCTGCATAATATTTCCACCCACATTGGCAGAAAGATCCCAGTCTCCGAAAGCTTTTGTATAACTCAGAAGGGCTTCGTAATTTATTTCCTGAGCATCCGTATTGATTTCATTATAAACACCTCCGGCTTTGGTGGGCGTATTTTTATCGTAGAAATTAACAAAGCGACTGCTGTATCGATCAATACCAGATTTTAACCTTAACTTCAAGTCCTTAGTCAGGCTCACGTTTAATGATGCAAAACCTACAAATCTGTTTTTTCGACTTTGGTTAAAAGTTTCGTTCAGTGTCCAGTATGGGTTAGCACGATAATCATTCCCTGTGTAGTCTATGTAATTACCATCCTCATCGGTATACGTTTGCAACCAGGCCTGATCGAAGTTAGGCGCCAGACCCACCAGTCCGTTACCAATATTAGTCACCTCGTCGGTCATTGCCGGACGGTTATTAACCTTATCGGCTATATAAGTAGCCTTTGCATCCAACTCCATAAAGCTGTTTATCTCTGTTAAGGCCCGCAAGTTAAAAGTGTTACGGTTCAGGCCACTTTGTGGGATAATATCTTCGTTGTGCACATTGGTATAAGAAAAACGAACACTTCCCTTTTCGCCACCCGATGATAAAGCTACACTATTATTAAAGGTTTTTCCCAACCTGAAGAAACCCTGCACATTATCATCTACCAAAGCATAGGGATACTCATTCCCATCCTGCTGACGAAGCATAATGGAAGGATTGAGCTTTGGCCCCCAGGCCGTTGTCGCGCTGTTCGCCGGCTGTCCCTCGCGAGGCAGTAGCCCATTATTTCCCTGCCCATAAACCGTTTGATAATCATCCAGCTTGGTGGATACCTGATCGATGGTTGCCGAGGAGTTGATTTCCACGCCCAGCCCCTTCTGACCTTTGCTTCCGGATTTTGTGGTGATTAAAACAACACCATTCAACGCCCGACTACCATACAAAGCTGAAGCCGAGGCACCTTTTAATACTGAAATAGACTCAATATCTTCGGAGTTAAGATCAGATGTACCATCTCCCAGATCGAAGCCGCCCCATTCGGTGGCCTGCCCCATGCTTGAATTATCAACCGGAACACCATCAATCACATACAGCGGCTGATTAGATCCTTCCAATTCGCTAATACCACGAATAACCACGCGCTTTGAACCAGATGGACCAGCGGAGGTTTGGGTGATGTCCACTCCAGCCACTTTACCGGCCAAACTGGCCATAGCATTCATCTCTCCATTACGAGCTATATCTTCGGCACTTACCTCGGTAACCGAATATCCCAAGGCCTTTTTATCACGCTTAATACCCAGAGCGGTAACCACCACTTCACTTAAATCTGTGATATCCTCCTCTAGAATCACGCGAATAACAGATTGACCAGCTACGGGTATTTCCTGCATTTTGTACCCCACAAAACTCACCTGCAAAACGGCGTCGCTGGCCACAGTAAGGGTAAAATTGCCTTCAGTATCAGTAATAGTTCCATTGGTAGTACCCTTCACAGATACATTCACGCCCGGCAGCGTAAACCCTTCGGGATCGCTGACGCTTCCGCTTACTAATATTTGCTCTTGTGCAAAAAGTTGCACTGGAACAAGCAACAAAGCAGCTACTAAAATACAAAGTAATCGCCTGTTGAATTTCATAACACCTCCCTGGGGGATAGCGTTATTGATAGATTTTTCATTCATCTGACTTAATTTTGGTTAAACGATATTCGGATTTATTATTTGCATACAAATATTAACCAAAATTAGATATTGCGCAAGCGCTTGCATTATTTATTTCACATCATGCAATAAACTATCCTTACACACAATACGCTCAATCCCTTTTTCCATATAGGATTGAGTTAAATTGAAGAATGTTAGATTTTTTTTACATTTTTTAAGAAGGACGAGATGAGTGTGCAGTAGGTTTGATAGAATGGTTCACAATTTCAAGGCAGCTATAGAGTCGTTCCGCAAATGAAACTTCACTTCATGACAAGAAGTAGACATACACAGATGAGGACCATAATCGCTATTCCAACTCGAAGGTTTGATTATCGCGAACCAGCACCGTATTTTCAAAAATCGCTTTGGCCTCCTGCTCAAAGGGCTGTAAATTATGATACCGGCTGGAAAAGTGTCCTAGAAGCAATTGTCCAGCCCCGGCATCGCGGGCAATAGTAGCTGCCTGTTTCGCAGTGGTATGACTGGTTCGTTTGGCCAGATCTTTCAGCTCATGCAGGAAGGTAGCTTCGTGGTAAAGCAAGCTAACCTCTTTAATAATGGGAATAATACGTCGAAAATAGCGGGTATCAGAACAAAAGGCATAAGACAAGGGCTTGGGTGCGGGAATCAGCAATTCCTCAGTGGGAACAGGCTGTCCATCTTCCCCAATAAACGGCTGCCCTGCTTTGATCGCCACAATCTCGGGCACCGTAAGGTTATAACGCGCAATGGCGGCCTTGCGAACATTGGGCTGTTTCGCCTTCTCCTCAAATAAAAAACCACAAGTAGGTACACGATGCGACAGCGGAAAAGACTTTACAATTACCTTTTTGTCTTCGTAAATAAGCTTGGGCTCATCATAGTTCAAAGCCTCAAAAACAATCTGATAAGGCAAATCGGCACAGAAATATTCAAGATGCGGTTTCAGGAGGTCTTCCAGATCGGGATGCGCATGAATAATTAAGGCTTTGCGGCGCCCAAGAAGGCCAAAAGTAGAAATCAATCCCATCAAACCAAATACATGATCGCCATGCAGATGAGACAGGAAAATATGATTAATCTTTGAAAAATTAATCTTATTGCGGCGCAGCTGCATCTGCGTGCCTTCGCCACAGTCAATTAAAAAAAACCGCTCAGATACACGCAGTATCTGAGCGGTAGGATATCTATCCGATGTAGGTAATGCTGAATTACTACCGAGGATGGTCAGCGATAGGGCCATTAATTAGCTTCAATGGCTTTACGAATCATCTGAATACCATCATCGAGCGATGGTGCAATGTTCAATACCGAATCGAGCTGCGACACCGTAATCAGGCGTTCGACAGCAGGCTGTAAGCCGGCCAAAACAAAGACACCATCAGCATTTTTACACAAGCGATTGGCCACCAAAATCGCACTTAAACCAGACGAATCACAATAATTACACTTCCCCAAATCCAGCAAAATATTCTTTTCACCATTTCCAGACAAGAGTACCAGTTCCGACTTGAGTGTAGGTGCCACATGGGTATCCATCTTCTCTTTTAACACCTGAACCAGCGTAAAATCATCTAATTTGTCAATCTTGAAGTCCATATATCGTTGTTTTTAACTTATTCCTTATCTCCTTCGGCTTTTCCTTCGCTAGCTTCCAGCTTATTTTTTAGCTTGGCCAACTCCGAAATATCTCCTAAAGTAGTCTTTTCTAAGTTATCATTCAACTTCTTCACGCCTTTTTTAGTTGCTTTTGCAGCAGCTTTCTTGGCAGAAACCTCTTCCGACTTAATATCATCTTCGAAGGTACGAGAGTGAGAAAGGATAATACGCTTAGCTGCCTTATTAAACTCAATTACTTTAAAATCAAGTTTCTCATCAACTTTAGCAGGGGCTCCATCTTCTTTCACCAAGTGACGTGGAGTAGCAAATCCTTCAACACCATACTGCAATGCAATTACAGCGCCTTTATCGAAAACGTCAACAATGGTACCTTCGTGAATTGAATCCACAGTGAAAATATCTTCGAATACATCCCATGGGTTCTCTTCAAGCTGCTTGTGACCTAAGCTTAAGCGACGGTTATCTTTATCGATTTCCAACACTACCACTTCGATTGAATCACCGATTGCTGTAAATTCAGCAGGGTGCTTAATCTTCTTAGTCCATGACAGGTCAGAGATGTGAATCAATCCATCGATACCCTCTTCGATCTCAACAAACACACCGAAGTTAGTGAAGTTACGCACGGTAGCGGCATGCTTCGAACCAACAGCATATTTCTCTTCGATCTTCTCCCATGGATCAGCCTTCAGCTGCTTAATACCCAATGACATCTTACGCTCTTCGCGATCCAGTGTCAGTACCATAGCTTCAACTTCGTCACCCACTTTCAAGAAGTCTTGTGCGCTTCTCAAGTGCTGCGACCATGACATCTCAGATACGTGGATAAGACCTTCAACACCGGCAGCAATCTCAACGAAAGCACCATAGTCAGCCATTACAACCACCTTACCTTTAACAATGTCACCTACCTTAAGCTCTGAATCCAACGAATCCCATGGGTGAGCAGTCAGCTGCTTCAGACCCAAAGCAATACGCTTCTTCTCATCATCAAAGTCAAGGATTACAACGTTCAATTTCTGATCCAACTGAACGATTTCTTCCGGATGATTTACGCGACCCCAAGACAGGTCAGTAATGTGAATCAATCCGTCTACGCCACCAAGGTCAATGAAGACACCGTAAGAAGTGATGTTCTTAACTGTTCCTTCCAGTACCTGACCTTTTTCAAGCTTAGAAATAATATCTTTCTTCTGCTGCTCAAGCTCAGCCTCAATAAGTGCTTTGTGTGATACAACAACGTTTTTGAATTCAGGATTAATCTTAACCACCTTGAATTCCATTGTTTTACCCACATACATATCGTAATCGCGAATAGGCTTAACGTCAATTTGCGAACCTGGTAAGAAGGCCTCAATACCAAATACGTCAACGATCATACCACCTTTAGTACGACACTTGATGTAACCTTTGATAACTTCATCGTTATCCAACGCTTCATTTACTCGGTCCCAAGAACGTAATGCACGTGCTTTCTTGTGAGAAAGTACCAGCTGTCCTTTTTTATCTTCCTGGCTCTCTACGTAAACCTCTACTTTATCGCCTACGGCCAACTCAGGATTATAACGGAATTCGTTACGGCTAACGATACCGTCAGACTTAAAGCCAATGTTAATTACCACCTCACGCTTAGTAAGTGTAATAACTTCACCTTCAATAACTTCTTTTTCTGAGATAGTAGATAAAGTCTTATCATACATCTCTGCTAATTCTTCTTTAGAAGCACCGCCACCTACAACGTCGCCTGCTTCATAGCTATCCCAATCAAATTCTTCAACTGGTACATTAACTAACGCTTCGTTTGCTTGTGGAGCCTTTTCCTGCTCCTCTGCATTTACTTTTTCTTCTGCCATTTTTGTTTTAATTATTACTTAATTAGTAGTTAGACATTATATTGAAAAATCGCTGCAAAAGTAGAAACTTTTTTTGATGTTTAAAAGCTTCTAAGTCAAATAAAATTAACCGTTTAAAAATACGATCTCTATCACCCATCGTCAAGGCCATCATCCGATTAAAACACCATTGATCAATGATTTGAACACGACATAAGACTAACTATAAAGGCATCACCACCAAAAAAAGCCCCTTTTCAACGCCCAGGAAATAAGCAAACAGTCGATAAAAATTATACTTTTGCCTATTATAATAAGGTATAAAATGCTACCTTATCATTTTTATAAAACTAAAAATACTTGAAAAGCCTTTATATAAAATACAATCGCTTATGAAAATTTCAATCGTTGGAACCGGTTATGTTGGATTAGTAACCGGCACATGCTTTGCCGACACAGGCATTAACGTTACCTGTGTCGACATCAACGAAGAGAAGATCGCCAAACTTAAACAAGGTATCATTCCTATCTACGAGCCCGGCCTGGATCAGATGGTGCTGAAGAATGTTGAAAAAGAGCGTCTGCATTTCACAAGCAACCTGCGTGATAGCCTGGATCACTCAGAGGCCATTTTCATTGCTGTGGGAACACCTCCGGGAGAAGACGGCAGCGCCGACCTGAGCCACGTTCTTGAAGTAGCCCGCCAAATAGGTAAATACATGAATAACTACCTGGTGGTAGTAACCAAGAGCACCGTGCCCATTACCACAGCGCAAAAAGTGAAAGCTGCCATACAAGACGAACTGGAAAAACGAGGTGTGGAACTTGAATTTGACGTGGCCTCCAACCCCGAATTTCTGAAGGAAGGTAATGCCATTGAAGATTTCCTGAAACCCGACCGTATTGTAATTGGTGTGGAATCAGAAAGGGCAGAGAAATTGATGAGCCGCCTCTACAAGCCCTTTTTATTAAATGGGCACCCCATCCTTTTTATGGATGTTCCCTCGGCCGAAATGACCAAATACGCTGCCAATGCCATGCTGGCTACCAAAATTAGCTTTATGAATGACATTGCTAACCTATGCGAGATTGTAGGGGCAGACGTGTCCAATGTAAGACGTGGCATAGGGTCCGACACCCGCATTGGCAATAAGTTTATCTATGCCGGTGCCGGCTATGGAGGATCCTGCTTCCCTAAAGATGTGAAGGCCATTATCAAAACAGCACAGCTTAACAACTATAACCTACGCATACTAGAGGCCGTGGAAGCGGTGAATGACGATCAGAAAAAAGTACTGTTCAAAAAGATTAAGCAGCACTTCCCTGACCTTAAGGGAAAGACTTTTGCCATGTGGGGACTATCTTTTAAACCCCACACCGACGACATGCGCGAAGCACCATCTGTTGTAGTTGCCAATGCTTTAACAGAGCTGGGGGCAACCGTTAAAGCCTACGACCCGGTGGCTATGGACGAGGCCAAACATATTCTGAAAGACAGTATTGAGTATGGCAAAGACCCTTACGATGTACTGATTGAAGCCGACGCCCTGATATTAATTACGGAATGGCCCGAATTCAGAATGCCGAATTATAAGGTAATGGACAAACTTATGCGCAACAAAGTCATTTTTGATGGCCGTAACATATACGACCCGGCTGAAATGAAAGAGTTTGGTTACACTTATTACAGCATAGGACGACCCAACATAAATGCATAAATACAAATAATTTACACGAGGAGCCTGATTGTTTTTTTTTACTACCTTTCAGGCTTTTCCCTTTTATTTACAAAGACATAAACAGGATGAAGAACAGGGTATTGATAACAGGTGGTGCAGGCTTTATTGGTTCTCACTTATGCGAACGCCTCCTGAATGAGGGCAACGAAGTAATTTGTATGGATAACTACTTTACCGGATCAAAAGGTAATGTGGTGCACCTGATGGACAATCCTTATTTTGAATTGATACGCCACGATGTGACCCATCCCTACTTCGTGGAGGTAGATCAAATATATAACCTGGCCTGCCCGGCATCACCGGTTCACTACCAGTACAACTCCATTAAAACCATTAAAACATCGGTAATGGGCGCCATTAATATGCTGGGACTGGCCAAGCGTATTAAAGCACGCATATTGCAAGCCTCTACCAGCGAAGTATACGGCGATCCGCTTGTACATCCCCAAAAGGAAGACTACTGGGGTAACGTAAATCCCATTGGTATCCGCTCTTGCTACGATGAAGGAAAGCGCTGCGCCGAGAGCTTGTTTGTCAACTACCACCAGCAGAATGATGTGGATATCCGTATCATCCGCATATTTAACACCTACGGCCCCCGCATGAACCCCAACGACGGGCGTGTGGTATCCAACTTTATTGTGCAAGCCTTAAGGGGTGAGGACATCACCATCTTTGGCGATGGTAAGCAAACCCGCAGCTTTCAATATGTCGATGACCTGGTGGAGGGGATGATTCGCATGATGAACAACCCGGATTTTAGTGGCCCTGTTAACATTGGCAACCCCAACGAGTTTACCATGCTTGAACTGGCACAGGCGGTTATTGAACTTACCAACTCCAAGTCAAAAATCACCTATCTGCCTCTGCCGGCCGACGATCCCTTGCAGCGCCAACCCGATATTGCTTTGGCAAAGGAGAAACTCAATAACTGGCAACCCAATATACAACTACGCGAGGGATTAACTCATACCATAGAATATTTTGATAAACTCTTAAAAAACGGCGAGGCCTAAATATCAAAACGTACTTAATTACAATAACTATGAAAAAACGCAAAGGCATAATTTTAGCGGGAGGCTCAGGCACACGCCTCTACCCCATTACCAAAAGCATCTCAAAACAAATTATTCCGGTATACAACAAACCGATGATTTACTACCCATTATCGGTTCTTATGCTGGCCGGCATACGCGATATCCTTATTATCAGCACTCCGCAGGATCTGCCCCTTTACCAACACCTTTTTGAGGATGGTGCTGAGCTGGGTCTCAATATCAGTTATGCCGAACAGCCCTCTCCCGATGGTCTGGCACAGGCCTTCATTATTGGAGAAGAATTTATTGGTGATGACGATGTTGCACTGGTACTAGGGGATAACATCTTCTATTCCTTCGACTTCAGTAAGTTACTGCACGAAGCCAGCAAAACCGAAGACGGAGCCGTAATATTTGGCTATTATGTAAATGATCCGCAGCGCTATGGAGTGGCTGAGTTCGATGAGGAGGGTCAGGTGCTATCCCTCGAGGAAAAACCTGAAAAGCCCAAGAGTAACTATGCCGTTACAGGATTGTATTTTTACTCCAACGATGTGGTAAAGAAAGCCGAGGCATTAAAGCCATCGAAGCGCGGTGAGCTGGAGATCACCGACCTCAATTCTCTTTACCTGAAAGAGCAGCGCCTTAAGATGATGATGCTGGGCAGAGGATCGGCATGGCTCGATACGGGCACACACGACAGTCTTTTGCAGGCTTCCAATTTCATCTCCACCATCGAAAACCGTCAAGGACTTAAGGTGGCATGTATCGAGGAGATTGCCTTTTCGAGAGGTTACATTGACAAAACTCAACTACTGAAACTGGCCGAGCCACTCATGAAAAATGAATACGGGCAGTACCTGGTGAAAATTGCCAATCAATAATTTTTAACACCACTTTACTTATAAATCATTAAAGGATTTGGATAATAAACTTATTATCTCGCTATATTTGTAGTCAAATCGTAATTCATGGAAATAATAAAAACAGACATACCCAACCTCCTTATAATCAAACCGGAAGTTTATCGTGATAAACGGGGTGCATTCCTCGAGTCCTATTCTGCTATACGGTATAAGGAGGCCGGTATCACAGCAGATTTTATTCAGGATAACATCTCCAAATCAAGCTATGGTGTCATCCGCGGATTGCACTATCAGCTTGCTCCTTTTTCGCAGTGTAAACTCATTCAGGCAATTGAAGGAAGGGTACTTGATGTGGCTGTTGATTTACGAAAAAACTCGCCCACTTTTGGGCAACACTATGCCATAGAGCTATCAGAAGAGAATGAATACCAGTTTTTTATCCCCCAGGGGTTTGCACATGGCTTTTCAGTTCTGAGCGAAAAGGCTACCATAATGTATAAGTGCGATAATTACTATAATCAGGAAGCTGAAAGAGGGATTGCCTTTAATGATACTACCCTGAACATCGATTGGAAAATACCGGCAAATAAAGTCATCATATCATCCAAAGACAGCATATTGCCATCCTTTAAGGAAGCCGATCGTAACTTTGTTTACAGCATATGACACCAAAAATTTTAGTTATCGGATCGGAGGGACAATTGGGACTGTCCATCAAGGCGAAGTGCAATAGTCTGGAGGCTCATTTCACCTTCACTTCATTAGAAACCCTGGATGTTACCAATACTGAAGATCTAACCCGTACCATCAGGGCTGATCATTATTCATACATCGTTAACTGTACCGCCTACACAGCCGTTGATAAAGCCGAGGATGAATCCTCACTGGCCTTTAAAATCAATGCAGAGGCGCTGAGAACTATTGGCAGGTCGGCACACGAAAAAGGCGCCAAAGTAGTGCATGTATCCACCGATTATGTGTTTGATGGCACCAATTATCGTCCTTACACGGAAGAAGACAGCACCGCACCACAATCGGTCTATGGTCAATCAAAACGCGATGGCGAAAAGTACCTGCTGGATCATAATCAGCAATCCATTATACTGCGAACATCGTGGCTATATTCGCCCCATGGCAATAACTTTGTAAAGACCATGCTGCGACTGGGTCGGGAGCGTAACGAGCTGAAGGTTATTTACGACCAGATTGGAAGTCCCACCTACGCCGACGATCTGGCCGATGTTATCCTGCGCATTATCAGGCACGACATGGCGGGCACCATCCCCTTTACTCCGGGCATTTACCATTATAGCAACGAAGGCGTTGCCAGCTGGTACGATTTCACCCTGGCCATACACAGGCTGGCAGGCATACAGTGTAAAGTACTACCCATCGAAACAAAGGACTATCCTACGCCTGCTCCCCGTCCGCACTACAGCGTGCTGAACAAGGCCAAACTAAAATCGACCTATCAACTTGAAATACCGTACTGGATCGACAGTCTTAAACACTGTATATCTGTACTGACGAACGAATAAATAACTAACACCAACTATTATAATTATGCAAAATCAGGATGTATTAAGCGACGTTGTTAAAAAAGCCCAGGCGTGGCTCGATGGCAACTACGATACCGAGACGAAAGACGCCATCAAAGCCATGATGGAGAAGGACGATAAAACAGAACTAATCGACTCTTTCTATAAAGACCTGGAATTCGGCACAGGAGGTCTACGCGGCATTATGGGAGCCGGATCCAACCGCATGAACCGTTACACCGTGGGAGCCGCCACACAAGGTTTGGCCAACTACCTAAAAAAGAACTTTAGCGAAGTAGAGCAGATAAGCGTGGTAATTGGGCACGACTGCCGCAATAACAGCCGCTTATTTTCCGAGGTAGTAGCCGACATTTTCAGCGCCAATGGTATTAAAGCTTATATGTTTGACGACTTACGTCCTACACCTGAAATATCCTACGCCATCCGCCAGCTGGGCTGCCAGAGTGGTGTTATTATAACCGCCTCGCACAATCCCAAGGCCTATAATGGATACAAAGCCTACTGGAACGATGGTGCTCAGCTAACAGCCCCCCATGACACCAATGTGATTGACGAAGTGAATAAAATTACTTCAACCGATGAAATTAAATTCCAGGGCAATAAGGCACTGATCGAAACATTGGGTGAAGAAATGGATCAGCAATACCTGGAACAGGTGAAGAGCCTAGTGCTTGATCAGGATGTGATAGACCGTAATAAAGACCTTAAAATTGTGTACTCACCCATCCACGGCACAGGTGTGAAAATGATTCCGGCGGCTTTGCGTAAGTGCGGCTTTGAAAACGTGATTAACGTACCGGAGCAGGATGTAGTAAGCGGCGAGTTCCCTACAGTTATTTCACCCAACCCCGAAGAGCCGGCCGCACTGGAGATGGCGCTTAACAAAGCCCGCGAGACAGCGGCAGATATTGTAATGGCCTCCGACCCCGACAGTGACCGCCTGGGCATTGCCGTACGCAACGAAAAGGGTGAGTTTGTGCTGGTAAACGGAAACCAAACGGCCATCTTACTTACCTGGTACATACTTAAGAAATGGAAGGAAACAGGACGCCTGACCGGCAAAGAATACATTGTTAAAACAATTGTTACATCGGAGCTGATGAAAGACATTGCCGTAAAGAGCGGCATTGAGTATTTCGATGTTTACACCGGTTTTAAGTGGATTGCGAAGGTTATTCGTGAACTGGAAGGGCAGAAAAAATACATCTGTGGCGGCGAAGAGTCCTATGGTTTCTTACCCGGCGACTATGTGCGCGATAAAGATGCAGTGGCAGCCATCACCATTGCAGCAGAAATTGCTGCTTGGGCCAAAGATAACGGCAAAACACTGTTTGATGTGTTGCAGGATATTTATATGGAGTATGGCTTCTCAAAGGAAAAAATGATTTACATCGTGCGCGAAGGAAAATCAGGTGCTGATGAGATCAAACAGCTAATGGCTAATTTCCGCTCAACGCCTCCACAAACTCTGGCGGGCGATAAGGTGAGCGTAATCAAAGACTACAGCAAGCTGGATGCTTTTCACGTGTTGGAGAATAATCATGAAACCATTGACTTGCCGGCCACTTCCAATGTGCTGCAGTTTTTCACCGAAAATGGCTATAAGGTATCTGTTCGACCCTCGGGTACTGAACCTAAAATTAAGTTTTACTTTGAGGTGAAAGTGCCGATGAACAGCAAGGACGAGTTCTACCTGGCCAACGAAAAAGCAGATACCATTATCAATAATATCGTTAAAGATTTAGGTATTTAATAATACTCAAAAACACATTAAAAACGGGATGCATCATTGCATCCCGTTTTTTAATTATATCACTTCTGCCTGCTTCGTAAAAAATCAATCTTCTTCAAAAAACTCATCCTTAAAGTTAACCAGGTAAACACGCTCTGTTGCGCGGGTGATGGCCGTGTATAGCCACCTGAAATACCCAAGCCCCATCTGCTCTTCGGGTATGTATCCCTGATCGATAAATACCGCCTTCCACTGCCCACCTTGCGATTTATGGCAGGTCATGGCATACGCATACTTCACCTGCAATGCATTATAGTAGGGGTTTTCTTTTACTTTCTCATATTTCTTACGCTGCGATTTCTCCTCCTCATAATCCTCCATTACACTGCGAAAAAAGGCCTCCTGCTCCTCCTTTGAAAATCCGGCAGTATCGGTGTGCAAAGCGTCTAAAATCACCTTCACATCGATTTCGAGATGCTCATAATCAGTAAGGCGCAAGGTAAGATTGGCAAAACGACGATCATACAACTCCTCATAACCATTAATACGTACCACTTCGGCAATATCGCCATTGGCAATAAAATCGGCCTCTTTACTATCCTTTAACCAATGATAGTTATTTTTCATAATTAGCAAGTGGTCGGTCACCGTCAGCTCCTCCTCACGATATAAAACACTGGCTCTTATCCCCTTGTTAAACAGGTTAGCACGCTTATTGCTCCGGCAGACCACCAGGGTTTCGTCCAGCCCGTAATGCTCCTGACACCAACTCAAGGCATCAATCAGCTCCTCGCCGCTAATACGTTTAAAATCGGGGTAACTCTTGGCCTCCAGTGCCGGGTAGACCGGTGGTGTCAAATATTCATCCATCATCAATCGCAACTTAGTAGCATTGTATAAAATACCACTATCTTGCTCCTGACGCACTACGTCACTTAAAAAGAAATCCTGCACCTGCATGCCCAAACTCTCAAGGTACAACTTATCCAATGCAGGGCTCTCCTCAAATCCTACCGGTGGCAACTGAGCAACATCACCAATAAGCACTAATCGGCAACCTTTATTACTAAACACAAAGTTGAGCAGATCCTCCAAAAGACGCCCACTACCAAAAGCAGTGTAATCCAAGCAGTTATTAGAGATCATAGACGCCTCATCAACAATAAAAACTGCATCCTTTGCCTTATTATAATTGAGATTAAAGCTGCCAAAATCATCGTTCGATGATTGACGACGATAGATAAGCTTATGAATGGTATAAGCCGGCTTACCAGTATATTTACTCAACACCTTGGCTGCCCGTCCCGTGGGTGCCATCAGCTGGCAAGGCATCTTCATCTCAGCCAGCACATCAGTAAAGGCTTTCATCAGCGATGTTTTACCCGTTCCGGCAAATCCTTTTATAAGACAAACGGCCGGTGATGCCTCCTGCACCAGAAAATCACCTAAGCCATCAATCAAAGTTGACTGCGACTGGGTGGCTTGGAAGGGAAATTTATTGCGTATTAATGTCGAAATATGATTATTTAGCATTTTTAATATAGATATAAGCTAATAAAAAACCGTAGTTTGATTTTTTTTTTAAATTTGTGACTTCAAACTAAAACAAAAATCCGAAGATAATGAAAACAGTTATTCAGATTGTTCTTACTATTGCAATTATCGCGCTTGGTTATTTATGTGTTGAGAGTATCAATAAGCCAATTCGTTTTCAGGAGCAGCATGCCTTGCGACAAGCCGCTAACGTTGAAAAACTGATGCTCACCAGAGATGCCCAGGTGGCTTACAAGTCTGTTTTTGGTAAGTATACAGGTAGCTACGATACATTAATCAACTTCATCCTAAGCGACTCGCTTCCATTGGTTAAAAAAGAAGGTAGCTTAACCGACAGTATGCGTGAAGCAGGCATGACCGAAGTAAAAGCACTGGCACTGGGAATTATCAGTCGTGACACCATTCGCGTGAGTGTGAAAGACTCTCTATTCCCCGACAACTACCCGGTTGACTCATTAAAATTTGTTCCTTTTGTTAATGGCGACAAAACTTACGAAATGGGAGCTGGTATCGTAGTTACTGGTTCTGGTGTGAAGGTGCAGGTTTTTGAAGCCAAAGTGCACAACAACATTTACCTGGCCGGACTTGAGAAACAGGAAATTATTAACCTAAACGACAAGACCGAGAAGCTGGAAAGATATCCAGGTCTTAAAGTAGGTTCGTTAGAAGCCGCTAACAATAACGCTGGTAACTGGGAATAATTATATGACCAAGAAATACGTTGTCGATCAATCGTTTGACACGAACATTACAACATCTTATTTTCTGTCCATCCGATCCTCATCGGGTGGACTTTCTTTTTGTGTGCTCGACCCGGTAATCAACACTTATATTGCCTTCGCCAATATACCGTTTAACGACAATAGCAAGGACAATATTAAAACTCAGGAGGTACTGCTGAAAGAGGAATTATTACAACTGTCCTACAAAAAGGTTTTTTTCCTTTACGAGTCACCGCGAGCCACCCTAGTGCCGGGTGCTTTGTATGACAACACAAGGCATACTGACCTGTTCAGCCTGAATCATCCGCTGGGTAATGATCCCGTGGAGCTGGTAGCACAGAAAATTAAAATGGCCGATGCCTGGAATCTTTTCAGCATACCCCGATTTATGTATCATCTGGCGAAAACGCAATTCGACAACATTGAGTTTTACCAACACTACTCGCCTTTTATTGAAACCTGCCTGATTGCCAGTCAGCAAAAGAAACGCGATGTGGTGATGCACATAGGTATACACAGTACCTTCTTTGATTTGCTGGTGATTAAAGACCGTAAGATGGTGTTGTGCAACTCCTATTCGTACAGCAACACCAATGACTTTTTGTACTTTGTTTTATTTGCCTTTGAACAGCTTAAGCTGGAGGCCGATAAAACGAATGTACTAATACATGGGCTGGACGATAAACAAAGTCCCCTATTTAGAGAATTAAAAAACTATCTGCGGCAAACAAAAATAAGCGATCCAACCACTCATTTTAAATTCAGCAACAGTATGCGTATTAAAGATGGTGATAAACTTAACTTTCATAACCTGTTTAATCTGGCAATATGCGTATAATAAGCGGCAAACTTAAAGGCCGGCGTTTCTCACCTCCCAAAAGCTTTTCGGCACGTCCAACCACCGACATCGCCCGCGAAAGTTTGTTTAACGTGTTGAACAACCGCCTGTATTTCGATGAGCTTACCGTACTGGATTTATTTGGCGGCACCGGCAGTATCTCCTATGAGTTTGCTTCAAGAGGCTGTAGTGATATTACAACGGTGGAGCTCAACTATAAGCATTTCAGCTATATCAAGTCAATGGTTAAAGAGTTTAACCTGGAAGATGCCATTAAGGTCTTCAAAGCCGATGTGCTAAAGTTTATCAAGAAAAGTCCCAAGCATTATGATCTGGTTTTTGCCGATCCTCCATTCGACATGAAGGATTTTGAGACACTACCCGACCGCTTTTTTGAAAATAACTTACTCACTGACGAAGGAGTCTTTATTTTAGAGCATTCTGATAAGATGAGCTTTGACACACATCCTCATTTTAAAGAAGTAAAAAAATACGGCAAGGTGCATTTCTCCTTTTTTCAAGCCTAAGGAAGCGTCTCAAAAAATTATGGGGCTATGGCTACCAAAACGGACTGAAACTTATCGGATGACATGAAAATTACTACAAAACTCAAGTCATCCGATAAACAAGCTATTTAAAGTCTAAAATAGGCGATGGACTGCATAAGCTCATCTGCCTGCTTAGTTAGTTCAACCGAACTGGCTGCTAAGGCCTCGGCCGCCGCCGCATTTTGTTGCGTTGTTGCATTCATTTGCTGAATAGCACCATTCACCTGATCCACTCCATTGTTCTGCTCAATGCTTGCCATGGATATCTCCTCCACCAGACTAGCTGTTGCCTCCACTTGTGGCTGCATCTCCTTAAGCATAGCATTTGCCATCTCCGTTTCACTGCGGCTCGAATCACTCATGCTCACAATTTCATCAGCTGCCTTTTTACTATTTTCTGCCAGCTTACGCACCTCTGCTGCCACAACAGCAAAACCCTTACCCATATCGCCTGCACGAGCTGCTTCCACAGCAGCATTCAAAGCCAAAATATTGGTTTGACGAGCAATTTCATGAATCACGGTAACCTTTTCGGAGATGGTACTTACCGCCTTGTAACTGGTATCAGAAACATCAGCCACCTGCACAATCATAGCCGACGATTCTTTGGCATTGAGCGATGTTTGCCGCGCATTATCGGCATTACTGGCCACATTACCGGCTATCTCCTCCATGGTTGTCGATACTTCCTCCAATGAGGAAGCCTGCTCCGCTGAACCAGATGACAAGTCCTCGGCTGTTTTATTTATTAGATGACTGGCCTGCAACACCTCATTGGCACCACCTTCAATATTTTGCATCACTTCTTTCAGGCGGTCTGATAAATTCTTCATGGCATTGTTTAACTGCCCCAATTCATTGTTGGATTCGATGTACTTCAAGTCATTGTTCAGATTACCTTCTGCCAGCTCTTGCAATTCCACAATGGCACTGTCAAGAGGTTGACGAACCATTTTATTAATATACATAAAAACACCCACCCCAAGCAAAATATTAACAGGCGTAACGATATATGTAAAAAAAGAACCTAGATAAAACTCTATGGTCTTCAGCATTGCCACCAAAATAACAAAAGACACGAGCAACAAGCTCATCCTGAACATGATTGATTTTTTAAAAATCAACTTCAATATGATAATTGCCACCGGAATGGCCACTGACGATTTTAATAACTCCAACAATAATTCACTCATAATTTTTTCCTTAGTTCATAGTAGATTCAAGAGTGCCCTGCGGCAAATCAACTCCTAAGTACGGAATAGCTGTGTAAAGGTTATCCTGATTAACTTAAAAAATGTGAACGAAAACAGAATATTCTACCAATTCATTCGTAACCTAGAATTAACTGATCGCTTCTGCTAGTGAATCCTTTTCAGATTATGGTGAAAAAAAAGACCAGCCCCTTTATCTTTGATAAGACTCTGGAACTGGTCAATAGTTTATACTCTATTAGGTTCTTTACTAGTCCATTACCCACGGTATTTGATCTGACTGGTAAAAGTTAACCTCTAAATCTTTCAAAACCTTTCCGTGCTGTGCCAGACGTTTTCTAAAACTCTCCCAATTTAAGTGAGAAGCCGGAGACCAACCAATTTCGGCGTGCCCAATTAAACGAGGAAAAGTAAGGTAATCAATATCATCCATCGTTTCCACTGTTTCAGTCCAAAGTGGCGATTCAATACCCAGGATGTGGTTATTATCAATTCCTTCAATCAATTCTGCAGGATACCAGTTATACGATTGATCTATTTCAATCAGGCCTGACCAAGCCAAGCCAATGTGCGTAGTTGAATCGTATTTCATATCCAGATAGGTCCGTGTTGAAGGCGATAAAAGCACTTTAGCGCCTTTTTCTGCCCCTAAGCTGGCATTTTTATCCTTAGCCCAATACTGTACAATGTCTTCAGCATTGACATCAGCATGCGCGATTTCATCCCACCCAATCATTATTTTATTATACTTCTTAACAATTTCTTTGGTGCGATTAATGAAGTACACATAATCATCATCTTCTGTTACGTGCGACTCATCGCCTCCAATATGCAAATAAGGCCCCTCGGTCAGCGCAGCCATCTCGCGGATCACATCATCCACAAACTGATAGGTCACTTCCTTGCGCGTGGCCAAGGTACTGAACCCCACTTTAGTGCCGGTATATAATTGGGCCTTCTTTTTATTCCCGTTGAGCTCAGGATAAGCCACCACAGCCGCGTTGGTATGCCCAGGCATATCAATCTCCGGTACCACGGTTATATATCGCTCGCTGGCATAGCGAACAATATCCTTGAATTGCTCTTGGGTGTAAAAACCACCTTCGCCACCGCCTACTTGGGTACTTCCACCCACAGTAGCCAGCTTAGGCCACGATTTGATTTCAATACGCCAGCCCTGATCATCTGTTAAATGCAGGTGCAAAACATTGATCTTATACATAGCTGCTAAATCAATCACTCTTTTCACATCCTCAACCGAGAAAAAATGACGAGCCACATCCAGCATCATGCCACGGTAAGCATATTGCGGGTAATCAATAATTTTTCCGGAAGGAATAAGCCAAACAGATTGCTCCTCCCCGCCTTTAACAAGACTTTGAACCAGTGTTTGAACACCTCTGAACAAGCCAGCGGGCGCTTTTGCACTCAGCTCCACTTTTCTTTCTCCTATGGCTAACGAATACCCTTCACTATTTTTTGTACTTTGTTCGGTATTAAGATGCAGATATATCCCTTTAGCCGGCGTATGAGCCACTTCGGTAACCGCAGGCTGAATACCGGTAATTCGCGCTATCTCGCTGGCCAGACTCTGCGCCACCAGGGTTAATTCGCCATTTCCTTCACTTACATAAATATCAGACTTCTCGGTAAGTTGAAAGGAGCTTCCACCTGCATTTAACTCTACCGGAAGAGGAATCAGGCTGGCTTTGGATAAATCAGCTGGGATAGGCTGATGGCACGAAACTACCAGCTGCATTATCAGCACTACAGCAATTGCTGTCATTACATTTCTACACATAGTAATTATTTTAGTTTATCGGTTTTAGAGCATACTTATGGCATGTACTAAGGAATATAAGTACGCAGTCAAATATACACAATTCAAAGAAACTGTCCCTGTTAAGGCATTGATCATTCAGGCAATCTCGTAAAACAAATCAAGGCCCTTTTCAAGCATCTTTAACTCCTTCTCTGAAAACGCCGTTTTAATAAACTAAAAATTGTACCTGGGTTGTTGCTTTTTTTGCATCGCCTAGCTGAGAACTATCGCAATACTTACACCAATAAAAGTACCCATCACATACCCTAAAATACCCACTAGAATTGCCGGTGTTACCATGCGCTTTTGCCCCAACGAAGCTGCCATAGGTGCTGCCACAGAAGGTCCCATGACATTCGCAGCTGAGGCTACAATAACGTCGTATACATTCAACTTGAACAAACGGGCGCTTGCCGTAAGAAACAAAAAATGAAACACCATTATTATCAGGTAAAACAAGAGCAGTGAGGGTCCAACCTTTAAAACCTCATAAATATTGGTGGAAGCACCAATAACCGCCAAAAAAGCATACATCATCCACAAGCCTATGCTAAAAGATGTGTTTTCCAAAGGCTTTAAACGTGCCGGAAAAAGGTTAGCTACCAGTAGTGCCAACAACGTAATTAGCAGAATACTTAAATTTAACTCGGTACCAATTAAATGCTGAATAAATGGGGACAGCCAGCCTCCCAAGGCTGCAATACCAATGGCTAAAAACAATGCAATAGCCATCCGTTCCATGGTAACAGGAGCCTGTTCCCCCTGTTCTTTACCTTCGTCTGCCGGCTCTACAGGCGTTGGACTCCAAAAGCGCTTTAAAAAGGCCAAGGCAGGAACCAGGAATAAAAACAAGACATACAAATTGGCAGCGAAGTTATCTACCGCAATGGTGGCAGAAAAATAGGGATTGGTGCTGAAATTTAAGGTTTCGCCCGTAGCCACAAAATTGATACTGCCTCCCACCAGGGTGGCAGCAATCACGCCGGCTGTATTGCCTGAATCGGCTCCCAGATCGATCACAGAAGCTGCTACAAAACAACCAACAACGACCCCCACTGCGCCAACGATAAAGGCCAGTAGCAACTTACCGCTTTCCCTTATTATTTTAAGAATATTAGAGCTGAATAAAAGCAGTGGAATCGACACCGGTATAAAATAATCAAATACCATATCGTAAACAGGCACCGACACATTAGTACCCGAACCCACAGGCACAACACCTGCCATGGCCAATATAGACATGGAAATCATGGTGACTAAAATGCCTGATACCTTGCCAAACCACTTTTTATACTCTGACCAAATACCAAAAGCGGCTGCCGCCACCACCATTGTTAAAACTAAAAAATGCTGATCTGCCTGTATTAAAGAATTCATATTTTCAAAAGCTTATAGCTACTAGCCGCTAGCTGATAGCGATTGGCAGCTCGATAATTATTGTAAAACTCGAAATCCAAGTCCGAAGTCAGTAATCCGTATTACATTTCAACAGTCCCACAGTTTTTTTGCAATTTCTCACTTCCCATTTCTCATCGCACCCTACTCATTACTCACCTCTCACTTCTTACTTTTTCTAATTTTATTAACTAAACAAAGCCAACTGCTCCTCCCCGATGATTAACACTTCTGATGGCGCATAGCGATTGGTAGGCAAAATACGATAACGATTTGAAAGGTGCTCAAAGGCCTTCATCGCAATCTCCACACGGTTATTATCGGCTGAAATGTGCGAAAGAAAAAGCGTCTTTAACTTACCCGGCTTCAATTGCTCAACCAATTCAACCGCCTGACGGTTACTCAGGTGTCCATGATCGGATTTAACCCGCTGCTTAAGGTAATAAGGGTAGGGTCCTTCCTCCAGTAGGCGCTCATCATAATTGCTCTCTAGAAAAACATGATCGCAGGCCGCCAAATGGGATTTCACAGCATCGCAGGCACAACCAATATCGGTCATCACACCTATGCTTTGCCCCTCTATTTCTACGCGAAAGCTCGTGGGGTCGATGGCATCATGTTGCTTACCGAAGGTGTGAACGGTAAATGGACCCACACAAAGCACATCACCTGCTTCGAACACCTGCGCTGTCTCCGGATGATAATTACGATGTGCCTTTTGTAGTGTATCGCGTGTAAGGTAGGCATCAATGCCATGCATATCGCACAATACACGTAATCCCTTAATATGATCAGAGTGCTCGTGTGAGATAAACACGGCCTTCACCTTAGCAATATCCAGACGCATCTCGCGCATCCGCTTCAAAATCTGACGGCGCGAAATACCCGCATCCACCAATATGGCTTCCTTTTCATTTCCGATGTAATAACAATTGCCGTTACTTCCCGAGGCGATCGCACAAACTTGTATCATTGACTGTTAGTTGTTAGTGGTTAGTTGCTAGCTATTAGCTATTAGGGGTTAGTTGCTAGTTGTTAAGGGTTAGTTGTTAGCTGTTAGTTATTAGGGGTTAGTTGTTAGTGTCTATCAATTGAATTCCTGTAATTTTTGGCAGAAAATATAAGCAAGCTGCCAATAGTCTTGATACTCAAATCTTGATACTTTGTACTTTTCTGGCTTGTCCAAATTAGTTGTTAGTTATTAGGGGTTAGCAGCTTGTGGCGCGTGGCGGGAAGCTAGTTAAGATCCATAATCCTACTGCTAGACTCACCTCACTCCCCTCTCATCCCTACCTACTCCACAAAAAATCGTTCGATCTCTTTTCCTTCCGCATATTTTTGAAGCAAATGGAGGGTATCATCCAGAGCATCATTGATGGCGTCTTTTCCGTCAAAGCCAATAACAATCATCAAAAACTTTGAAGTAACATCACTCACCATAGTGCGTGTTGAATCACTGGTAGGATTACCAAATGCACCTAAAGCATCGCGAAAAACCGGTAATCTCTCAATATTCAAATCCCCCCTGCCAATGCCCTCATAGGCTTCATTAGCCTCACCAATACCCATACTCACATCTCCTTCAATGGCATCATAGTTATAGCCACAGATTGAGAAACCGGTTTTCAATGAGGTAATATTTAGTATATCAACCACATTATTAATGCGATACAATCCTTTACCACCAGCTACTCTTCTCAATAGGGATTCGGCAGCCGGACGATAGCGATTGGGATCTTTGCCCAGGGTTCGATAAGCATTTTTATTCGCTTTTACGGGCGATAATTCACGGATTAACGCAGGTGTATATTGGGCAGCCAATACTTCAACCTCCTTATCCATTAATGATTGTAGCTGATCATTAGCGGCAGCCACCTTCACATCAGTAACAAAACCTCCTAATATCAAATCGGGAAGTTTTGCCCTTAACGGCTCTTCAATTTTAATTAGCATGCAATGGAATTAAGCCTGCAAAATAAGTAAAAAAATATATTACTTTGGGGCCAAAAGTAAAGCCAATGCAAGTCCTCGATGATATAAAAGCGGTGTTTTTTGATATGGATGGTGTTTTGTTTGACTCCATGCCTAGTCATGAATACACGTGGATCCATTCACTTAAAAAATACGGCATCAATTTTCCGCCAGAAGAGGCATATATGAATGAAGGACGAACCGGCTATGCAACCATCAGAATCGCTTTTGAAAAGTACCTTCACCGATTACCCACCCGGGATGAAGAGGAAGCTGTTTATACTTTAAAGACGGAACTTATGGCAAAACGCCCTAAAGCTCCGGTGTTACCCATGATGCAAGAACTGATTGAGTTTCTGAGAAAAAATGGGGTTCAGGTCTTTGTGGTAACCGGATCCAGGCAACCCTCGCTCGTTGATAAATTAAATGCCCAATTTAAGGTGGAGGCGAGCAACATTATCAGTGGTGCAGATGTAAAACAGGGCAAACCCCACCCTGAACCTTACCTGATCGCCTGGCAACGCAGTGGACTGAGCAAAGACCAATGCCTTGTAGTGGAAAACGCACCTATGGGCGTTGAATCGGCCAAGGCGGCTGGCTTACGCTGCCTTGCTGTTAACACGGGTAAACTGCCGGATGACGTCTTAATCAGTGCAGGTGCTGATTCTTTATTTGAAAACACAACAGCTCTGTACAAGGCTTTTATATCTCACTAAATCATTTAATCAGTAAAATACGAGGCTAATTGTGAAATCAAAAACAATTGTTGCCTGTGCATAATGAGCACGCAAATAAAGGAATTTTACTACTTTTGCCGCTCGTTCATTCAAATTTTTGTCATTAAGACACCCCGTAACAAGGGTTTAATAGGGAACCATGTGTAAATCATGGGCTGACGCGCAACTGTGATCTCGTGCCGTATAGACGGTATGTACTTTTAGCGGATTAACCACTGACTGCATATGACAGTTGGGAAGGTGTTAAGAGTCGGGAAAGCCAGGAGACCTGTCTTTAATATTTGAATGATATTTGCTTTCGCGACACAAAGCAGGTATCGGATCTTAATTCTATCCCTGCATTTATAGCGTCTGCGACAGCACATTTTTATTTTTCCACGAACTCTGTTTACACAGATTTTCGTGCTGTTTTTTGTTTAATAAACAACTTAAAGCCTTCAATCGTTACTTTGCCAGTTTGGCCTGGTAACAGAAGCATATCAATACATTAACTAACAAATACTGAAATAATCATGGAGGAAAACAGAAAGGCTTACAAAGTTTTTCATGAGCGGAAAGATAAGCTGAATGATCAATACACAGGTGATTATTATAAGAAACAACACGATAAGGGCAAGCTAACAGCCCGCGAGCGTATCGACTTTTTATTCGACGAGGGCAGCTTTCACGAGATAGGCGCCTTGATCAAACCCGATAAAGAAGCCAAAAATTATGGCGATGGTGTAATCTGTGGCTACGGCACCATCAACGGCCGTAAAGTAATGGTGTACGCCCAGGATTTTAATATTATGGGAGGCTCCCTGGGGCTTGTTCATGCGCAAAAAATTCAGAAAGTGCAGGAACTGGCGGCCAATATGGGGCATCCTGTCATCGGACTCATCGATTCGGGTGGTGCACGCATACAGGAAGGGGTAGCCAGTTTGGCCGGTTATGCCGGTATTTTTCGTAATAACGTAAAAGCCTCGGGCATTGTGCCGCAGATATCTGTTATACTCGGCCCTGCTGCCGGCGGTGCTGTCTATTCACCGGCTCTCACCGACTTCCGTTTTATGGTAAAACACACCTCGCACATGTTTGTTACCGGCCCACAGGTGGTAAAAGAAGTATTGAACGAGGACATTACCTTTGAAGACCTGGGCGGTGCCGAAGTACATGGCTCTGCTTCGGGCGTAACCGATTTTGTGTATAACGATGAGGAACATTGCCTGCTGGGCGTGAAGAAGCTCCTGTCGTACCTTCCTTCTAACCACCTGGAGCAGCCTCCCGTATTAAACTGGGATGACATCACGCCGCGCAACAGCGAAAACATCTCCTACATATTGCCCGAGGACTCAGGCAAGCCCTACGATATGATTGATATTATCGAGCGCATTGTGGATGTGGATTCCTTTTTTGAAGTGGCAGAAGGACACGCGCAGAATATCATTACCGGCTTCGCCCGCCTGGATCGAAAAGTTATAGGAATCATCGCCAATCAACCAAAAGTAATGGCGGGTACACTGGATATCAATGCATCGCGCAAAGCCGCCCGTTTTGTGCGTTTTTGCGATGCCTTTAATATTCCGGTGCTGGTACTGGAAGATGTGCCGGGCTTTATGCCGGGTAAAAACCAGGAGCACAATGCCATTATTATGCACGGTGCTAAACTACTGTATGCTTTTGCCGAAGCCACCGTACCCAAAATTACAGTAATCATTAGAAAAGCCTATGGTGGCGCCTACATTGTGATGAACAGTAAAAACATGGGCGGTGATATGAATTATGCCTGGCCATCGGCTGAAATTGCGGTGATGGGACCCGAGGGCGCCATAAAAATACTGAATCGCAAAGAGCTGAGCGAGGCAAACGATCCTGATGAACTTAAGCGTCAGCTGGTGGATGATTATAAAAACAACATTGCCAATCCATTTATCGCGGAAGAAAAAGGCTATGTTGACGAGGTGATAGAACCCGCAAAAACACGTGAGGTATTGATCTCTGCTTTCTCACTACTAGAAAACAAGTTCGAACAGAAATCTCCGCGTAAACACGGAAATATTCCAATGTAAAAAACTGAATAATGATTAAATCGATATTAATAGCCAATCGCGGAGAGATTGCCATCCGCATTGCTCAAACGGCCCGCAAAATGGGTATCCGTTCATATATGTTCCTAACCCATCAGGAGCCCAATGCCCACTATTTATCCTTTGCCGACGAACTGATAGATGTATCGGGCGACACCTTTACCAATATTTTTCTAAGCGTTGAAAAGATTGTAGATGCCGCCGTTGAAAATAAAGTTGATGCCATACATCCGGGCTATGGCTTCCTGTCTGAAAATCCATTCCTGCCCAAAGAATGCGAGACACGAGGCATCATCTTTATTGGGCCATCGCATCAGCACATCGAGAAGATGGGCAATAAAGGTGTGGCACGACAAACCGCCAAATCATGCGGAATACCCGTTCCGGAAGGCAGTAAAGGACTCATCAATACCGAGGAAGAAGCCCTTGAGGTGGTGGCCAATATTGGTTATCCGGTAATGGTGAAGGCCGTGGCCGGTGGCGGCGGTAAAGGCATGCGTGTGGTTGAAAATGAAGAGATGCTGCCCAAGATGCTGCGGGCTGCCATGAACGAAGCGCGCTCAGTATTTGGCAATGGCGCCGTTTTTATTGAGAAATACATTGCCCGTCCACGGCATATCGAGGTGCAGGTACTGGCCGATAAACACGGCAATGTAATTCATCTTTTCGAGCGCGAGTGCAGCATACAGCGAAAGCACCAGAAATTAATGGAAGAAGCTCCCTCGCCTGCACTAACTCCCGAGCTTCGCGACACCATCTGCACCCATGCAGTGAATCTATGCAAACAAACGGGCTACTTTAATGCCGGCACCGTGGAATTTCTCCTGGATGTGGATAACAATGTTTATTTTATGGAGATGAATACGCGCATACAGGTGGAGCATCCGGTTACCGAAGCCATTACAGGCGTTGACATTGTAGAGCAGCAGATCATCATAGCCAGCGGAGAGGCGCTGACCATAAAACAAGATGACATTCAGATAAAAGGAAGCGCCATTGAGTTTAGAATCAATGCCGAAGATGTGCAGGCTGATTTTGCGCCCTGTACGGGCATCATCGAACACATTGAGGTACCTGCCTCCGACCATCTGCGCTTCGACAGCGGCTATGTGGCCGGTAAAGTAGTACCGGCCTGCTACGACTCCATGCTGGCCAAGGCCATTGTGCATGGAAAAAACCGGGCAGAGACGCTGGAACAAGCGGGTGAGATCTTAAGCGATTTGAACATTAAAGGTTTAAAGACAACCCTTCCCTTCTTTCGCAAGGTACTGACCATTCCGGCTTTTATCAAAGGCGATTATTACACTGATTTTATTGAAACACAGATGGATCAGTTGCACTATCAGCATCCCAACGATCAGGAAGCTGCCGCATGTATTGCGCTCACCGCTTACTTGCAGGAAATGAATAAGCTGGAGGAAACACAGTCGGTGGAAGCATCGTCCAACGCCTGGTTTCTAAAACAAAATCTTAAATCACATTAACGCCATGAAAGCTACAAAATATATATTGGTCAACGGCAAAACCACTTCAATTGATGTTGTGGATAATCAGATTGCTAAGATCGACGAAAAAGAGGCCACCCCAAAAATAAGTCGCAACGAAAATAACGAGTTTGAGGTGGAGCTAAACAAACACACTTTTGCGGGTGAGGTGGTGCGTTTAAAGCAAAACCAATGCACGGTATTATTGAACGGTAATACTTACAATTTCACCATTGAGACAGAGAAATCGTTTAAACGACGGAAGAAAATCGCCAAAAAGAATGCCGTCAGCAAGGTGGCGATAACGGCCATGTTACCGGGTATGATCTGTGATGTGATGGTTGAGAATAATCAAACCATTCAGAAAGGAGAAGTACTGCTTACCCTTGAGGCCATGAAGATGCAGAATGAGATTGTGGCGCCCATCAGCGGTGTGATTAGTAAAATTCATATTAAAGCGGGCGACAATGTGCTAAAAGATCAGATGATGATTGAGATCGATCCGAAAATAAAAAAATAATGCACTAAGCATCTTGCGTATCCATGCGTATATCGGAACTCTTTGCTATTTTAGCCTGTAAACAGCGCAATTATGTCGGATATTGTCACCATAGAACGAATTAACCAACAGCTGCACCGTCCCATTAAGCAAGTGCAGAAAATCAGTTGGATAAGCAAAGGCTATGTGTTGAATGACCGGCAGGAGGTGACTCACCTCAGCCTGTTTAAGGCCCGGCTCAAAGGTGTTATACCCGCCGAATTATTTGAGCTGCAGCACCTGCGCTATCTTGATATCAGAGAGAATAATATTCAACAGCTGCCCGATGCCATTAGGCACTTAATGCAGCTTGAATACGCTGACATGCGCAATAACCGGCTCACGGAGTTACCCAAGAATTTTTCGCAATTGAGCCGCCTGGAGAAGCTGTACCTGGGCTTTAATGCCTTTAGCCTGGTGCCTCAGCAGCTGAGCAGACTGGATAAGCTTCGCCTTATTGACCTTAGCGAAAACACCATAGCGGGCAGTTGTCACATTTTGCTACAACTGCCCGCTATCAAAAATATTTACCTCAACAACAATCGTTTAAGATCCTTTCCTTTCGATCAGCTTAGCGCAGGTCAACTGAAGGAACTGAACTTAGGCGATAATCCCCTGACTGAAATGCCGAAAGATGCTGCCTTTAAGGCCGAAAAACTGCTGCTTTAATTTCTACTGGCCAGAATTACTTCGGTAGCAGCGCGCCCCGCACGCAAGGCATTGATATTTGATTCCACCACCGCATCGCTCTTACGTTCAAAAATTTTACGCAAACCCTCTTCCAAGGCCGACATCTCAATGTCGATAAACGGGGAAGCAGCACCCAGCATAACAATATTAGACGAGCGTTTGGTGGCCACTTCAACGGCTATCTTCTCCGCATCAATGGCAATATGATTCGTCTGCTCGGCTATTTTGGCCATCACCTCCTCCATTTCCGGATAATTGGGGATATTAACAAACGGCGTTGTATTCGTCACCAACCAGCCTTTCTTCGACAGGTAAGGCAAGTAACGCAATGATTCCATGGGTTCAACCGATAAGATAATATCGGCCTTGCCCCTGGGTATCAAATCCGAGGCGATGGGCTTGCTGCTTACACGCAGGTGCGACTGCACATCGCCCCCCCGCTGACTCATACCATGTACCTCGGCCTGTTTCAGGTGCAAATTTTTATCCACTGCAGCCATACCTATTGTTGCAGCTATGGACAAGATACCCTGCCCACCTACGCCTGCTAAAACTATATCTGATTTCATAATTACTGATAATTTTAATGAGTGCCTGATACCTAGTGCACGGTGCACTGAGTACTAAGCACTGTTATTTTACAAGCCCAACTCCTTTACTTTTAGCACCAGGCTCTTATTGCGTAATGTTTGAATGCACTGACGACGCGGAATGATCACCGATACGCCCGGATAGTCAAATTCTTCTTTAATGATGGATACCATCTCATCGAGGTTGGCTGCCGTAGGCTTAAATACACGGATATGATCCGGATCCACACCGATACCGGCGATAATTTGCTCCAAATGCCCAAGCGCCTGTGAGTCCTGACCTCCCGTCATACCGGTAGTATAGTTATCGGACACAATTATGGTGATGGGCGTTCCCTCGCTCACCACATCGAGCAAACCCGTCATGCCCGAGTGAGTGAAAGTAGAGTCACCAATCACTGCCACGGCAGGTGTCAGGCCGGCATCGGCGGCTCCTTTAGCCATGGTAATGGATGCACCCATATCTACACACGAGTTAACGGCATTGTAAGGCGGCAAGGCGCCCAGTGTATAGCAGCCAATATCGGCAAACACACGCCCGGGACCATAGTCCTCCAATGCGATATTCAGCGCCTTGTAAGCATCGATATGACCACAGCCCTTGCACATGGCCGGCGGTCGACCCACCACCAAGTCAGGTACCGGAGCGCCTTCCTCAAAGGGGAAGCCCAGCGCATTGGCCACAATATTAGGTGTTAACTCACCATCGCGTGGCAAAGTACCATCCAGACGACCTTTTACCGGTGTACCGGCCTCCTGATAACCTTTGAGCAGCTCCTCAATCACCGGATAGCCATCCTCCAATATCAGAATTGAATCACACTCACTAACCATGCGTTCGATGTCCTTGCGAGGCATTGGATATTGCGACAGCTTCAGCACCGGATAATTACATTCCCGCTCCTGAAAATTTTCCATCAAATAGTTATGGGCAATACCACAGGCTATGATTCCCATGGAACGATCTGAACCATCGGCATAGCTGTTATAGGGCGATTCCATTGATAGCTTCTCCAGATCAGGACGCGTCTCAATCAATTTCTTATAGTTACGTCGGGCGATCGCCGGCAGCAGAACAAATTGCGTGGGATCTTTGGGTAAACTAAGTTCACGCTCTTCCAACAAAGGCTTGCGAACAACACCGGCCCGCGAGTGCGCCAGACGCGTAGTGATACGTATCATCACCGGCACATTAAATTTTTCCGACATTTCAAAGGCAGCATAGGCCATGTCGTAAGCCTCCTGCTGATTAACTGGTTCCAATATGGGAATCATGGCAAACTTACCATACACACGGCTGTCTTGCTCATTCTGACTCGAGTGCATGGAGGGATCATCGGCTGCCACCACCACAAAACCACCATTCACTCCGGTGATAGCCGCATTGATAAAGGCATCGGCTGCCACGTTAAGTCCTACATGTTTCATGCAGGTCATGGCACGCTTACCGGCATAGGCCATGCCCAGCGCCGATTCCATGGCGGTTTTTTCATTACTGGACCATTGGCGGTGAATATTTCGCTCTTTGGCAATGCGCGAGTCCTGAATATACTCGGTTATCTCGGTAGAGGGAGTGCCCGGATAGGCATATACGCCGGAGAGACCGGCATCGATTGCACCTTGTGCTATCGCCTCATCACCTAATAATAATAACTTTTGCATTTTGCTGATTGGGTTTTATATTATTACTTCTTTTCTTCCAATGGCTAAGTAACGAATATTAAAACCCTTTCGTAATGACATATGTCAAAGCTTACAATTTGTAGGCGTTCTTAATAATAAAGGGTAAGCACGAGGCGTCGCGACCCTCCATTATTTCGGAATTCACACAGGTAAATACCCTGCCAGATGCCCATATTAAGCCGTCCCCGGGTGATGGGAATACTCACAGAAGCACCCACAAGACTTGTTTTGATATGCGCCGGCATGTCATCGGCGCCTTCCAGCGTATGCCGGTAGTCCGGATCATTCTCCGGCACCAGTTTATTAAATACCGTTTCAAAATCATCGCGCACGCTATCATCGGCATTTTCATTCAAGGTAATACCGGCCGATGAATGTTGAATAAAGATATTCAACAGACCCGCTTCAGGCAGGGCTGGCAAAGCAGCTATCACCTCATCACTTATCAAGTGAAAGCCACGACGCCGCGACCGCAAGCTTATTTCAAATTGTTCCACCATATAATCAAATAATCACAACCTATTTCAGTTTTATCATCTTCCCTACAATTGTCCGATGCTTGCTTAAAAAGTCAAACACGCTGTCTGCTGTGTAGGGAAGCTAAACCACTATGGTCGCTTAAAGATAAAATCATTTTGCTATACTACCAAGCAGCTTTTCACTTGCCAATTCTGTTTTTTCGCGCTAATTTGTTCTTCCGTTTCTAAAAACTGTGTAAACCTTGTTTTTACCAACGATATGCCTTATTTGCATTCGAGATATGAAGTTCCCGGTGATGATGGTCATCATGATGTGCTGCCCAACCTGAAAGGCATTACCTCCATCGATGCTATTCATAAGCTGGAATTTGAAGGCTTTTTAAAGGCCCAGTATCAGTTACTGGAAGAATTAACCAGTCACACCACATTTAACTTCGCCTATATCTGCCACATTCACCATCTTGCCTTGCAGGATATCTACGATTTTGCCGGACAACTACGTAGTGTTAATATGACCAAGGGTGGCTTCCTGTTTCCCACAGCTAAGTTTCTGCCCCACATCTGCCACGACTTTGATAAAAAGATGCTACAGCCCATGCCTCATTATTATCCCGATAAAGAAGCGCTGATTAAAGACATAGCGCGTGTGCATGCCGAGCTGCTCTTCATCCATCCCTTCCGGGAGGCAAACGGACGCGTGGCGCGCATACTGGCCAATATGATGGCGGTAAAGCAAGGCTTTGACTTTTTGGGTTTCTATAAGATTACCCAACGACAGTTTAAACATTATATCGTAGCAGTACAATCGGCGGCCGAACAAAATTATGAACCTATGACCCAAATTATAAGGTCTATTTTTTGAGCTCACTCTCCACTTTCACCACCATTTTCTGCAGTTCTTCATCCGAAAAATGAATTCCCTCTAGTTGAAAAGAAACGACAAGTGAGTCCAGTATTTTTCGAAAACGATCCTCATATCGGTTAAGGAAAGGATGGTCATCAATTATCTTTGTTTCCATACAATAAAGATACGAAAAATCAATTATTTTCGTTAACAATCAAAGGAAGGATTAACGCTTGAATAGGCATTTTTTTCATTGCGATATCCTTCCTATTTTTACACACATCAAGCCCCAGGGCATTAATTCATACCAAACGACAGCCACCCGTTTACTTGTCGGCTTATAACACAAATTGAAACAGTGAGAAACAAGCTTATTCTATCTTATTTAGTCATCGCCATAATAAGCGGCACAACCCTGATGGCGCAACAAAAAACAACCATTAAAGGACTAGTTACCGATAGCCTGAACACGCCGATTCCCTTTGCCAACATCAGCATTCAAGGAGGCAAAGACGGCGGTGTAAGCGATGTCGACGGCTACTTTTCTTTTTCCACAACTCAGCCCCTTCCCTTCACTCTTCAGGTATCATCGCTGGGCTACCACACTGCCCGGCTAAAAATTAACAGCCCAGGGCAGGCAGCACAGCTACACATCAGCCTACTCATACGGCGGGAAACTATTAAGGAGGTGAGTATAGAAGGCACAGAAAGAGCAGCTTCCTTTACTAAAATAGATCCCAAACTAATTAATAGATTGCCCGATGCAGGAGGCGGAAATATCGAGGGTCTAGTTAAGAGTCAAATGGGTGTATCGTCCAACAACGAGCTAAGCGCTCAATATCGCGTGCGGGGCGGCAATTACGACGAAAACCTTGTGTATGTTAATGACATTGAGATCTATCGGTCATTTTTAATACGTGCCGGTCAGCAGGAAGGGCTCAGCTTTGTCAACCCTAACCTGGTATCCTCGCTAAAGTTTTCACCCGGCGGCTTTGAGGCGCAATACGGCGACAAAATGTCATCAGTGCTCGACATACGCTACAAGCAACCCACCACCCTAAGCGGTAGTGTTAGTGCCAGCCTGCTGGGTGCCTCAGCTCACCTGGAAGGAAGCTCAAAAAATCAACGCTTCACGGCCGTTACCGGTGTGCGCTACAAAAGTAATCAATACCTGCTGGGATCGTTGGATGTAAGCGGCGACTACAGTCCTAAGTTTCTCGATGCCCAAACCTTTTTGACCTATCGCTTCAGCGAGCTGTTACAACTGGAGGCACTGGGCTATTATTCGCAAAACAACTATTCCTTTGAACCGGTGGATCGCGAAACTTCCTTTGGCACCATCAGCGAGGCCAAGAAGCTGAAAATCTATTTTGAGGGACAGGAGAAAGATCTTTTCCAAACGGGGCTGGCCGCCATCGCCCTTAAGATAACACCCAACACCGATAATCAGATAAAAATAACGGGAACAGGTTATCGCACCTACGAAGAAGTGAGTTATGATATACTTGGGCAATACTGGCTACAAAACATTGAAAATCCAGATGGCACAACACCCAATCCGCAGGAGGATGGGGTGCAAAACATTGGTGTGGGCTCCAATCTGGAGCATGCCCGCAATGATTTATTGGGCATTATTCAAAATGTGGCTGTGCAGGGCAGGCATCAGCTCAAGCGTCACCTGCTCAGCTGGGAGCTTAAGTATCAGTACGAATACTTCAAGGACGCTATCAATGAATGGGAGATGCGCGACTCCGCCGGCTATTCACTGCCTTACTCCGACAAGGAGCTGAAACTGGTATATGCCTACAATGCCGGCCACGAAACACACAGCAACAGAATAACTGCTTACGTGCAGGATGCCATTAACCTTAATTTGGGCGATGGTTTGTTGACCATTAATGCCGGAGTGCGCACCAATTACTGGGATTTTAACAAGGAATTTCTCATTAGTCCGCGCGTTAACCTGCTGTATTACCCCGGCAAGGAAAAAAACACGCGATACCGGCTGGCCGGAGGCATTTACTATCAATCGCCCCTCTATCGCGAGATGCGTGCCCCCGATGGCAGCATTAACTACAACACAAAAGCACAGAAATCGGTGCAGATAAGTGCCGGCATCGATCGCTTGTTTACCGCCATGAACCGCCCGTTCAAATTCACCTCTGAGGCATATTATAAGCAGATGACGAACCTAAATCCCTATCAGGTTGATAACGTACGCATCCGCTACGCTGCCCTAAACAATGCCAAAGGCTATGCCGCAGGTATTGATTTTAAGCTGCACGGCGAGTTTGTGCCCGGCATAGAATCCTGGGCCAATCTATCCTTTATGAAGACGGAGGAAAACATACTTGACGATTCGTACATACAAAAAGACAACGAAGGCAAGGAAACGGTGATCTACCCCGGCTATCTGCCGCGTCCCTCAGATCAGCGTGTCTCTTTCAACTTATTTTTTCAGGATTACCTGCCCAACAATCCCACTTTTCGGGTAAACCTTAACCTCTTATTTGCCACGGGTCTGCCCTTTGGCCCTCCGCAATCGCCGCGCTACATGGCCACTAACCGCATGCCGGCCTATCGCCGTGTTGATATCGGTTTCTCCAAAGACCTGAGCCAGTGGGTAAACAAAAACAACAAGTTGGTGAAGGATTGCTGGATTGGCCTCGAGGTGTTCAATCTTTTTGACATTAGTAATACCATTTCCTATTTTTGGGTAAATGACATTCACAATCGCCAGTATGCTGTGCCAAATTATTTAACATCAAGAAGAATCAACCTGAAAGTGAGTGCCAGCTTTTAACCAAACCCAATGGCAGCGGTGCAAACAGCACTATTGACGATGAAAAAAATAAAACTTTATACCGTTTATTGCGTAAACCTGTCAATCAAATATTTTTTTGGGAATAGAATACATGACTCAATTTGAACCCACCATATTGCTTGTTGACGATTCAGCGGTCAACCTTGAGATATTACAGGATGCTCTGTCGCGCTACAACACGGTGACTGCCTGCGATGGTGATGCCGCTATGGAGATCGCTTTCTCGCGTAACAAGCCGGATCTTATCCTGCTGGATATTGTGATGCCGGGACTTGACGGTTACGAAGTATGCAAAATACTGAAACAAAACGACCTGTCGAAAGACATTCCCATCATTTTTATTACCGGACAAACAGATTCGGACAGCATATTAAAGGGCTTTGAAGCCGGTGCCATCGACTATATCACCAAACCCTTTAACATACTGGAGCTAAAGGCTAGGGTTAAAACACAGCTGACCATAAAAATGGCACGCGACCAGAATCAGCGCCTTATAAAAAGAATTGAGGCGGTCAATAAAAAGCTGACCAACAGCATTGAATACGCACAGAAAATACAAAATGCCAGCCTGCCCCCCAAGGAACACCTGGATGAGATGCTGGACGAATATTTTACTTTTCTGAAACCCCGCGACATCGTAAGTGGCGACTTCTATTGGGCAGAGGAGGTAGATAACAAATTGATTTTTGTGGCCGCCGACTGCACCGGCCATGGCGTACCGGGTGCCTTCATGAGTATGTTTGGCGTGGCCTACCTAAATGAGATTATTGGTAAAAATAAAGTGACGCAGCCTGCCGAAATCATTAACGAGCTAAGGCGCATTGTTATCGAGTCGCTAAAGCAGGAAAAGGACAGTGAGGTGAAAGATGGCATGGACATCAGCATCGTGAGCATCGACAAAGAAAAGATGGAACTGGAATTTGCCGGTGCCTTTAACGACCTGCTGCTGATTCGTAACGGTGAGATGCAGATTTTACAGGCAGATCACATGCCCGTATCCATTGGCGAGTATAACACCCCTTACACCAACCACCATATTCAGTATCAGAAAGGCGACAGCATCTACCTGTACAGCGATGGCTTTCCCTCGCAATTTGGTGGCCCCAAGGATAAGAAGTTGATGCAGAAAGGATTTCGCAACCTACTACTGGAAAACCATCAACATCCCATGGCGCAGCAGGCAAAGATCTACGAGAACTTCTTTGATGTGTGGAAGGGCATTAACGACCAGATTGACGACGTACTGGTGGTAGGCATACGCCTGTAGCTGGCAAATCGAAATGAACAAATCTTACAGCCTGATAATAAAATAACTCATCTTTTTTACTAATTTTGTGGCTTCAAATAAGTCGTTTAGTGCAGACTGTGGAAAAAAGAGGCTAAAATACTCTTTTTCATCTTCGCTAATCGACAGAAATAATGTGATTTAATCACCAACAGTTCGTAACCATCCTGTTGTAAAACAAAACTAGGAGACATCATCTTTCGATTGATTGGAGATAAGCATTCTTTATTTCCCCTCCCCGTTTACTTGCAATACTGGTAACAGCTGTTTTTAAATATTTACAATGAAACGAGCTGTCGTATTACTCTCAGGCGGTCTGGATTCCGCCATTGCCCTGCACCTTGCCAAGTCAGAAGGCTATGCCGTTCATGCACTGTCATTCGACTACGGACAGCGTCACAGCCGCGAACTGGATGCTGCGAAAGCCATAGCCGCCCAAGCAGGAGTGGAAGAACATCAAGTGGTGAGCCTTAAGCTGGATCGATGGGGAGGCTCATCGCTTACCGATAGCACCATGGCAGTGGAAGATGGTGATGTGAACCGTAGCGACATACCGGTAACCTATGTACCGGCGCGCAATATGGTGTTTCTATCGGTGGCGGCATCGCTGGCCGAAGCCGTGGGTGCCCAACACATCTTCATCGGGGTAAGCGAAGTGGACTACTCGGGCTATGTTGACTGCCGCCAGGCATTTATCGATGGCATGGAAAAGGCCATTAATCTGGGTACGGTAATGGGGGCCGAAAAAAACCAACCCATAAAAATACACGCTCCCTTTGTACACAAGACCAAGGCAGAAGAGATACAGCTGGGCGCACAACTTGGGGTTGACTTTAGCTTAACCTGGAGTTGTTACCGCGGTGGTGATAAGCCCTGTGGCACCTGCGACAGCTGTCTGTTACGCGCCAAAGCATTTGCCGAGGCCGGCGTCATCGATACTGCATTATAAACCCCTGACGAAGCAAACGAATATGGAAAAGCTAGTATTGGCCAAAGAAGGCGTCTTCCCCGTGGTGAAAGATGCGCAAGGCCGCAAAATTGATGAGCAACCCAAGACGGGATTGCTGCGTCCGGGCACCATACAGGGCGAAGGAAAGCTGGCCGGCGTGCCTTCTCTGTTTGTGCGTCTGTCAGGATGTAACCTGCGCTGCATCTGGCAGATGGAAAACGGAAGCTTCTGCCGTTGCGATACCACCTATGCCTCTTTTCATTCAAGCGAAACGCTGGAAATGGAGGTAGATAGTGTTTTTGATTGGATTAAACATAATACAAACAACCTTAAGCATATAGTAATAACCGGCGGCGAGCCCTTATTACAGAAAAAAGCCCTGGCGCCCTTATGCAAGCGACTTAAAGAAGAGCTGAATCTACACATCACCCTGGAGTCCAATGGCAGCCTATTTGATGAAAAGGTAGCACAATGGATTGATCTGTTCAGTATCTCGCCCAAGTTGCGTAACTCGGTTCCCACGCCCGAAAAACTGGCAGCTTACGAACTGAGAGAGGCTGGCCCTTATCAATATCACGATCAGAAACGCGTCAACACAGCTGCACTTCAGTCCTACATCGACCTTACACGCTCGTCGGATAAAGACTTACAGCTAAAATTCGTGGTGGGCAAAAGCGATGATTTGGAAGCTATCAACAACGACTTTCTAAGTCATCTGAGCAATTACAAGGCAGAAGATATTTTACTGATGCCCCTGGGTGCCACACGCGAAGAAATTGCGCAATCATCACCCCTGGTGCTGGACATGGCAATTGCCAAGGGATGGCGTTTCAGCCCGCGCGTACACATCGAACTATTTGGCAGCAAAAGTGGGGTTTAAAGAATAATGGTGAATGACCTGGCCAAATGCATTTAAGCATAATAAACCTCCCCGCCTGTCGGCACCCCTCCTAAAATTCAGGAGGGGAAGCATTTCTGTCACTCCTCCCTCCAAAGGAGGAACCCCATGCAGTGGGAAGGAGGATGAAGCTATTATGTAAAAGTACCCCGGAACATCAAAACCGCCAAATAAAACCTAAAGCACTAAGTAACAACTAACCATTAATAATTAACCATTAAACTTTACCATTACCTTGGAAGATCGTTTTTTAGGCAAACAAGTAAGCTACCCGCAAGAATATGCACCGGAAATGCTGGTGGCGGTGCCCCGTCATCTCAACCGTGAGCAATATGGCCTAAAGGCCGATAAGCTGCCCTTTATGGGTTACGACACCTGGCATGCTTACGAGTTGAGTTTTCTCACGAATAAAGGACTGCCGGTTACCGGACTCCTGAAAATTGTTTACCCGGCTACCAATGTTAGCATCGTGGAGAGTAAATCACTTAAGCTTTACCTTAACTCCTTTAACATGCATCGTTTTGGCAACACGGCTCAAGAAGGCCTTCAGCTGGTACTCGACACCATTAAGAAAGACCTGAGTGAGCTATTAGAATGTACAGTGGAGCTTGGTTTTCATACTCATGCCAATGCCCCTGTAGCTTCGGATTTTAATGATTACACCACGCTGGAAGATGATGTAACGACAGATAAGCTAAGCTTTGATCACTTTAATGAAGAGCCGAACCTATTAACGGCCGGTGAACAAAGCGGCAGCTTAAAACTGGCCTCTCACCTGCTGCGAAGCAATTGTAAAATCACTAATCAACCCGATTGGGGCAGTGCCTACATTTATATCAAAGGGGCGGTGCTACCCGATCAGCAGGCCTTGCTAAAATACCTGGTGTCCATACGCAACGAAAACCATTTTCACGAAGAAATCTGTGAGATGATTTACAAACGCTTGTGGGACATCTTTGCACCTGTCGAACTGGCAGTGAGCTGTATTTACACCCGACGGGGTGGTATCGATATCTGCCCGGTCCGTGTGAGCCATCAGCATCTGCTCCCCTCAAACCTGACTAATGCCGCACTGCTTTCGGAAAAATTATTACGACAATAAACCCCTATTTTTGCAAAAAAAAGAATGACACGCATAGGCCTTATCTCAGACACTCACTCCTATTTCGACCCTAAATTCCAAACCCTTTTTGCACAATGCGATGAAATATGGCACGCGGGGGATATTGGCGATATATCGGTATTGGATAAAATGCAATCATTGAAAACCACGCGTGCCGTTTATGGCAACATCGATAACGCAACCATCAGAAGGGAGCTGAAAGAGATAGAACGATTTACCGTCGATGGTGTTGATGTGATGATGGTTCACATAGGTGGCTATCCTAAAAACTATTCGCCGGCCATCAAAAATCATCTGCTCAAAAAAACACCGAAACTCTTTATATCGGGTCACTCGCACATTCTCAAGGTAATGTATGATAAAGACCTGAATTTGCTGCATATCAACCCCGGAGCTGCCGGTAAGCAAGGATTTCACGCTGTGCGCACAGCCCTTCGCTTTACCCTTGACAACGGAGAGATAAAAGACATGGAAGTTATTGAGTTAAGCAAAAGACCGTAAGCCTCCTCATTCCAGGCTGAATCAAAGAGAAAGGTATCAGGCAACAAAATATGAGTACCGTGATTCTATTCACAGCTGGCATAAAAAACCCACTGCCTCAATCTTCTCACCTAATCACCAGGCTAATTCGCTCATCCTTATACTAATGAGTCAGCATCGTATTAGTCTAGTATTTTATTCCTTCCTAAATGTTAAAAATCATTGTCAAATTTACCCTATTTTTAATATTTTTAGGGGACTAGATGCTAAGACCATGCTCATCGAACAGCAATTTTACAACCGCGATATCAGTTGGCTTTCTTTCAACCACCGTGTTCTTGAAGAGGCGAAAGACGGCAGTCTGCCCCTATTTGAACGCCTCAAATTTTTGGCCATATACTCCAATAATCTGGATGAATTTTATAAGGTGAGAGTAGCTGAATACCGCAACGCTACCCTGCACCCCGAAGGCTACCCCGACCTGCCCAACGCAGGCCCTGTTCTTGAGCAAATTAACACCATTGTAAGGCAGCACTGGCGCGAATACAGCCGCATCTTCAAAGGGGAAATTATGCCCCTGATGAAGCAAAACGGCATCATACTGCACCGCGATGGTTACTCCAACGAACCAAGGCATTTGCAATTTATACACGACTTTTTCCATACCGAGCTCATTCCCTACTGCCAGCCCGTGCTACTTAACAAAGGTACGCGCAGCTTTATGCGCGACAACCGCCTTTACCTGGCAGTAAAGCTCTACCGCAAAATAAAAAAAGACAAACCCGATAAAAAGCGGCGACCGCGGTATGCCCTTATCAAAGTACCCACCAACGATCACCCCCGCTTTATTGAGCTACCGAAGATTGATAATCAGTACCATTATATGTTTCTGGATGATGCACTTCGCTACGGTTTACCCGAGCTGTTTCCGGGATATGATGTGGTGGGCAGCTGGGGCGTTAAGATAGCCCGTAACGCTGATTTGGGTATTGAAGATGAGTTTTGGGGCGACTTGGTAGAGAAAATAAGAAAAAACCTGGCACTGCGAAAAACAGGTACACCGGCCGGCCTTTACCACGACCGTTCCATACCCGCCGATGTACTGGGCTTCCTAATGAAATCCTTCGACATAAAGCAGATTGAACTGGTGGAAACAGGCAGCTACCAAAACCTGCACGACTTTTTTAATTTCCCCAACCCGTACGCGCCCCAACTTCAATGGCAAGCACCCCAACCCATCAGACCCTACGAGCTGGATAAGGCCGGCTCCATGTTTGAAGCCATCAAACGCAAGGAGCGCGTGCTGCATTTCCCCTATCACTCGTTCGACTATGTAATACAGTTTTTACGTGAGGCGGCAACGGATGAAAAGGTAGATGAAATAAAAGTGACACAGTATAGGGTGGCGAGTAATTCTGAGGTGGTAGGTGCCTTAATATTTGCGGCTCATAACAAAAAGAAAGTAACAGTATTTGTAGAGGTGAAAGCCCGCTTTGATGAGGCCAATAACCTGCATTTTGCACGGCAGATGGAAAAAGCGGGTATTAAAATTATCTACAGCATACCCGGCCTGAAAGTGCATGCTAAAATGGCGATGGCCATACGACGTTCCCGCGGTGTGCGCAAGCGTTCCTTTGCCTACTTAAGCACTGGTAACTTTAATGAGAAAACAGCCCGTCAGTATGCCGATCACGGCTTCTTCACTTGCAACGATGCCTACCTCGATGACATGGAGGCTTTATTCAACTACCTGGAAGACCAAAGTACAAAGCCAAAACTCAACAAACTACTGATCACGCAAATTAATCTGCGCAAGGAAATTATGAAGCGTATTAACCGCGAGATTGATCTGGCAAAAAGTGGAAAAGGAGGCTACCTACTGCTGAAGATGAACGGAATACAAAACAAAAATCTTATCAGCAAACTGTATGAAGCGAGCAGAGCCGGTGTAAAAATAGATTTGATTGTGCGGGGCATTTGCTGCCTGGTACCCGAACAGGAGTACAGTCAAAATATAAGAGTGCTAAGACTGGTGGATAGTTACCTGGAGCATGCCCGAATATGGGTATTTGGTAACGATAACGATACCGAAATGTTCCTCTCATCGGCCGACTGGCTTAACCGCAACATTAACCGACGCATAGAAACGGCCTTTCCCATTGAACAAGCCGATCTTAAGGCTGAAATACTTACGATGCTGGAGATGCAGCTGCAAGACAATATTAAACTTCGACGTATAGATAAAGACCTTAAGAATGTACCCGTGAATCAAGGCGATAAACCACTGCGGGCGCAATACGCAAGCTATCAATACCTGAAAGAGCTCGACCAGTTAGCTCGTCAACATGCCGGTAACACAAAAAAAGCAAAGTCATGAGAACACTGATCCTTACGCGCCACGCCAAAACAGAACAACTGGGCTATAACAGCGATAAATCCGATTTCGAACGCGAACTCAAGCCCAGAGGCTATGATGACAGCAAGTTGATCGCCCAGGATATGACAACACGCGGCATACATCCGGATCTACTGATTAGCAGCACTGCAGCACGTGCCACACAAACCATGCGGGTGTTTGCAGAACTGCTGAATATTGAAAAACATCACATCGTGCGCGAACAGTTTCTTTACGATGGTTACACCACTTCTGAATTGCTGCTTTATCTTGCCCAATACAATGAAAAGTACCCATGCATTATGATTATTGGACACAATCCGGAAATTGCCATGTCAGCCATTACACTGAGCAATAGTGATTATCTACACTTTCCCACCACCGGAACCATCGCAATCTCCTTTGATGTGGAAAGCTGGGAACAAGTAAATGCACGCGAAGGTAAGATCGACTGGTTTATCAGTCCTAAAATGTTTAAATAATTAGCTGATTACACCCGAACCAATCAACTCATCCTGATCGTACCAGGCGGCAAACTGACCGGCCGTGATGCCCCGCTGCGGCTCGTCAAATACAAGAAACAGACCATTGGCACGATAATGGAGCACTCCCTGCTGAAGGGGCTGACGATAGCGGATACGAAGATTCAAACGACGCGATTCACCCACCGTCATGGCCAAATCGTTGCGCACCCAATGTACCTCATCGGGCATAATGCGCAGTACCTTACGGAACAAACCGGGATGCTGCTTGCCCATGCCGGCATACACCTGATTATAATCCACATTGGTACCAATAATGAATAAAGGTTCTGGAAATCCACCGATATTCAGACCCTTGCGCTGCCCTATGGTATAAAAATGCGCCCCGTTATGGTCACCGATACGCTTGCCATACTTGGGATGAAAAGCATAAGGCAGGGATAGCTCCGCCAGATCCTCATCGGTCGGTGCCTCTCCTTCGGCTTTGCTCCAGTCGCGCTTAAAAAGCTCACAATCGGCATCAATCATAAAAACCCGGCCTTTTTTAGGCTCCAGTTTCTGCTGCAGGAAAACCGGCAAATCCACCTTACCCACAAAGCAAATGCCCTGCGAGTCCTTTTTATGAGCCGTAATCAGGTTCAGCTCATTGGCAATACGACGCACCTCGGGTTTAACGATATCCCCGATGGGAAACAAGGCTTTGGCCAGCTGCTGCTGACTGAGCTGACAAAGGAAATAACTCTGATCTTTGTTATCATCGCTTCCGGCCAACAGGCGATGTACCTCGCGGCCGTCAACCAGCACCGTTTCCTTGCGGCAGTAATGACCCGTTGCCACATAATCGGCACCCAGCTCCAGTGCTTTATCCATAAACACATCGAACTTAATCTCGCGGTTGCACAGCACATCCGGATTGGGCGTGCGGCCTTTCTCGTACTCCGAAAACATATAATCCACCACGCGCTGACGATAAAAATCGCTTAGATCTACCGTGTGAAAAGGAATATCCAGCTTCATGGCCACGGCCTGGGCATCAAACTGATCGTCTAACCACGGACAGTCCGATTTAAGCACACCGGTAGTATCGTGCCAGTTCTTCATAAAAAGCCCAATCACCTCATAGCCTTGTTCCTTAAGTACATAGGCTGCAACACTTGAATCAACGCCTCCCGACAGGCCTATTACGACTTTTTTCTTTTGCATGATAGTTGTCTTCTTTATTGCCAATTAGCGCACAAAAGTACAATTTTTATTTATTCCTGCCATCAATTGACAAACACTTCGCAACAAGCACAGAAAGAGCGTCGTATGGAACATTAGGATTCCACACATCAAATAAAGAAACTGAAAATGGCTTGCACTATAGAAGCTTTCTCTAATAACAATGTCTCTATACCCCAGTAGTTATTAATTCACCAAGATTATTTAATTATTCCGTCATGAACTAATGTTGTTTGCAAGGGAACAAAATTTTGCATTACAGTATCTGGCGAAACCTGCCAAAGTCTGAATCCAAAAGGTTTATTGTCGAAATTTCTACTGAGCGTTTCTCCACTTACCATTTGAATATTGTCATAATTGTTAATGATTAACTTGTGAGCATGACCTGATAAGTAAGCAACAACATTGTTTCGTGAAAATAATGCCAGCAGCTCTTGCCTTTTAAGGGATGGAAAGTTAAAATACCCTTCCTCCTCTTCAGGCTTTTCAGAAAACAAGGGATAATGCCCAACTACAACTACAGGATAATTCTTAGCGCTTTGATTCTTTAAAGTCTGCTTAAACCAAAGATCATGTCTATCTGACTCATTACCGGAGTTTCCTTTCCACAATTGGCTATTGGTCACTATAAATGAATATCCTTTATGATGAAATTCATAATAATCCTTTCCGATCGTTTTACGATAATAAGTAAGCGTACTATCTGTCGGATTATTTCCAACATCATGATTTCCCGGGGCATTATAACATGGCATTTTCAAACCTGCAGCAATTTTTTTAAAGTCTGAAAATGTACTGTCAACTGGAATATTAACAAGGTCGCCACACACAATCACAAAATCTGGGTTGAGTTCATTAATTTGAGCAACAGCTCGCTTGAACTTATCAACATCATTCTCATAACCCTCAGAATCAAAGCCTAACTGAGTATCGCATAATTGAACAAAAGAAAAAGACTCATCTTCTTTTTCTGTACATGAGATACTGAATATAAGCACCGCAATTAGTAAATATTTATTGATTTGTAGCTTCATAATACTATTCTTTTATAATTGTTGATTATAGTCTTATTATAAGACTATAAGGATGTACTTTTTATCTCCATGGACGTTTGTGAAACCAGTCCAGGTATAAAATTTTTCAAGATTAAAGTGATGCCTGTATTTTCGCCAGCGGCCTGTCGCATGATGTCGTAAGGCGATTTAACCTTACCAACTTCCCAAAAGGAGCGGAGCCAATGCGCATATTTGTTTTACCTTTTCATGAAAGCCAAATCAAAGATTTGGCGGTGTTCAAAAACCCCACTCAACTTCCTAAAAATCATTGTACCCATATGCTTTATTCTAGCGTGTTGTAGCCTGAGCTTTATCTATTATTATGATTGTATCTAACTTATTCGCTGAAATAATTTCATTGAGTTGCATACGATTTAGTTTAAATTCAACAGAATCAGTATTAATTAGAATTTTTCTTATTTCATTGAATTCTTTCTTCATATTATGATATTCTATATAACTTGAATTTGAAGAGCTTATTGAAATAAATATTGAAATCAAGGCAATACCAACTGAAATAATTGATAAATACAACGTTCTTCTTGACAATCTAATCGCCTGTCTATTAAAGAAAGCCGAAGAAGCGACACTTTGAAAAGTTCTATTTCTCAATGCTTCAATTCCAGCTTCAGTAATTGAAAAAGACTGTTGTTCTTGGTTTCTTAATTCTGGAATATGCTCCAAGTCTATTAGTCCAATAGAAACCATTTCTAACAAGTATATATTCAATTGTTTCACAGACGCGCTCAACAAACTAGGATTGCTTTTCTCAACAACATATTCAAACAATTCCTTAGAAAGCATTTTTTCGTTAAAAGTCAATGCCTCTAAAATAAGAAATTGCGCATAACTCTGAGCGAAAAAATTAAATTCTATTTTATCGTCTTTCATATTTCACTTCTTAATAGTTTCTTGTTTTAGATAATTCTACTCATCTGTAGCAGCTTTGGCTACAACGGCCTGCCGTATGATGCGCAGCCTGTGTTGCGCCTGCGGCAAGCTATGCATTATTACGGTTTGTTATGGCATGTTATTTTTTAGTTTTAAACTTAAGCTTAAAGCTTTCTTTAAGAGGAAACTTATATCGATCGACATTAAATGGCGGATGGAAATGAAGCGCGTAATCAGTATCGCTTTCTAAAACAACCTTAACACTCAAAATTGTATGCTGCTGGTCTTTCCACTCCACCTCCAATTCCGGTGGATTGCCCTTATCAGAAATACCATAACTTGCCATCGGCCTATCGTATTCGATTATAATTTCGCTTAAGCTTGGTGATACATCTTTAGCTCCATTAGTAATTGATGAACTTATAATACGCGGGCAGTTACTATTATAATTTTTAAGAAGCTCCTCAGGTAATAATGAATTCTGCAAACTCACAACTTGCGGCATAAAATCATCAAGAGTTGCATATTTTTCACGATTGCTGGTATAATTATTAAAGCTCTGATAAAGAGTATCAATCCACAAAAAACCATTAGCCTGTTCACTGAGCAACATTCTATCAATAGAAGTTTCATCTACTCCCGTATCTTCAAAATATCTAATCGTACTGGCCCTAACCAATATTTCATTAATCATAGTTTGCGATGAACCATAGGCTTGTCTGCGCATTAACTTTGAAACAGTTTTATAAAATTCGGTTGCCTTTGGTTCCATTTGCGGGATATACTTTTCTCCCAATTGATTGCAAAATGAATGGCAAAATTCGTGAACTAAGGTTCCCTTTTGATTGGCATGATATTTAGGAGTTCCACGGCTGTCTGTTTCCCATGCACAAAGAATAGAATAGATGTTTTCTTCTCCTGATTTGGCTAATGTTTTGGGACCATAGTTTCCATAATTTAGTAAACTAAGAACAATGTGATATTTGCCCTTTGGCTGGTATCCATAAAAGTTCTCGAACCATTCTATATCTAGCGACTGACTAATATTACCAAAGCGCTCTTCTGCAATTTCATACAGCGGTTTGTTTCTATTAAAGAATTGTTTGAACTCGCTTTTGCTGTAAAAATCAGAAAGTTTAGTGACGAAATTGTCGCTGTACTTCCCCCAACGGTTATCGAGGTTTTTACGCGTTAAGGATTCATCAAATCGTATTGTGTTATTATCAATGCGCAAATGAATTGCCATGGACATAACAGCATCATAGGCAACACCATTTTTCTTACGTAGCTTTTGGGCTAGTTTTACCACTTCATGATTTTTATACTGATTGAAGTAGGCATCTACGGAATCAGAATACAACTTTATTGAATTATTGATGTATTCGGGTGATTCAGCCAATCGAAAAACAACGCTTAATAATTCTATTCGTTCATCAAATTTTGGAACTAACTTATTCTGAGCTAATAATGAGCTGCTCAATAATAAAGATAGGAAGATAGTTAGTTGTCTCATAGTATAGTTGGTTTAGTTTTTAATTTGCCATAACTCCCCAATACAAATCATATTATTTATATTGCCCTTGAAGCTACATAATATATTTAATATACCTATGGACTAATTGGCATTTGATAAGGCTGCTCCGCATCGCCACAAGAAACAGGCTTTCTGCTGACCCCCTTCATACATGCAAGCTCTCCATTGCTAAAATTCTCTGTAAAACAATAAAAGCCGCTATATCGAAAAAGATACAGCGGCTTTTATATATTAAGTACAAACAAATATTACACGTTAATCATCATCGGCATCAACAGCATCAACTCATCTTCGTTTTCATTATTCTCAAAGGGCAGAAGAATACCGGCTCTTGAAGGATCCGATAATTCAAGAATCACATCAGTGGAATTCAGATTATCGAGGATATCAGCCAAGAAGCCCGACTTAAAACCAATTTCCATCTGATCGCCTTCGTACTGACAGCTTAATCGCTCGTGTGCCGAGATGCTAAAGTCAATATCCTGCGCCGACACCACCATTTCACCGGGCGTCATCTTCAGCTTCACCAGATTACTGGCCTGATTAGAGAAGATGGATACACGTCCCAGGGTGTTATGAAACTCACTGCGATCGATGATCACCTTGTAAGGATTATCCTGTGGTATCACTGCATTATAACTTGGGTAATTACCCTCCACCAAGCGACACACTAACTTATAGTTGGGCAGGGTAAAAAAGGCATTCTTATCATCAAACTCAATGGATACATCACCACTCTCCTTAGGCAATACATTCTTAAGCAATCCTGCCGGCTTTTTGGGTAAAATAAAGGATGCTGTAAATTCAGTGGTGGCATCCAGGCGACGGTAACGCACCAGCTTGTGCGAGTCAGAAGCCACAAAAGTCATATTATCGGGCGACAGCTCCACCAAAATACCATTCATCACCGGACGCAACTCATCATCAGCTGTAGCGAACAAAGTTTTATTGATACCTGACTCAAGAAGGTCAACCGGCACTTGCAGTCCCGAACTCTTGTCTGCATCCAGTGTTGGCAATTCCGGAAAGTCTGCTCCATCTTGCCCCACAATACTAAACTTACCCTTTTCAGTAATGATATCAACACCAAAAGTATCCATGTTAATTTCAAAATTCAAGGGCTGCTCAGGAAATTTCTTTAGCGTCTCCAGTAAAATACGCGAAGGCAATGCAATTACCCCATCCCCATCGGCATTTTCAAGCATCAGCGACGTTACCATGGTCACCTCCAGGTCAGACGCTGTCATCACCAGTTTACTGTCTTTCAGATCCAATAAAAAATTATCAAGGATTGGTAATGTACTTTTATTACTAATCACACGACTAATAGCTTGCAGATGCGATAGTAATTCCGTACTGGAAACTACAAATTTCATAGGTTATTTCGTTATTAGTTTTTATCAAATATATCAAAAAAACAGATAATTACGACTATTCACTTCGTCTTTTGAATGAATAAATGCGTAGGTATGCAAGATACGAAAAAAGGCATGGCTGCAAAGCCCTGTTTTCTTTAATTTTTCATGAGTTATTAACAATAGCAAACAAGCCGCGATAGACAATCGAAACAAGACAAAGCAAGCCGGTAACACACCATATTTTATCGGCCAAAGCGGCGATAACGAAGGTACACAAACAGGATACTACCCAATAGCACAAGCACGATGGGCAAGCCCACATTAAGCCACTTCCAGCTAGCCGTGCCCTGCGATAACTTTTGTTTATCGAGCAATCGCAATGTAAGGTGACGCCCCCGTAGGGCCATCCACCCTTCATCGTCGCATAGGTAATTAACAGCATTTACAATGAAGTCCTTGTTACCATAGAGCATGCGCGAGCCTTCATCGTAACCCAACGGAAGTATTTGCGGATTAGCCTGCTGCTTAAAGCGTACTTTATTACGGATAATATCACCATCGGCCACCACAAGCATTTTGGTGGGCACACTCTTGCCCCTGAACTTATCCACTCCCGTAAGACCTGCCGGCACCTGACGATTGGCAAAAACCGAAGGAAACCGCCCCTCCTGAACAAGGGCCACCGCCTGATGCGATGCGTTAAACTCACTCTGCTTAGGCTGCTTATTCACATCGGCCATGGAAATAAAAACCGGTGTTTGATTCACCTTGGTATATTGCGAAGTACGCAGTAAGACCTGACGGCTTAGCTCCAAACCAACACCCACCGTATCTACGGTGCCCGTAAAAGACCCCCGCACCAGATTAATATTACGTGTGATAACGTGATTTTGCGCCGATGACAACAGCGGACTATACAGCCACGGAACAGGCACCATCTGCGGCTGCCCCTGCGGCCTGGCATTGAGTATAATACGACCCGCCTGCACATCCTCCACAACTACCGGATTAACACGTACTCCGTATTTGAAAAGCTGATCATCTAAATTCACATCGTTATACAAACCGATAGTTTGCGGTGACGAGCGCAGACTGTCCAGCGTCAGTCTCACAGCATCCATCAGGTAAAGAATGCGCCCGCCCTGCATCAGGTATTGATCAAGCACGTACTTTTCCTTCTCGGTAAAAGGCTGGGTGGGCTTGGCAATAATCACCGCTTTGTAAGGCTTTAAAATACCGGCATCACTACCTATCTGTCCCCTATCCACCTGATAGTAGGCCGACAAAGCATCGGTAGCTTCAATCACCTCCAACTCATCCAGCTCGCCATGCCCCTCCAAAAAAGCAATGCGTGGCTTCTCACGGCTCAGCAAGCGCTTAAAGGCATTGGTAAATTTATACTCCAGGCCTTCAATGGAGGTATTCAGATTCTCAGCGCCACTGCGCGAAGGCAGGTTATCCAATAGGTTAACACCCACTATCCGATCCTGATAATACACAAGGGCATAGGGAAAAACATTAGATTGTATCTGGCGGCCATCCTCAGCACTCTCAAACACCGCCTGGGGCTCAAAACCATATTCCGCCAAAGTCTCCATCAGTGCTTTGCGATCATCGGCTCCGCCCTTATCGGGGTTGACAAACTCGAAATACATGGAAGTGCCCCCTTCCGACTTGAACTCTTCCAGCATCTCGCGCGTAGCATTGGATAAACGCCGGAATCCACTGTTCAGGTTGCCATCCAGATACACCTTGACATATAGCTCCGACTCCAGCTCCTGCATAAAGCGCTGTGATGTTTCCGTTAATGTGTAACGCTTCTCGCTGGTCAGGTCGATGCGAAAGAAAAACTGTTGACTTATCCAGGCAATAACCAGCAAGGCAGCCAACAAAAGAGTCACTTGAATAAGTTTTTGGGTTTGATTGAAACGAATAGACATAGGAACAACAAAATATTAGCGCTTGTTACGGAGCAGTGACAATTTGGTTAAATATAGAAAGAAGAACACCAGGGAAGTCAGATGCACAAGGTCGCGCGAATCGATTACACCGCGGCTCAGCGAGCGGTAATGACTATCGATGCCCAGGTAACTGATTAGCTCGCGATAGTTCTCCAAGGCCGGCAAAGAAGCCAGTGTATCAAAACCATCATAAAACATAAAGGCGAGGAGCACAGCCAACACAAAGGCCACAATCTGGTTCTCGGTGAGCGAGGAGGCAAAAACGCCAATGGAAACATACACAGCCGCTAAAAACAAAAGGCCAATGTATGAGCCCCAGGTACCTCCCATATCCATATTCCCAACAGGCAGCCCCAGCTGATATACGCTAAACACATAAATAAGCGTAGGCACCAGGCTGATAATAACCACAGACAGCCCTGCCATAAACTTGGCACTCACAATCTGCATGGGTGACACGGGTCGTGTCATCAGCATATCAAGGGTACCCATTTTTTTCTCATCAGCAAAAAAACGCATGGTAACCGCCGGCACCAGAAACAAATACACCCACGGTGCGATGTAAAACAAAGAGTCAAGGCTGGCATATCCGGCATAAAGAATATTCAGCTCATTGGGGATGAGCCAAAGAAATAAACCTGTGAGTAGTAGAAATACCGAAACGACTAGGGCGCCGGTTACTGAACTAAAAAATACAGTTAATTCACGCTTAAATAATGCAATCATAGGCAATTATCTTTCCTGTTTGTTTTTTAGATCTGCTTTAAGGGCAGTCAACATCAGCTGTGCGGTACGCCTACTCGATCCCGCTTCCCCCATGCGACGATGCAACTCCTGGTAGTCGTCCATCATGGCCTGACGCCTTGGTCCTTCCTGCAGCAGCAGACCAAGCTCCTGCTCCAGCTTAGCAAGTGAGAAGTCACGTTGAAATAACTCCCGTACCGCTTCTTTTTCCAAAATTAAATTAACCAGTGAAATATGCGGTACCTTAATTACTAATCTTGCCACCCAATCGGTAAAAGCTCCCCCCCACATGCGGTAACACACTACCTGCGGACAGTCTAGAAGTGCTGTCTCCAACGTAGCCGTTCCGGAGGTAACAAGCGCTGCTCTTGCCTGTTGCAGCAGCGAATAAGTCTCGCCTGTCACTAGCGCCACATCGGCATCTCCCACAAACGGTTTATACTCCTCCACACTAAAGGAAGGAGCCCCGGCAATCACAAACTGATAATCCGGAAACTTATCCACCATCTGAAGCATGGCAGGCAGATTGTAGCTTATCTCACCCTTACGGCTACCGGCCAGCAAGGCCACCTTGGGGCGCTCATCCAAGCCATTTCGCTTGATAAAATCAGCGAAGGATTCATTTTTATTCGGTCGGTTATCAATGGCATCCAGCACCGGGTTGCCACTGTACTGCACCTCTACCCCATGCGCCTGAAAAAATTTGGTCTCGAAAGGCAAAATGGTAAACATACGATCCACACTGGCCTTTATCTTTTTTACGCGACTCTGATTCCAGGCCCACACCTTGGGCGATATATAGTAATATACCAAAATATTATGAGCATGAGCAAAACGCGCCATACGCAGGTTAAAACCGGCATAGTCAACCAATATGAGCACATCGGCTTTATAGGCTAACAGATCATCCTGGCAACTCTTAAAATTCTTTTTTATGGTATTCAGGTTCGTCAGCACATCCCAAAGCCCCATAACAGCCGTATCTTTATAATGACGCACCAGCGTCCCGCCCTGTGCAGCCATTAGGTCGCCGCCCCAGAAACGAAACTCAGCCGTTTCGTCCTGCGTTTTAAGAGCCTTCATAAGATTGGCTGCATGTAAATCGCCTGACGCTTCGCCGGCAATGATATAGTAACGCATAGTATAGCTTGTTTTAGCTTACATCAGAAAACGCAATACAAACACGGCAATGGCATACAGTATGGTAGATGTAACAATGCCTCGTGCCGCCAGCAAACGCTCCTTATTAACTGCAATGAAAAATACGAGCAGGTTGGGCAGCACACTCACACTCAGGAGGCGCCCCATATTACCTGTCCTCACCAATTGGCTGAGAAACGATCCATAGACCAGGTCGCCCCGGTAAACAAAAAAATAGAGTACTAAAGACATGATAATTGGCAGAACAAGGCCAATTACCATGCCGATATACAGTTTATTGCATTTACAATTCATAGTTTTGCTCCTTCATATAGGACAAGAGATTGTAATTGGTAGCATCCAGATGACAAGGCACAATAGAGGCATAACCCTTGCTTAGAATGTACTCATCGGTATCTCTGGCCTCAGGTTCCAGGTTTTCAAAATGTCCGGTTAACCAGTAATAGGTACGTCCCCGTGGATCCTGCCGCTCACTGAATTCCTCAACCCATTTTCCTTTGCTCTGGCGCACCACACGGGCCCCCTTAACCGGGTTAATATCAGGGATATTCACATTAATAAAGGTGCCCACCGGCAACTTATCCTCCAGCACCGACTTCACAACATGACTGGCAACTTTAACAGCCTCACTGAAATCAGCATCATAACGATAGTTCAACAAAGAAAAACCCACCGCAGGTATTTGGTTGAGCGCTCCCTCACGCGCAGCCCCAACGGTGCCTGAATAGTGCAGGCTAATGCTGGAGTTGGTACCGTGATTAATGCCTGATACCAATAAATCGGGTTTGCGATCGAGCAGGACATTAATGGCCAGCTTAACACAATCGACAGGTGTTCCGTTCACCTTATACAGCTTCAGACCCTCTTTTTCTTTCACCAACTTAGCATACAAGGGTGATTTTACCGTAATGGCGTGCGACATACCCGAATACGATTCATTGGGCGCCACCACTACTACATCACCAATCTGCATCAACATTTTCACCAATGACTCTAACCCTCCGGCCTTAATACCGTCGTCGTTAGTTACTAAAATCAAAGGTCGTTCCATCTCAGTTTTCGACATATAAACATTCCTTTTAACCGACCAAAGATAGGCATATTGTATCAATTCCCATGCGCCCCTGCCCTTTCTTCGCCCGAAAGGCCGTTGGGCGCCTGGCGCTATTTCTGGTCGCTATCCACCAAAGTACCTGTTGTCCGGCACGCATACATTCTCATCTGAAAATCATAAAAACACGGGCAAATAATTAGTTTACAGCAGTCAAAATAATTACTTTTGTTTGCTCTTTTTGAAAGAGAGGAAAGATACATACGTATCATTTTGATGTTCAACAAATAATGATTTTAGACGAATGAATATTTCATACAACTGGCTAAAGAATTACCTGAATATTGATTTAGCGCCTGAGAAGGCCTGCGAAATACTGACTGACATCGGACTTGAGGTGGGTGGAATGGAAGAAGTACAATCAATAAAAGGTGGATTGGAAGGCCTGGTGATTGGTGAGGTGTTAACATGCGAAAGGCATCCGAATGCCGACAAACTGAGTGTTACTACCGTTGATGTTGGTGGCGAAGAATCCTTGCCCATTGTATGTGGCGCACCCAATGTAGCAGCTGGCCAAAAAGTGCTTGTGGCAACGGTGGGCACCGTGCTTTACAGCGATGATGACAGCTTTACCATTAAAAAGTCTAAAATCAGAGGGGAGCTATCCATGGGCATGATCTGTGCCGAAGACGAAGTGGGCTTAGGCGCCGGCCATGATGGAATTATGGTTTTGCCGGCTGAGCTGAAGCCCGGCACCCTGGCGAAAGATTATTTTGCCGTAGAAACCGATACCGTTATTGAGATTGACCTAACCCCCAACCGGGTAGATGGCGCTTCTCATTATGGTGTAGCACGCGACCTGGCTGCCTACCTGAAACAGCAAAACAATGATGTTTCACTCACCCTACCATCGGTGGATGACTTTAAAGTAGATAATACCAACTACCCCGTAACGGTGAAGGTGGAAAACACCGAGGCTTGTCCGCGCTACTGCGGCCTTACCATCAGTGATGTTACCATTCAGGAGTCACCCGAGTGGTTACAGAATAAATTAAAAGCCATAGGCCTAAGCCCTATCAATAACGTGGTGGACGTAACCAACTTTGTGCTTCACGAAGTAGGACAGCCCCTTCACGCCTTTGATGGCGATGCCGTTGCCGGCAACCAGGTGATTGTTAAAACACTGAGCGATGGCACATGCTTTGAAACACTGGATGAAGTTAAACGTGAGCTATCAGACAAAGACCTGATGATATGCAACGCCGAAGAAGGTATGTGTATTGCCGGTGTATTTGGCGGCAATAAAAGCGGGGTGACAGAAAAAACAACAAAGATATTTCTTGAGAGTGCCTACTTCAATCCTGTGTGGGTGCGTAAAACGGCCAAACGCCATACATTAAGCACCGATGCCAGCTTCCGTTTTGAACGTGGCATTGATCCTAACATAACGGTATATGCGCTAAAACGTGCTGCTCTATTGATCAAGGAAGTTGCCGGCGGTACTATCTCAAGCGAAATTACAGATAACTACCCTACACCCATCAATCCCTTCGAGGTAAATGTAAGCTACCACAATATCCATCGCCTCATTGGTAAGTCGCTTTCGAAAGACACTATCAAAAGTATTCTGGTAGCACTGGATATCGAGATCACGAACGAAACCGATACTGATCTGAAGCTATTGGTACCTCCTTATCGGGTTGATGTGCAGCGCGAGGCCGACATCATTGAAGAAATATTACGCATCTATGGCTATAATAACATAGAGATGCCATCATCGGTGAACAGCACTATTGTATATTCACAAAAACCCGATGACCATAAATCGAAAAACTGCATAGCTAACCAATTGACAGCACAGGGCTTCAGTGAGATTATGTGCAACTCATTAACCAAGGCTGCCTACTACGAAGCAAGCAAGACTTACCCGCGCGAAAACGTGGTGGAGCTCGCTAACCCACTGAGTAATGACCTGAACGGAATGCGTCAGACCCTCTTATTCGGAGGCCTTGAGTCTATACAGCACAACATCAACCGACGCAGTGGCGACCTTAAGTTTTTCGAATACGGTAACACCTATCATTATGCCGATGGCAGCGATAAAAGTGACCTGAGCAGCTACAACGAAGAGCAAAAGCTCGCACTGTTTATGGTGGGTAATAAAGCTACAACCAACTGGAATACGCCGGAACAAAAAACCAGCTTTTTCGATCTTAAGAACCAGGTTGAGAACATCCTGATTCGTTTGGGTCTTTCCTTCAGTGATTTTAAGGAAGAAGAGACCAAGTGCGATTTGTTTGCCGAAGGCTTATCCTTAGCGCAAGGTGATAAATCAGTGATTGATTATGGCTTGGTAGACAATAAAATACTGAAAAGCTTCGATATTGATGTCGTAGTATATTTTGCCGAAATTAAATGGGATATCATCCTGAAAAAAAGCAGCAAGAAAACCGTTACCTTCACCGAGATACCTAAATTTCCGGAGGTAAAACGCGACCTGGCACTGGTAATCAATAAAGATGTGAAGTTTGAACAGGTAAAACAAATTGCCCTGAAAACAGAAAAGAAACTTCTTAAGCAAGTATCTTTATTCGATGTATTTGAAGGCGAGAAACTGGGAGCCGACAAGAAATCATATGCCGTTAGCTTTATTCTCCAAGACGAGAATAAAACACTGAACGACAAACAGATTGATAAAATAATGAAGAAAATGATGAGCACCTACGAAAGAGATTTGGGCGCGCTTATCAGAAAATAATATTAAAGAGCATCAACAGGAAAGGCGAAAACAATGTTTTCGCCTTTTTTAGTGTACAAAAAAAAGGAACTATCACTAGCTCCTTCTTTCTTCCTAACCTTAACTCAAAAATCCAAATCTATGAAAAAAATCTAACTAATATTTAAACACCTTAATACTTAAAAGGTTCAATATAAGACAAAAAAAGAGGAATGCTTGACTTTTCAAACATTCCTTCTTCAACCTAACCTTAACCCTAACTTATGAAGAAAGCTTCATAAATCCTTATACTCAATTCGCGAAATCTAAGTTCAATAATAATTGCACAAATGTCAATCTCTTAAACCTTTTTAACACTAATTAAATACACCAAGCATTAAATGATTCAGACATAACGAATATTTACATATTTTAACACATGCAAATATGTGACTTTTTCCAATAAATAAAAACAATTGGCAGAAAAAACATAAAAAAACCACGGCCTGCCTGCTAGCGGCAACCGTGGTTTATTATTTCATTCGCTCTCCTTACCGGGACTATTTCAAACCAAGCTTTTTCTTCAAATCTTTAGTAAGGGCGTTTTTATTAATCATGATAGACATAGTTTTGTACTTCACAAAGGCCTCTGAGGCATAGAAATAACCATCGTACTTATTATTGGTATTCCATGAGTTTTTCACCTTAAAATACTTGGTACCATTCTGATCTTTTACCATACCGGTAATCTGCATACCATGGTCGTCGGTGGTTTGATAATTATCGTAGGCTTCCTGACGCATCTCCTGGGTGATTACTTTTTCTTTCACCGGCTTATCAAAGCTATACATCATTTTATTACGGTCAGCACGCGACATACTTTCCCAGCGGGCACGCTCCGAACCCGACATCTCTTTACTATCACTCTCTGGAACAATGGCTACCCCGTTGGTATGAGAAAAGCCTTTCTCGCTCACATCAGCAGCCCAGCCAATGCTATAACCCTGCTCCAGGGAATGCTCAAAAATTGTCATCAGATCATCCAGTGTTACATTATACACTTCGCCCCACAACCAGTTATCGGGTACCTCAATAATAAAAGTATCATAAAAAGGATGGTGCGTATAAGAAGAAACCTGAATGTAATCATCCATATCCAAACCTACCTTCTCTTTCATGTAGGTTTGTGGTGTATAGGTTTTGCCATCTACCTCAAACGATGCAGGCTCCTCGCCCAGATAGGCATCCAAAACGCCATCGAAACCCTTCTTCCAGGCCGTACTTAATTTCTTATTCTTATTTTTGATAACAGCGTCTACATAACCCTTTAGAACAGCATCCATCTCACCATGCACATGGGACTCTTCACCATATTGCAAGCCATTGTAAGCTTCTTCGGGTACCATACCGTACTTCTTCATTACATACACTGCATCGTGAAAAGCACCACCGGGACTAAAGTTAAGCGAACCATGCAAACGCACATATTTTTCAGCCTTATCGGCATAACAGTGGCGCACCACAAACATTTCTGACAGGTTAGCAGGCTCCTTGCCAATGCGTATCATCTCAGACTCGAAAAAACCCAAAGCTGAGAAGCTCCAACAGGTTCCGGAACGATGCTGATCTTTAACACTGGTGGCCTCCAAATCATAAATCGTTTCAAATTGATAGGTCTCTACCTTGTCCTGCGCAAAAACCGACAAGCAAAAAATACTTAGTAGTAATGTTGATAATTGTTTCATAACGATATAATTAATTCAATTTAATTCTGTATTTAATCAGATATTGTGAGTTGTAGGGACAACGAAACACCAACCCACAAATAAACAAAAGATGCGTCAGCTGAATAATGACATTATTCATAACTCAACGAAGACAAGCTGAGGCATTCGTTTCCGACGATTGCTGTTCCTGCATTTTAGGTCAGAATATTCTACCAAGCCAGAAATAATGCTAATACTATTCCGGCTTGTCCCCGTTGGGTAGCGCCAGCTCATGCAACACCTGGCGCCCATTACCAATCATTTGTGCCGCACTCTCACGTGGTATGCGGTTAATCACAAAGTCACTGAGCACCTCATCCAGCTTCTCCAATCGCTGCTGAGCAACTACATCTCCTTTTGCTAGTTCCTGATCGCGTATCATACGCAGCTTCTCATAATCCTGAATACCTTCGATCAATCGTTCATAACGAATAGAACTGCGACCCTCGGGATAAATTAAGAAGTTACCCCCCGAGGACTGCTTACTTACGCGTGCATCGAGCAATGGCTTATCCAGCCAATTATTAAAATCCTTTACGTGCAAGCCGTCAATACCCTGGGCCATAGCATACCACCCCAACCATGCTGCTTCGGACGATGGTGAATGCAAAAAGATATTGGGCACACGATTATTAGCATCCAAATGAAAAAAGGAAGCCTGTCCTTGCTGATTGCGAATCTTAAACCACTCCTTCAGGTTACTGTACTGTGCCGGCACATTGGCCGCAAACACGCCATCCATCAGCCCGGGGGTCCACTCCTGCACCAACAGCTCTAACTTAACATCGGGTTGAATACCCTGCAGCACCTGCTTAACACCTTCAACAGCTTTCATATTATCCGATCCGTAGGCAAACACACTACGATCGTACCAACCTTTCGATTCCAAGTGACTTATTACTGCCTCCAGACACTGACTTAAGAGGACTTTATCTTCCTGCACACTTATAGTACGGTGCACATACCCATTGACCTGAGGATCAAACACAGCAATACAGTGTTCGTCATTAAAAAACACATTACATTCGATACGCGCAGATATACCCTGCTGCATCATAAAAGACACCCATTGGTCAAAATGAGTAAAATCAGCATCAAGTCCTTTTTCCTGCACTGTCCATTTAATGAGCGGTGACTCATACTTTATGTCCTCCAAAGAGCTAAATATATTGGTGGTAATTGTCTTTTGGCCGGCACGTTTCAATAAGGCCACATAAGGATCCATCACATCAAAATGAGCCGGCGACCAAGAAGTCACCTTGTGCCAACGTGCTATTGAAAGCGGATTTATGGCAAGGTTTGTCTGGAATGACCATAGATCAACCGGCGGCATCTTCTTATCGATTACCTTTAAGGTAAGACGCAATTCCTGGGGCGAATTCTTCTTCGAGTACACTTTCAGGGAGGTGCGATACACTCCGGCAGTCATATCATCTGGGAGGTTCAGGGTAATCCACAAAGGCCTTACCGATCGGGCCTCCATATTCATACACGGCAGCTGATCCAGCATATCGGGCATCAGGCAGCCTTGCTGATCATCGGCTAAGGTATCGCCCGCAGGCACAAAACCGGCATCACTCATGATATACCTCACAAAGTGAGTTTGTATAATATTGCGAGAAATAGTATCACCATTTGCCGATACCAGATCACCCCACTCACACTCAACCTGGTCCACATCGTAAGCGCTCCATATCACCGCTTGCAATGAAACACACTCGCCCTGCCAGGCCTGCACATTGGCATCTTTTATGACAGACAGCATGGGAACCTTCCCTTTTTTATATTTTTTATCCTTCGAACCATAGGAAAGATGCAAACCGCGGCCGGTAAGTTCCCAGGCTTCCACATCTATGGGCTCAGGATCGGCAGGCTCAACATAGGTGACATGCTTAATATCGGGACGCTGATTATAACAAGATACTACCAATAAGGAAAGTACAAACAAGCTCAGCAATAAGGATGACTTCATTTTAACCATACATTTATATTGAGCACAAATATAATTAATGCCCTGTCAAAACACTAAGGCCGGGCAATTACTTGCTGTAATTTGACGCGCTGCACCTTACCGGTTACCGTGCGGGGCAACTCACTCAGATAAACTACTTCGCGAGGCAGCTCATGGCGCTTCAGGTTCACTTGTTCAAAAGAAGGGCATGGAAAAGATGCATCAGCTTCGATGACCAGCACCAACCTCTGCCCCAACAGAGCATCCTCCTTCCACGACACAATGAAGGGATACGGTATCAAAGGCTTTAGGCGGGACTCTATGAGCTCGGGCACCACCTTAATGCCGCCCGTATTGATGATATTATCGTAGCGACCCAGCAGATGGAATTCGTTTTCCGACACCAGCTCCACCAGGTCGTTGGTAAGCAAACGATCCTCATTAAGCGCTGAAGGCTGAATAACGAGGCAGCCCCGTTCATCGGCCTCAATGGCAATGCCGGGCAACAAACGAAAAGGTACTGAAGGATCCTTCAAGGGACGCAGCGCAATATGAGAGACCGTCTCTGTCATGCCATAAGTCTCCCACACATTAATATCATTATGCTGAAGTGCTTTACGCACCTTATTGGATACAGCCCCTCCACCGATTATCAGACATCCAAGCTTGAACAGGGCTCCAGGATCCTTCTCCACCAGGGTAGCCACCTGCATAGGCACCATGGCTGCAAAATCAAGGCGGCGATTAATGCCCTTAAGAGGATGAGAGGAAACAGGTACCGAAAGCAGGTTAAGCCCCCCTACCAAAGCCCTTACCAACATCATTTTACCGGCAATATAGCGGGCCGACATACACAAAAGGGCTGTGGCACCCGGGGGCAAATCAAAAAAATCCAGGGTACGCTTTGCCGATGCTACCATGGCTGCCTTCCCCACCTCTATCAACTTAGGTTCACCGGTGCTTCCGGAGGTATGCAGCCGAATACTGGCTTCATCGCTCACCCAATCCTTTAAAAACTGTGCGATATGAACACTTTCATCATCGGCCTGTGCCATTAGCTGATCACTGAGCATCAGTAACTCCTGCCGACCCGAGTAACAACGATCGTTGAAAGTGAGCTTCTGATATTGAATAGCTATAGGATCTTTCATACCTGCTCACTAAAGGGGTTAGACCACATTCTTTCCGGTTGATAATAAAGCTGTTCCCCCTTGAGAAACAGTGGCGATGTCAGATTATTGGTGAACACTTGTCCCGTTCCTAAGCCCTGCCGCAGAGGGTTATTTTTCTGAAAGACCCACTGAGCAATGGCACTGAGTCCCAGGTTAGACTCCAGGGCTGAGGTGGCCCACCACCCTATTTGATGATTCTGGGCCAGCGCGATCCATTCATCAGCCGACTGAAATCCACCAATCAAACTGGGCTTCAAGATAATATACTGCGGCTTTATGTCTTTCAACAGGCTTTCTTTATCTGCCCTGTCAGAAATACCTATCAGCTCCTCATCAAAAGCAATGGGAATAGGCGATTGCTGGCACAGGGCATGCATGGCCTCCCACTGTCCGGCTTTAATAGGTTGTTCTATAGAATGGATATCGTAGGCCGACAAGGCCTCTAAACGCTCAAGCGCATTTTCCGGCGCAAAAGCACCATTGGCATCCACTCGCAACTCCAGATCATTTCGGCTGTAATGCTGCCGGATATGTTTAAGCAGGCTTAACTCTTTTTCAAAATCGATGGCACCCACTTTCAGCTTAAGACAGGAAAAACCATCCCGCAACTTTGCTTCAATACGTTTGAGCATGGTATCATGATCTCCCATCCATATTAATCCATTGATGGGGATAGATGCCTTGCCCTCAATAAAAGCACTGGGAAATAGTGCGTAGGCACTTTGCTGAGTTAATCCTTTCAAAGCCGTTTCAAGCGCAAAACGCAAGGCTGGATAAGCACGCAAGGTGGTGTGGTAGTTCTGGCAATAGTTGTTAATATTACTACATACCTGATGAATGACTTCCGGCAGCTCAGCCGTATCATCCGGACTCAAACCCGGTATCACCGAGCACTCACCCATGCCCACATCACCTTTCTCATTCTCCAGCCGTATAAACCAACTGGGCTTGGTCAGCAGCACACCCCTTGAGGTGCCGCCTGCCTCTTTGAATACAAGATCTCTCTTTATATAACTCGCACGTAACATAACTAACACATTACTAATCCACTGCCAAACAAAATAACATATAATAAAGTTGAAAGAGCCAGCTTTTTCAGCTCGGGATCAAAATTCTCTGCCGTCACGGCATGTCTTACTACGCTCAGATGGCGAATAAAAAGCGGCAGGGACAGGATAAATAAGTAATGAGGCCAGCAAAAGGTCTGTACCAAAACAAAAACCAAGGAACATAACATGGCCGTAATGATAAGTATAAAATGATAGCGCTTGGCCCATAGCAAACCATTCTTAACCACCAGGGTTCTTTTACCGGCTTGTGTATCGCTTTGTTCATCGCGCATGTTATTCAGGTTAAGTACACCAGAGCTCAACAAACCCACAGATAATGCAGGTAAAACTACCTCCCACTCCACTCTATGATGATGCAGATAAAAAGAACCGCCCACCCCCACCAGGCCAAAGAACAAGAGCACAAACAGATCTCCCAAGCCATTATAACCGTAGGGATTTTTTCCCATCGTATATTTCATGGCAGCCGCAATGGCCAGCAGACCTACTACAAAAAACAACAGACTGCCCATCTGCTGTAATGTTTGAAAAGCAGTAATAATAAGGGCAATACCGGAGATGAATGAAAACAGAACGAATAAAACGATAGCAACTTTCATGCGTTTAGGCGCTATCAAACCGGCCTGCACCATACGCTGTGGCCCTTGTCGCCCCGCATGATCGGCTCCATTAACCGTGTCGCCATAATCGTTAGCCAGGTTAGACAAGACCTGTAAAAACAAAGTAGTGAGTGACGCCCATAGAAGCACGGCCCAACTAAAAGAGCCGTAGAAAGCTGCCAAAAAACCTCCCATTATTATTGATGATAGAGCCAAGGGCAAGGTGCGCAGACGAAAGGCACTCACCCAGGCGCGTAGCTGAGTCATAATTTTCGTTGTTTTGCACAAAAGTAAGTTAATTGGGGCATATAGCAACATAACCCAATGCAGCCTTTGCGGGAAACTCAAATTTCATACTTCCTCTTATTGTGGCTAAAAACATATTTCCTATATCTTTGCCGGTTCAAGCATAACAGCATGATTCAGATAAAACACGACTTCCAACTCAAGTCTTTTAACACCTTTGGCTTTGACATAACAGCCGGGGAATACATTGCCTGCCACAATAATACCGAGGTAGCGAAAGCCCTCGCCTATGTGCAGCAACAAAACAAGCCTTTTCTGGTACTCGGCGGTGGCAGCAACATCCTATTCAGCCAAAATTTTGAAGGCACGATCATTCATCCTATAATGAATAATATTACCAAGGTGAGGGAGAATGAGGAATATATCTGGCTGGAGGCATCGGCCGGTGTGGTATGGGATGATCTGGTAGCCTACTGCGTGGATCGCAATTGGTATGGACTGGAAAACCTATCGTACATACCCGGAAATGTGGGCGCTTCTCCGGTGCAAAATATTGGTGCCTATGGCGTAGAGGTAAAAGACTGCATCGAAAGCGTGAAGGGGTATTACATAGCTGACGGCCATCCTTTTGAAATGAGCAATGCCGATTGCCATTTTGCCTATCGCCAAAGCATATTTAAAGGAGAACTGAAGAATAAGACTCTGATCACCTCCGTGATCTTTAAACTCAATAAGTCTGCCAGCTTTCATTTAAGCTATGGCCCGGTTAAAGAGCAGGTGCAAAAAAACGGCCGCCTGACTCTGAGTAATGTGCGCAATACCATTATTGATATACGCCGCAGCAAGCTACCCGAACCAGAGGAGCTGGGCAATGCAGGTTCCTTCTTTAAGAATCCGGTGATTAATTGTGAGGCCTTTTCCACCTTACAAGAACAACATGGCGATGTACCCCATTACCCACTCGACAACAGCATGGTAAAAGTACCCGCAGGATGGCTCATCGAAAAAGCCGGTTGGAAAGGCAAAAGCATGGGACGCGCTGCTGTTCACACCCAACAAGCTCTGGTACTGGTAAACAAGGGAGGAGCCACCGGTTACGAGGTACTTCATCTGGCCCAACAGATTATACAGGATGTACAAGCGATGTTTGGCATCAGTATTGAACCGGAAGTGAATATTTTATAAAGAAATTTTGACCAATCATACGATTTAAACCATGGCGATTAAACAACGAAGTAAACACAAACGCACGAGCCGGCTACTGCTGCGTCTACTGTCCATTATCCTGGTAATAACGGCAGTAGCGCTTTATATGGGCAAGCGTTTTTACGACCGTATATACGCACCCAACGTAACTGTAGATGCTGCACAGCCTTATTTTTATATCCCCACAGGTGCCGACTTTGAGGACGTGATGGTAGCCTTGGAAGACGGTGCTTACCTGAAGGATGCCGCTGCCTTTAGATGGGTGGCTCAGAAAAAAAATTACACCCGTATTAAGCCCGGGCGCTATAAGCTGGTAAACAACTGGAGTAATAATGACCTGGTGAACCTGCTGCGGGCAGGCAGACAAACAGCCGTTAAGGTTACCTTTAACAATATCAGAACGATGGCTGAATTGGCCGGCGAAGTGAGCGACTACCTTGAGTGTGACAGCTTGAGCTTACTGGAAGCCCTGAGCAATCAGGATGTGTTCAGGCAATACGGTTTTAACGAGGCTCAGGCACCGGCTTTGTTTATCCCTAACACCTACGAGTTATGGTGGAATACCACACCGGAGAGTTTTATCAAACGCATGCACAAGGAGTACCAGCGTTTTTGGAGCCAGACACGACGCCAAAAGGCAGAAGCTGCCGGGCTGACACCCATTGAGGTGAGCACCCTGGCGGCTATCGTTGATGAAGAGACCATTAAGAGCGATGAAAAACCACTGGTGGCAGGTCTTTATATCAATCGCCTACGAAAAGGCATCCGGCTGCAGGCCGATCCAACGGTTAAATATGCCATTGGCGATTTTTCGATACAACGCGTACTGAGCAAGGACTTAAAAACCGACTCGCCCTATAACACCTATAAATATGCCGGCCTTCCACCGGGCCCCATCCGCGTGCCGTCGGTATCGGGCATAGAAGCAGTGCTGAATTATAAAAAACACGATTACCTGTATATGTGTGCCAAGGAGGATTTCTCGGGCTATCATAACTTTGCAAAAACCTTGCGACAGCACAACATTAATGCACGAAAATTTCAACGTGCACTGAACAGTAATCGTATCTACCGCTAAGCTGAAACCATCAAAATCCAACTAACCCATTCTTGCGATCAACAGTACCGGTTTTTGGCTTGTCCAACCCAGGCACTTTACCCGGAGAAATTTACGATATTATCAAAAATGACTATTTTAAGCCAATCAGAAAAGTTAGTAACATTTAATATCAAGAATATGAAATTAATCAAAACCTTAGCAGTAACTACCATTTCATGCCTTGCCATTTCATGCGCCTCACTCAACGGGGGATCCTCCAGCTTTGAGGACAGCGACAGCCCTTATGTTGAAGAAGAAACCCAACCGGTGGTAAAAAAGGAAACACCCCAACCCAAACAAGATAAGATTGTGGTGAAAGAAGAAAAGGTAAGGGTAATAGATGAGCAGGATGAGACCGTATTCAAATATTATGTAATCATTGGATCGTTCCGCGTGCTGGAAAATGCACAAAACTATAAACGTCAACTGATCGACGAGGGTTTTCTGCCTGTATTACTAGAAAACGAGAATGGCCTCTATCGCGTTTCCGTATCGGCCTATAACAATGAAGAGCCGGCTCGTGAAAAGATTAATTCCATCCGCAACAAGTATAAGAAATACAACGATGTGTGGTTACTCATCCGAAAAGCATAAATAAGAACAGAAGCCGGTACTATTATGCCGGCTTTTTTGCTGATTTAACGTATCATTGTCAAGGGATAAGATACATTTTGCTTTAGCTTGCGTATCTTTTTATTATTTTTGCGCATTCGATCACCGAAATAAAACAACATACAATATAAACAGACTAGGAATGTACAGACCGGTAAATCTTTCAGAAGATATTTTTTATGTGGGCGTGAACGACCGTCGCACAAATTTATTTGAAAATATGTGGCCGCTCGACCGTGGTGTGTCCTACAACTCGTATGTGATAGCTGATGAAAAAGTAGCCATCATCGATACCGTTGAGGCGGGGCATTTCGAAAAATGGATAGCCAAGGTACGCACCATCCTCAACGGACGTGCAGTTGATTACCTGGTGGTTAACCATATGGAACCCGATCACTCGGGGGCTATACGCATCCTCACCGAGCTATATCCCAACATGAAGATTGTGGGCAACAAAAAAACCGTTCCCATGATTGAGGGATACTACGGCATAACCGGTGATTTCGAGGTGGTAAAAGAGGGCGACACCCTTGATTTAGGAAAACACAAACTTACTTTTTATACAGTACCCATGGTACACTGGCCCGAGTCGATGGTTTGTTTCGAAGAGACACAGAAGGTGCTCTTCTCATCAGATGCCTTTGGTAGCTTTGGTACCCTCGATGGCGGTATCTTCGATGATGAGCTGGATTTTGAACACTATGTGGACGAAATGCGCCGTTACTACTCAAACATAGTAGGTAAATATGGTAATCCGGTACAGAAAGCACTTAAAAAACTTGGCAGCCTGGAGATTCAACTGCTGGCTCCTTCTCATGGTCCCATATACCGTGAAAATATCCAACGCATGATTAGCATGTACGACCAGTGGAGCCAGTACGAAGGCGAAGAAGGTGTTGTGGTGGCCTATGCTTCCATGTATGGCAACACTGAGGAGATGGCCGAGGTAACTGCCCGTGCCATTGCCGAAAGTGGCATCAAAAATGTGCGTGTGTACGATGTAAGTAAGACCCATCCCTCCTTTATCATTTCAGATATTTTCAAATATAAAGGTCTGATATTGGGCAGCCCCACCTACAGCAACGAACTGCACCCCAACATGGAAGCGCTGGCCAACAAACTGCATCACATGGGTGTTACCAATCACTACTATGGCGTACTGGGCTCCTTCACCTGGGCCGGTGCATCGGTTAAAAAACTGCGCGAGATAGGCGAAAGCCTCAAATGGGAAGAAGTAGCCGAGGCCGTGGAAGAAAAACATGCCCTGAAGGAAGATAAATACGAAGCATGCTGGCAGCTGGGCGTGGCCATGGCCAATAAGCTCAAGGCTCTGCAATAAAAATAAAGATATCAATTACACTAAAGAGCAATCGCTGTTGATTGCTCTTTTTTAGCACCTAAAAAAAGCCCGAAGCAAAACTGCTTCGGGCTTACTATTTTCATTGCAATAAGTTTATAAAAACTCGTAGCGAACAAAGGCCTCAACTGCCTCGTACTCGGCCATACCCAACTCATTATAAAGTTGTGCAGTACCCCGGTTACGATCTTCGGCACGTTGCCAGAACTCGCGGTTATCACCCCCCAGGAACATAGCTCCATCCTTCTGCGACTGATGCTTAAAGATGGCGTTACGTTTGCGCATAAGCTCATCCGGACTAATGGGCACAGCCATTTCAATATTATGAATCTCCCACTCGTGCCATGCACCACGGTACAACCACACCCAGCAGTCTTTCATAAAGTCTTCCTTCTTCAGTACGTCGATGGCCTGGAAGATAGCATCCAGACACACACGGTGCGTTCCGTGAGGATCAGACAGGTCGCCGGCAGCAAAAATCTGATGCGGTTTTACCTCTTTAATAAGATCCGAAACGATCTTTACATCAGCTTTACCCATCGGGTGTTTCTCTACGCTACCTGACTCATAGAAAGGCAGGTTAAGGAAGTGTACATTTTCATCCTTCACCTTGGCATAACGACATCCGGCCTTGGCCTCTCCTACCCTGATCAGTCCTTTGATACGACGTACCTCGGGCAAGTCAACCTGATCGGATTTTTTATTAGCCAGGAACTTACGGATTTTATCGTGCTCTGCTTTAATAGCTTTATCATCACCGGTCATTCCGTTAGTGTAGTCACCCACGAAATCCAGATAACGCAATACATCATCATCCGATACAGCGATACTACCCGACACCTGATAGGCTACATGCACTTCGTGTCCCTGATCAACAAGGCGGAGCATGGTACCCCCCATCGAAATCACATCGTCATCGGGGTGTGGGCTAAAGATGATAATACGCTTCTTACCCGGCGTTTTGCGCTCAGGACGGTTGGTATCGTCAGCATTGGGCTTACCACCGGGCCATCCGGTAATAGTATGCTGCAATTCATTAAAAATGCGGATGTTAGTCTGATAGGCTGAACCTCGTTCTGCAAGAATGTCACCCATACCATTGTCGTTATAATCACGATCGGTGAGTTTCAAGATCGGCTTATTCACCTTCTGACATAGCCACAATACAGCCTTTTTAATTATGCGATCGTTCCACTCAACGCTGTCGATCAGCCACGGTGTTTGAACGCGGGTAAGGTCGGCAGCAGCTGCCTCATCCAATATCATTTTACAATTCTCATGACGTTGAAGGAATGAAGCAGGATTCTCCTCGGTAACATTTCCTTCAATGGTCTTTTTCAGAATAGATGCTTTACCTTCGCCCCACGACAGTACACGTACCCGTTTAGCATTCATAAGGGTTTTAATACCCATGGTGATGGCTTTGCGAGGCGCATTATCAAGGCCAAAGAAATCTGAAGCAGCCTCGGTGCGGGTAATATTATCCAAAGGCACAATACGTGTCAGTGAATTATAGGATGAGCCGGGCTCGTTAAGGCCAATATGACCAGTGGCACCAACGCCCAATATTTGCATATCAATGCCGCCTACCTGCTGAATCTTCTCCTCAAAAGCATGGCAGAATTCATAAATATTCTCCTGCGGAAGAGTGCTGTCCAGGTAATTGATATTTTCTTCCGGAATATCAATATGGTTCAACAACTTCTCGCGTATGTTACGATTAAAACTTTGTAAGGCATCCGGTGCTATCGGATAATACTCCATCACGTTAAAAACAATCACGTTTTTAAAGCTCAGCCCTTCTTCCTTATGCAAGCGAATCAACTCAGAGTAAACTTCGCTGGGCGCTGAACCTACTGCTAAACCCAGTACACATTTACCGCCTTCCAGCTCTTTGATTTTGATAATCGATGCAATCTCAGAAGCTACAGCTTTTGATCCTTCGGTTGAAGAACCATAAATTTTTGTGCTGATTTTCTCATGCTTGGTAATTAAGGCTCTCAAATAAGGATCGTCGTGATAACCTTCATTCTTAAATTTCCCCGCCGGAGAAATTTTTTGATTGAATTTTTCTATCATATCTACTCTAAATTGAAGTTTTGTGGTTTTAGATTAGATGCAAATTTACAATTTATAATGATTAAAAATAAAAATATTAGAAAGATTTAATTGCCTTTTAGCAAGAAATTAAAAGCAACCGTAACTTTCGCTTGATTACTTAAGCCCCATCAGTGGGGCACCAGACTATTGTAAATTACATCTTGTATTTGTGTTCTCACATTCATCTCAATCAACTTTTTATTGTAAGCCCATGGATGAATTCGATTGGACAGGAAAATATACATCAAATTATGCTCGGGGTCAAGCCAAAAGATGGTACCGGTAAAACCTGTATGACCATAAGAAGCCGCCGACACTCTTTGTGATACATGACTATTCTCGCCCGGCTCAAGCTCAGGTTTATCCACCCCCAGGCCACGCCGGTTACCATGATTCACTGTCTGCGTAAAGCGGCCAATGGTTTCGGGCTTTATGAAACGCTGCCCGCCATAGGTACCTTCATTCAAGAGTAGCTGCCCCAGCTTAGCCAAGTCACCGGCGGTAGCAAAAAGGCCGGCATGAGCACCAACACCGCCTAACATAGCCGCTCCCTGGTCGTGCACATAACCATCAAGCAAACTGCGCCTAAAGGCCAGATCATTCTCGGTAGGTATTATCTCGGTATCCGCAAAACGTTCCAAGGGTCTGTAGAGCATACGCGAGGCACCCAGACGAGAGGCTATAACCTGGTTAAACAGCTGATCGATGGTCATTCCGGCTTGCCGCTCAATCACCTTCTGCAAGAGATAATACCCCAGGTCGCTGTAACGATAAGTTTTATCGTAGCGCTTCGAAGCATATATTTGTGCATACATGGAGTCCACATAACTCTCATTCATAAACAGGCCTTTGCTCACCTGGCGCGTATACATCCCCTGCTCCTTTTTATTAAATACATCGCTCCGAAAACGAGCATTTTTATTCTGATAAAGGCGGGTATCAACGCGAATATTGTATAAACGCGAATAATGCCGACTATACAAAGTACGCTTGCCCAATGAAGAGCGATCCAGCGCGTTAATATGAAAAGGCAGATAACTGATAAGTCCACTCTGATGTACCAGTAACTCGCGTAGGGTGATATCACCCTTATCAGTAGTGTCAATACCCGGGATATATTCCGATAAGGTGGCTTCCAAATCTATGCGTCCCTGCTCGTACAGCTTCATCACCAAAGGGAAGGTAACCGCCAGCTTTGTGATGGATGCCACGTCGTAAAGATCGTTCCTTTTCACTTCCTGCTGCTTATCGTAGGTATGATGCCCATAGCACTTATCTACCACAATACGACCATTTTTAACCACCAATAGCTGGGCGCCGGGGGTTGCCTTCTCCCGTATGGCATCATGCACAATGCTATCAATCTTAGCCATCGAGTCACGAGGGAATGCTGTTTCCGGAATCAGCGCATAAGACAGACGCTGTGCCGCCGTATTCACCCGCTGAAAGCCTTGCTGCTGCAACCAACTATCGAGGGCAGACTGACCACTAAGGGGCAAGCCTCCATAAAGCGCTTGTGCCATCATCGACCACGAATGATGCATGCGTTGAGGCATAAGAATAAGCACATCGAAAACAGGAAGCAAGCGATCCACATCGCTCCTATGGAGTATACCCCCGTATACCAGCACATTAACATCCCCCAAGGCGCCCTTTTCTTCATAGTCTGCCAATGCCTCCCTCAGAAGGGGCAGACTATCGGAAACAAGCACCCGAAGGGCATTCGACACCTCCTGTGCCGGCTGCGGGTGATACCGCTTAAGCTTTTCTATAAAAGGACGCACATCGCTATCAGTAGCCACCCTTATTGTACAGGAAAGTGTATCCACCCGATTTAAAGGTAATACCTTACGTCGCTGATAGGCTGATACAGCACCGCAAAACACTTGCTCGCGAATGCCTCTTTGTGGCCTCACCTCATCCCTTACGGAAGAAGCATCTCCCATCACATACCGCATCAAACGCCTGAGCTTGGCATCCAGTATGTCTCCTGACAAAAAGCCGGTCTCAAAGGCCTTCAGCAACAACTTCCGACAAGTCTCATCACCGTCCTGCCAAAACAGGTAATTAAACTTCATCATCTCCCGAAAGGAAACCGCTGCATCCAATGGCCGGTGTAATGCTCCCAGCAATGGCATACCTATTTGTGCATAATCTATATCCTCCTCCCCTTCATTTCTCAAGTAACGAAACAGCTGCTTATCCAACAACTCACAGGGAAAATCAATAATGCGGGGCAAGTCATCCAAAGCCTTACTGCGGCCGGTATACACAACGCCTACATTGGGAAGGCGGTCAGGCACCAGCACGCCACACAGACCATTAGAAATATGCGCAGCATAGTAGCCTTTGTAAAACTGATGAATTAAATTAGAATCGGTGAGAGCCGACAGTGTATAGGCGTTGGGCATAGGCCATCCGACCGTATCGATATCCATCTCTTTGCCATGTAAAAACGGGTATTGGTGAAACAACATGAGGGTATCACCAGGCAGCGAATCGCTTCTGTCGACAAATAACAAATCCACTTTTTCGGCCAAAGTCAGACGCTGAAGCATTGAGTCGATACGTGCCATGGCAAATAGCGGCTGGCCACAGCCACAGAGGAATATGAAAAAGAAAAGTCTGATCACCATTGTTCTTCACGGATAATTGTGCCAACGAAAATAATTGAATTTAATGAACCTGCCATGCCTGAAACCGAACACTACAGAACATTACCAACACATGGGATACAGCAGCGATAAACATAAGACCTTTATTCGCGATGTGTTTTTTTATCATCATGTCTTGGATAATCGGTTAACAACCGCTACTTTAGAATGCTGAAAATAGATTATTAACCCATCTATCGAAAAAATGAGTGTAAGTGATTCAATAAACAATTCGCTGGTACAGGATTGGGCAGACAAAGTGATTTTAGTGGTGGAAGATGTAGATACCAATAAGATATTTTTCGATGCTGCACTTCGCAAGACCCACGCCAAGATACTGTGGGCCAAGGACGGCAAGGAAGCCATTGAGCTTTTTAAGGAAAATGAGATTGATTTGGTACTAATGGATTTGCAACTGCCTATTATGGATGGGTATACGGCCACACGCGAGATCAAGGCGATCAACAAAGCCATACCCATTATTGCACAGACTGCCCACGTAATGTCGGGTGAGCGTGAGAAATGCATGGAGGCAGGCTGCGACGATTACCTCGCCAAACCCATTCGTCTTCAAATACTAATGGATACCCTATCGAAATACTTGAATAACTAAAAAACTGCCCGAAGGCAGTTTTTTTTTATTCTTCTGTCACCTTAAGTTCCGTTCTCCGGTTCTGTGCCCTGCCGGCTTCTGTTTCGTTACTCTCCAGCGGCTGATCAAAACCGTAGCCCCTGTAACTGAGCTGAACAGCATCTACACCCTGCCCTATCAGATAATCATAAACGGCCTGTGCCCTTTTGTTCGACAGCGTGAGGTTATAGCTCTGTGTACCCACATTATCCGTATGTCCACCAATCTCAACCTTCACGCCCGGGTTAAGCTGCATCAAGTGCACCACGTAATTCAGTTCGGTATGTGAAGCGGGATCCAGCTCGTAGGAGTCGGTGGCAAAAAACACATTACGCAACACAAAGCGAGCTCCGGCTTTTATCTTACTCAGGTACACATCCATCACTTGCGGCTTATCCATAGAGGCCTTTTCACTTACTTTAAAATTATCGGAATAAAACAAATAACCCTTTTTGTGTATATTCAAAGCATAGCTACCACCCGATGGAAGACAGAAAAGAAACTCACCCGAGTGCTGTGCTGTGCTCACATTGGCCGACAACTCACCATTGGGCATTTTATTAATACGTATCTCGGCCGACAGCTGCTCGCCTGATGCACCATCGAACACCCTGCCCCTTACATAGGTAACGGGTGTTGGGCGTATGCTTTGGGGTATGGTAAACTGATAGATGTCTTTATCATCCCCCTCATGGAGCCCGTCGGAAGAGAAATAGCCCAGATCTCCCTTGGCCGTTATCACAAGCCCAATCTCATCCTTCTCGGTATTTAAGGGATAGCCCAGATTACTGGCGCGCCCCCACTGTCCTTCATCATTCTTCTTGGAAAAGAATAAATCCATATTGCCCATGCCCGGCCATCCATCGGAAGCAAAATACAAAGTTTTATTATCGAGATGAATAAAAGGAGAATTCTCGTCCCCTTCCGTATTAATGTTATCCCCCATGTTTTGGAGCTTACCAAAGAAGGGTGTACCATCCTTTTTATAACCGGTAATATAGGCCTTCCATATATCTTTCTTCCCTTTTCCACCGGGCCGGCTGCTAACAAAATACAGGCTGCGTCCGTCGGATGAGAAGCTGGGCTGCGACTCCCAGAAAGGGGTATTCACCGGCGCTCCAAGGTTGCTTGGCGTACTCCATCCATCGGCGGTACGCTGCGAAAACCAGATATCGCAACTGCCGCGCCCTCCTTTACGGCCACAGGCGGTGAAAAACATCCAGTTACCATCGGCACTTAAAGTCTGGGCCCCTTCGTTGCTATTGGTATTGAGCGATACTACGGGCTGCCGCATCTGCCAAACTCCATCGTGCTGTTGCGACACATAAAAATCCTCACGAAAGTTAATGGCATTCTTCACAAGCCCTGTAACATCGTTCACCAATGGATCCTTAGGTACCAACACGGTGAATATCATGGTTTCGCCATTCGCACTAAGGCTGGGCCAATATTCATCCAACTCACTATTAATATGCTGTCCCAGATTAACCGGCTCAATAAAGATAGGATTGACAATGGCATCGCGGGCAAACTCGGCTTTCTCAATCCAAAAATCAGGATTAAGCTTACTGCGCTTATTGCGGTTGTATTTTTTAAAGGTCAGCATCCACGGACGCACCTCATCATAGGCTCCCGTATTGTACTTGGCCACGCCCATATTAAATAAAGCCGGCACAAAAAAGGTGCTATCAATAGCCAATGCCTTCTCCAGAGCATGCACCTCACGATTATACTGCCTTTGCGAGAAGTGAATATCAGCCTTCAGCAGATAAGCTTCAATAAAACTCTTCTCCTTACGAAGGGCTGCGTCAAGGTACTTCAGCGCCTCTTGCGGCTGATTGTTGGCATAACTGTTTTGCGCGGCCTCAAAGCTGGCAATGGCCTTGCGCGATTTAACACTGTAATGTTGCGCCCGGCCGAAAGTAACAAGCAGAACTGCAAATAAAAGTAATACGAGATGCTTCATAAGTTAGTGTACTACGCAAAAAATGCCATTTGGTTATGTAATCATTCACACAAAACCCAAGATACAGCAAAACCACTGTAATTAAAGTAAACGATCAATTGCAATACAAGTAATAACCGGGTAGAGCGCTCAATAAGTTTTAGGGAACGGTTCCCTATGATAAAGTACCGTTCCGCAAATACAATCACATATCCGCCTTGTGCTCATCTGCTAACGCAAGGCCGATTGTATAATATTATATGTTTTATCAATCAGCTCATTGGGCTGATCCATGTATTTACGTGTATCGATTGGGGGATGGATAACCATTTCAACACTGCCCGGTAACAGATTCAAGCCCTTATTATAAACCTTATATGTATCTACTATGGTAATAGGAAGTATGGGAAGCCCCAGCTCAAAGGCAATTTTAAAAGCACCCTTTTTAAAGGGGCGCATGGTATTAGAGCCGCTACGTGTTCCCTCCGGAAAAATAACCACGGATGAACCACCACTTAATTTTCTTTTCGCCTCGTCTATGGAAGCCAAGGCCGCCCGTGGCGATGAACGATCGAGAAAGATGTGACCCACCTTATGGCTGGCATAGCCAATGCCGGGTGCATGACGCAACTCCTTCTTCATAACCCACTTAAAATCAACACCCAACCAGCCGTATAGCAAAAATATATCATACCCGCTCTGATGATTGGCTATGATCACATACGATTGATTCTTACGAATATTCTCCCGTCCGCTAACCTTTACAAACATGGGCGTGAGACAACCCGTTACACGCGCCCAGGTAGCGCCCCAAAAGCTGCCCACTCGTGGGTTAACCAATATGGAGAAACTCGCAGCCAAAAATGAAAACAGAATACTTGCCGCTGCAAAAAGCGGGATAAAAACTAAGAACTTGTAAGGTTGATACAGCCAATAAGCAAACTTCTTCATTGCACGACAAACATCAATAGAGGCCGGTCAAGCACCTCTTAAATCATAAAATAATTTAGAATACTTAAAAACAATGCGGATATCAGGCAGCTAAAATCCTGACTATAATTTTATTCATATAAAAGTCAAGAACAAAAATAATGATTCCCGCAAAGGCCACAAAAAATAAGGCGACAAATAAAACCGCTCAATCTGTATATTTGCTTTATTAAATACCACAACGAATGATTGAAATTGACATGACGCAATGCCGCAAATGCAAAAAATGCGAGCTGATATGTCCGGTTGCAGGCATCAACATTAACAAGCAAACCATCAGCAACGACTGTATTGAATGCCATCACTGCGGTGCCATCTGTCCACACGACGCCATCAATGCCCAACATCTTATAGGAGAAACCTCGCAAAACAACATTCAGCCCTACGATTTTGAGCTACTGATGCAGCAACGTCGCTCACATCGCATCTTCAGTAAACGCCGGGTAGCGCCTGAGCTGCTGCAGCACTTTATTGAAAGCATGCGCTTTAGCCCCACGGCCAGCAACCTGCAAAGCCTGCAATTTACTGTTGTGAGCAATACAAGCGTGATGGACGAAATTAACACGCTCACAATTACTACCCTCACCAAAGCTTTTAAAGGCATTAATAGCTTCACCCAACCACTCATCCGCTTGTTTGCCGGCGGCGCCACCCTCAAAAAAATGATGACAGCTAAAGACAAATTCATGAATAAGGCAGCCATCAATAAGAAGATGATTACCTATAACGCCCCGGCAATGATTGTGATACATAGTGAAACCACCCCTGTAGGCATGCCCGTGCACGATGCTGCCATCTGGACAGGTATGGCCACGCTCTATGCTGAGCTGCTTGATCTATGCACCTGCATTAATGGATATATTGTAAATGCTGCTCGTCGTAACAAAAAAATAAAACACTCGCTGCAAATACCCGCACACCACACCATTCACAGCGCTATACTCATTGGCTATCCGCAAATGAAATTCGAAAACAGGGTGGAGCGCAATATGCCCACTATCAATCACATTGTGCAATAATTAGGCTATAGTTTAATAATGCGTTGTAAAACCGATTAGTTGTTGATAACATAGGTCTATTTTCAAAAACCTTTCCTTAG